>JAPCJS010000103.1 GCA_027886825.1 Nitrososphaerota archaeon
CCTTCTTGTAAAGACTGACCGAGTGCGGGGTATGCTTCTTGCAGTGCGCACAGAAGGTGTTAAGCTCCTTGGGGATTTTCATTGTTTTCAGCCGAGTCCTAAGCAATCCAAATTTATGTATTGTGGTCAGGTCGCCGCCGTCCCGTCTGGCAGCGAGGGAACGATGCCCTGGTAGGGCCGCAAATGGCGGATGAAGGAGGAGGCCGGCACCGTCTCGACATGGCGTCTGTCATCCGTCCATCCATCGGCTGCTGGACGACCGACCCAAAAGCTAATTACGGGTCAGCCTCGAACCCGAGCTTGATTATCTTCCTTTGCTCTTCACCAAGACTTCGACTGCGGTAGAGTGGAAAGCGGTGGCATCTGCCATAAAGACGCTTGTGGAGGAGGCTACCTTCGAGGCGAGCAGCGAGGCCCTCATCTTCAGAGCGATGGACCCTTCGCACATAGCGCTCGTTGACCTGATGTGGCCGAACACCGCGTTCGAAAAGTATGAGTGCGACAAGCCCTTCAAGTTCAGCATCAGGGTGGAAGATTTTGTGAAGCTGATCGGAAGGACGGACGCGAAGGACAGCATCGAGCTGACCTCCACCGAAGAGGACGCGCTCCTCCTGCGGTTGATGAACGGCTACAAGAGGGAGTTCAGGATCCACCTGATCGAGAGCACCTCGGGCACCGCGCCTCTCCCGAAGCTCGACTTTGACGCCAGCATCTCCATGAGCAAGAGCATCTTCGAGAAGGTCCTCGGGGACATCTCTGTCGTGGCAGACCAGGTAGCCATCAGCGCGATGAAGGACGGCGTCTCGTTCGGCGGCAAGAGCGACATCGGGGCGGCCACCATACAGCTTGACAAGAACGGGGCAGACGTGCTCGAGATGGACGTCAAGGCAGAGGCCAAGGCATCGTACAACATCGACTATTTTCTAAGCATCTCAAAGGCCCTCGGGAGCACCGCCGAGACCGTGCTGCTCCAGTTCTCGAGCAAAAAGCCCGCAAAACTGACGTTCAAGCTCAACGAACAGGGCGCGGTCGTAAGTTATTTTCTCGCTCCCCGCATAGCAGATTCGTAAGATTTCTCTTATTATTATTATGTAATAATTGCATCTCAGCTTTTGGATGGCTTGCCCTTCTCATTCATCTTCTTGATCGCCGAGTAGAGCGAGTCCAATTTTTCATAGTATTCCTTGGATATCTCTTTCTTGCTACGAATAGGATGCTCATCGATATACTGGAAGTACTCCAGTATCTTACCCGCTGTCTCTCCTTTGATGACCATGTAGGGCAAAATCTGCGGAAGAATCGCACGAAGCACTCCGCTGGCGGCACTATACTCCCATCTGGTCCTAAGGCTCTCCCCTCCCTTTCTCGCTGGCTGTACCGTCCCTTCTCCGATGATCTCCATCACCCGGACCAGGAAAGATCGATTCGAGTTACTTACTTCAATCTGGGGCCGGTAGAAGAAGCCTCTTCTGTACGCAGGATGGGTTACCTTCGAGAGAAAGATGGAACCCTCGCCGTCTACCACCCCTGCCAGCCAGGCGCTCTCTCCTTCGGTCATTACTCTACAATCGACAGCTCTACTGCCTCGCCCTCTATTCTTCAAACTCTTGGGCAGCGTAAGCATCGCAGCAAGAACTTCGGCCGGCACGTCCTTTCCTTTCTCGTTCGACTCCTTGACTGTGATATATAGCGAGTCCAACCTCTCGTAATAACCCGGTGGGATTTCCATACGTCCATCGATTGGGGTAGCATCAACGAAAGCGAGGTACTGCAGCATCTTCTCGGCGACCTCCCTCTTGATGAGCAGATGAGGTAGTAATTGTGGCAGAAGGCCGCGAACGACCAGACCTCCACAACGATAAGACCATTTGTCCTTCCAGTTCGGACGTTTTTCTTCGGTAAAGTTCACTGCTCCTCTTCCGATAATCTCTCTTACCTTCCTCGCAAATGCCTCACTCGTACTGCTAAGGCTGATCGCTGGGATGTAGCTGAAGCCTCGTCGGCCCTTGGCAGCTAATCCGCGTGTGAGCTTTATGATGAAGATAGAACCCTCTCCATCGATCACTCCGGCAAGCCACATCCGCTCAATCTCGTTCAACCGTCTGGGTGGCCCGTCTCCAAAATCTTCCCCCTTCTCGCTATCCACGAGCTTCGAGTTGGCGAACCTCCGCCACGACGAAACGTGGATCCCATCGACGATCTCCCCCACCGGTTTCATCGTCTCGATCTCCTCGACGGACGATATGGTCAGCTTGTGAACCTCCAGCGGTCTTATCCTGTCCAGGCACCTCACGGGCACATGGATTATGATCTGCCGATACCCAGAGGCAAAAAAGTGCGCCTGGAAATCAAAGACGTCTTCCACCATGCCTGAGACCCGATAGAGCTTCTGTTCTTCGAATCTGACTCCATTTGCAGTCCTGACCTGCTGCCATCTCAGCCTGAAATCAACACTCCCGCCAATTTGCCCATTTTTCTTCACGTACGTACAACCATACGCTCTTGCACTGAGGACCATCGGAAAAGACCCAAACTGTCTGGACGAGTCTTCGCCGAGCACAGGTCCGTCCGATGTCTCACTAACCGTAGCAGAAGTCTGCTGGATAATGCCCCGTTCTGATTGGCTCTCAGAATCAGACAGCGTCGTTCGAGTGGAATGTTCCATAGACTCCTGAGGCTCCTGTTCAGCTTCAGCAGTTGCTTCTGAATGTACAGACTGAGACCCAGAGCCGCTTCGAACCTCAGGAAAATCAGGTTCCTGACTGACTTTCGGTGACGAAGATGTTTCGGAGACTCCCGTTCTCGTCTTTGGGGCCTCTCCCTGGACCGGGTCCTCTTCCTCCATGGCAGAGAAGCGCAGAAGCATAGAAAAGCCCCCCATGAGGGTCATCAGGAATTCTGGAGGCCGTCAGGGCCGCTGTCCCACCTTCGGAAACAATTCGTTTTTAGCTATCCCGCAAAAGTCGATTCCTGATGGATGAAAAGGTCGAGTCCTTCCTCCGCAAGGCCTACCGCGAGCACTACTTCAAGCACCACGACCTGGTTGAGGTCCCATCGAAGATGGCCTCGAGGGAGTTCGGCTACATCCCGTTCGGCGGCGGGATGATAAGGCACCTCTCGTTCAAGAACCAGGGAGAGCTCTTCGCAGAGCTCGTAAAACAGGCGCCCTCCTCCGTGTACTGCTCCAACGCCGTCTACGAAAGGCCGACGCTGCAGATGGACGAGAAGGGATGGAGGGGGGCCGACCTCATCTTCGACATCGACGCTGACTCGATCCCCACCCCCTGCAAGGCTGCGCACGCGTGGTGGTTCTGCGGCGACTGCCACAGGGGCGGCACGGGGAATAAGCCCGGAAGGTGCCCGTTTTGCCGCGGCCAGGCCGTCGAGCAGATGCACTGGAGCTGCCGTGAGTGCCTCAACGCGACCAAGGAGCACGTGAAACGGCTGGTGGACTTTCTCCAGGACGACTTCGGGGTTGACCCGCAGG
Organism: Nitrososphaerota archaeon; assembly: GCA_027886825.1. Classification (GTDB taxonomy): domain Archaea; phylum Thermoproteota; class Nitrososphaeria; order Nitrososphaerales; family Gagatemarchaeaceae; genus Gagatemarchaeum. The sequence continues at coordinate 3,488 of JAPCJS010000103.1, forward strand.
GCATCCGGCTGTACTTCTCCGGCAACAGGGGATACCACGCCCAGGTGCAGGACGAGAGGTTCGAGACGGCCGACCCCCAGATAAGGACGGAGATGGCCAACTACATCAGGGGGACCGGCTTCAACCTGAAGGCGCAGGACAGGGCCTCGGGCCGCGCAGAGTTGGGCTGGAACCGCAGGGCCAACCTGTACCTGGCCGCCGCCGCCGCGACCGACAGCGCCTATCCGAAGAGGAACCAGAAGCTCACGAACCAGATCATCGCAGCCAACGCCGCATCGATAGACGAGTCCGTGACCACCGACATCCACAGGGTCTTCCGGATGCCCGGGACCCTCCACGGCAGCTCGGGGCTGCTGAAGATGAGGGTCGAGTCACTAGAAAAGTTCGACCCGCAGAAGCAGCCCGTCGTCCTGAGCGGCGAGGCCGTCACGGTGAAGATCTACTACTCCCCGGAGTTCTTCCTGAACGGCGTGAGGTTCGGCCCCTATGACTCGTCGACGGTCAAGATACCTATTTACGCAGCCGTATATCTTCTGGCCCGAGGGTTGGGTGCCGTAATCAATTGAGGGTCGAGGAGCAGACGATTCAGGTCCTGAAGCAGCTGCTCGATGCAGAGGAGCAGTCGGAGCATCCGACGAAACTGCCCGCCGACACCTACTCGAGGATCGCCACATATGTGCAGAAGCTGCGCAGGAGCAGCGGGGACATCATAACAGCCGACGACCCCCTGAGCAGGCTGACCCGGAAGCAGCTCTGGCTCCTGGAGGGGATGGGCCGGCAGCTCCTCGACAGGAGGATAGCCAAGGCCCTAAGCAGGCACGACGTCCGAGATCTCTTGCCCGAAGAGAAGTTCGTCTGCGAGTTCTACATGGAGTTCGAGAGGATGCGCGGCAGGTTCGTGAAGGCGGTCGCTAACGGCCAGCAGTCGGTCTTCACGACCCTGCAGAAGGACCAGATGCGGAAGATGGTGACGGTCCGCTTCAAAAAGCCGCTGGAGGAGGTCGTCGGTTTCGACCTGAACCGGTACGGGCCCTTCAGGGTCCACGACGTCGCCGAGATACCCGCGGCCAACGCCGAGGTCATGATCTCGAACGGGGACGCGACCATCGTCCACACGAAGGACTCGATCTAGGAGTATGATCTCCAGGTGTGGTTGCACTTCATGCAGCGGTAGAACTGCGTGGGCGGCTCATCGCCGCTCCGTGTCTGCACGAACCACCACATGGCCTCCCCGTGCCCACACTTGGGGCACTCCATCTTCGTCGTCGGGAGCGAGGTGAGCTTGCTCTCCTTCTCCCCGACCACCTTTATGACCGGCGCGTCGGTCAGCTCCTCCTCGGTCGCCTGTGTGACCGTCTTCCCTGCCTTGTCCGAGAAGCCGCAGTTGTCACAGAGGTAGGTTATCGTACTGGTCTTGTCTGACTTGATCTGCTTCAGCTTGAGCCTGGTGCCACACTTTGGACAGAATTTCATTCCGCCCCACCGCTGAGCGCCTTGTTGACGGCCTCGAGCAGCCCCTGGGTGTTGCTCTGAGCGGTCTCCAGACCCGCAAGGAACGCCTTCTCCGGCTTGATCCTCTGGGCCTTTACCTTGATGATCAGCTTCTTTATCAGGGGATGTGGCGGAAGGACGCCTGCAAAAGTCACGTTCTTCTCGTCCAAGAGCTCATGATGGATTATCTCTCCGAGAGAGTAGTCCTCACCCGTCACTTCTACGGTGAACTCTCTTTCGCCCTCTCGCAGCACCTGGACTAGCATGTTCCGACGGCCTGCGAAATCAGTGGGTTATTAAGGTCATGGTTGGATCGGCTCCCTGCCGAAGTCGTCGGCGAACTTCCGGTCCTCCACGTTTCCGCAGTTCTTGCACTGCGCCCTGCCGTCCATCATGAAAAGGGGCCTTCCGCAGACGCTGCAGAGGGATGCGATCACGCCGAGGTGGGGCTCGCCGATGGAGAGGTGGATCATGGCGTTCATCGTGCTGATGACCTTGGCCCTCACCACGTCACCGAGCTTCATGGCGGTCCTCCGCATCCCACGGCCTCCCCCTCTCTCCTCCCTGAGGAAGATTATCCCGACGAAACCGCCCTGGGTGGGCTTACCGTTAAGGTAGTATATCTTGAGGTTCGAGGTGCTCGACTGGGCCACCTCGATCTGACCCGTGACGACGTCTCCCACGTCGGGGAGCTTTGCTACCGCGGTGGACTTTACGTTGATCTCCTTCTCCTTGAGGTCCTTCAGGACGATCCCCGCCTTCAGCGCCCTGATGGTCCCGTCCGCGTCGTACGCGTTGTCGCCTGGCAGGTACTCCTCAGCGACCGCCAGCGCGTCTCCCGGCAGTGCTCTCAGTTGCTTGTTTGCGCTCAACTCATCTTTCATCTCGACTTTGGTATCAGCCCGGTCGTCAACTCAATCCACTTAGGTCTTTCTAGGAACTCCCCTATCTCCCGCCCCTCCATCAGCCTCACGAGGGCGTCCGCCTGGGGTATGGAGAGGACGGGCCTGTCGAACGTGAACCCGTCTATGGATATGCGGGGACATGCGGTCTGGACGAACGCCTCTATGTCCCTGTACGGCGCCAGGTTGGCCGGGGTTACGTCCCGCATCGCCAATTGGACGACCTTCCTCCCGTTCATCTCGAGCCTCTTCGAGATCCACTTCGTCCGTCCCAGCATCTTCTGGCCCTCCTTGAGGCCGGTCACGACCCCGAAGACGCGCGCGTCCAGCGCCTTGTAGACGCCCAGTATCGACCGCTTCCTCCGGATCTCGGCCTCCTCCTTCATGTCCCTGACCTCCTCCAGGTAGGGGTCCAGGAGGTAGGTGGGCTTTCCCGTGGCGAGCGCGACCCCTACGGCGTGGAACTCGCTCCCACCCAGGTAGCAGAAGGCGTCGACCTCCTTGCTCATGGGGTAGATCGTCGAGAAGTCGCAGCCGAACGTCTGGCTCTGGAAGAGGAGATTGTTCTCCCTGCCGAGGTGCACCTCGAATCCTGCCGCCTCCAGCTGCCTCTTTGCCGGCCCCAGCTCGTCCAGGTGCTGGCTGAAGGTGGCCAGACCAAGCCGCCTGTACGGCCTGAAGACCTCGATCGATCTGTCAATTATGGCGTCGAACTTTATGTCGTCCTTGGCGTCGATCAGGTGGGTGAACTCGCCGATCTCCTCGGGGACCGCGTTGTGACCGATGTGCAGGGCGAGGTCGGCGTCCAATTTGGTGACCTCGTCATCGACCGTGTCGCATATGCCGAAGCACGAGTCGCCGATGAGGTAGCAGGGGATGCCATACTGTGCCTCTATCCTCTCCATGAGGTTCCTCGTCTGGCGGATGAGGCCGCCCGGAGCGTTGACTACGATGCCCCTGGGCTTCTTCTCGTTGATAAGCCTGAATACCTTCTCCTCATCGATCCTTACCGTCAATAGCCTCTAAACCTAAAAACCCGCGTTTCGCTCTCCCTTAATTAGGGTTCTCGTCGAGGTCTCTGCACAATCTTTTCGGGAAACCCCTTCTGACCGCAGCAGCGGTACAACTCGTCGACCAGCTTCTCGGCCTTTGCCCTGGCGCGCTCGTCCTTCTGCATAAGGTCGATCAGGAAGGTGGTATCGGCAAGCACATCAGCTCAGCTTCTCGACCGTGTGCATGAGACGGCGCGAGCTCTGCTCCCTGCCCTCCCTGATCCTTTCCGCAGCCTCTTCGGCTTCTGCCTTTGAGAGGAGTCCCAGCAGGTCCAGGACACCTCTGCTGCGCGTCATTCTTTCGATCACGTCTGTGAAGCTCTCTCCAGGCCTCTTGAGCGCCTTCAATCTCTGATATGCCTCTTCCGATATGGCTATGTTCTTGGTCGCCAATCTGTGCATATCTGTGTGGAAAGATATAGGCTTTGAAACTCGAGCCCGAGAACGGGATTGGGAACCGAGGCACAGTCGAGTTTCTGCGAGCACTCGGTCTCGTCCCCTGATTCGCCTGATCGCCTCGGTCGGCGCAGTCAATAAATAGGCCGAGGGCTGATTCCAGCCAGCCTTGGAGATAGCGTGCGGGCCCGGCCAGTGCGTGAACGGCGACTGCGTAGAGCTGACCGACCGAGAATCCTCCATCTGCCGGGCCATCTGCGATGCCGCGCATCCGATCTCCTTCGGTGAACTGAAGGCCTCAACAAACCTCCATCAGGAGATCTTGTCGAGGGCGGTCCGCAGGCTGGTCATACATGGTCTGGTCAGGAAGGAGACCGACGGCAGATACAAGGGCGAATGTAGTCAATAATAAGCCCAGAGCGAGCAACCGCTCCATGACGGGTGAAAACACTGAGAGCGGAATTTCCTACTGCCGTTGCCTTTCCGGATGCAGTAGACCATCATCAACAACAGCCAGAAGAGAATGATGGAAACTGCTCGCCTATCCCCGTTCAATAATGGCCATCCCCTACGCGGCCTACAGGAAAGAATGCCTCGCCGAGCTCGCTGGGACCTACCTCCTCGTACTTTTGGGCCCATCGTCGGTGATAGTGGCCTCCCTTATCCCGGGCCTGAACGCACTCGAGGCCCTGTTCTTCATCGCCTTCTCGTTCGGCGCCACGGTAGCGCTGGTGATCCTGCTTCTCGGGAGATACTCCGCTCATATCAACCCCGCAGTGACGCTGGCTCACGGTCTAGCCCACATCACGAGACGCGACGTGCTGGTCCTCTACTTCTGCTTCCAGCTCGCGGGTGCGCTGCTCGCCGGCCTAACGCTGAGGGCGGTTTTCGGCTCTTCGGGCCTGGCAGACAGCCTCGGTTCCACGAAGCTTGCGGCGGGGGTCAACCCTCTCATCGGGTTCGCACTGGAGCTGATCGGCACGTTCTTCCTTTCATCGGCCGCCCTCCTGGCCTCGGGCCACATCAGGGGCAGAGTCAGGCAGGCCGCTCTGGTGGGGACGACTCTCTTCGTACTGATACTGCTGATCGGTCCGCTCACCGGGGCAGGGTTCAACCCCGCGAGGACCCTGGGTCCCTCGATAGCTTCCGGATACTTTGCAGACCAGATCATCTACTGGGCAGGCCCGCTGGCCGGTGCCGCGCTCGCGGGGCTGGCGTATGCAGCATTCATAGGCAGGAGTAATGAAGAGGAGTAGCCATGGTCGAGAAGAGCTCGCTCCTGTTCGTATGCGTGCACAACGCCGGCAGGAGCCAGATGGCCCAAGCTTTTGCGAATAAGTATGGCCTGAAGGCGTCGAGCGCCGGTACCTTCCCGGCTTCGCAGGTCAACCCGACCGTGGTCGAGGCGATGAAGGAGAAGGGGATCGACCTTTCGTCAAACGTCCCAAGAATGCTGACCAGCGAGATGATCAACGACGCGGGCCTGGTCATAACGATGGGATGCTCGGTAGA
>JAPCJS010000195.1 GCA_027886825.1 Nitrososphaerota archaeon
AGCGCCCTTCCTGAGGAAAAGACACGAGGTCAAGCTGCAACTGGACGATGGGATCGTCCGGCCCGACCCCTCGCAGGACGTGCTGTACGTCGCGGCGATCGAGAGGCACAAGAGGACTGGGAACATAGCGGTGGCGTTCATCAACGGTTTCGGCATATCAGAAGGAGCGCTCGCCTCCTCCGTCTCGCCCGACGACAACAACATTCTCTGCATCGGCTCCTCTGCGCTCGAGATCGAGCACGCGGCCGGGCAGGTGATGGCGAGCGGCGGCGGGCAGGTGGCAGTGAGACGGGGGCTCGTGCTGGCCTCTATCCCTCTCCCCATCGGAGGCATAGTCGCGGACGTCGAACCCGAGGCGATGGCTGGGATGGAGCGCAGGCTCGACGATGCGACAAGGGCCCTTGGTTGTAGACTCCCTTCACCCTTCATGTCGATGATCTTCCTGTCGATAACGGCCACTCCGGAGTACGCGATAATTGACCGGGGGCTCGTCGATACGGCTTCGCTGAAGGTCGTGAGCCCGGTGATCGGCCCAGCCTGACGGCGTGTTCGGGAAAGCCTAAATCGCCTTTTCTCATTTGATCGCCCGCATGGACATCAGACAGGCGGACATCTCGGCCAAGCCCGTCTTGTTCCGAGAGGCCACGGCCTGGGGACGCATCAGACTGAAGCCGGAGACGGTCCTGCGCGTGAGGGAGGGGCGCCTTGAGAAGGGAGACGCGCTCGCGGTCTCCAAGACGATGGCCCTGCTCGCCGCCAAGAAGACGCCGGAGATGCTCGCGCTCTGTCATCCGCTGAGGATAGAGAGGACAGAGGTGGAGACGAAGCTCAACGAGGACTCGATAGAGGTAAGGGTGACCGTGACCGCGCACGAGAAGACAGGGGTGGAGATGGAGGCGCTGACGGCGGTGAGCATCGCGCTCCTGAACATCTGGGACGTCACAAAGGCCTACGAAAAGGACGAGAACGGACAGTATCCATCAACGAGAATCGAAGATATACAGGTGCTGAAGAAGGTGAAACGCGATGAAGGCTCATGATTCGCACAGAGACGCCGCGCCGAAGGAGCTCGGCTTCCAGATCATAACCGTTAGCTCGAGCAGGTACGCCAAGAAGGAGCGAAAGAGGAGGTTCCGCGACGAATCCGGCGACGCGGCCGAGAGGCTGGTCAAGAACGCAGGGCACAAGGTCCGCGGCAGGACGCTGATCTCCGACGACAAGCAGATGCTCGGCGAGGCGCTCGAGAATGTGATGAAGGACGACCGCGTTGATGTGGCCGTCTTCACGGGAGGCACCGGCGTCGCTCCCCGTGATATGACGGTCGACGTAATCAGACCGCACTTTGAGAAGGAGATCGAAGGCTTTGGCGAGCTCCTCCGGTCGATCAGCTACGCGCGGATAGGGGCGCCCGCGATGTTGACACGCGCGACCGCAGGGCTGACGGGCGGCAAGCTAATACTCTGCCTGCCCGGCTCGCCAGATGGCGTCGAGACGGCACTCAATCTATTCATGAGCGACGTGGCTCACGTGATCTACCTCGCGCGGAAGAAGCCCTAGGCTACCGACCTCGCTGAGGCCCATGCCTTGCGGTAGGGGTTGCGTTTCCTCTTCCTGGCCTTCTTCTCTCCTGCCTTTCGGACGTGCAGGCTCTCTTCTTCGACCATCGCTACTGGGACTGGTTGTACGCTACCATGCTAACCATGCCGGCCACCCTGAAGGCGACGTCCTTGAACGCGAGGCTCTCGGGCGAGTCGGGCGCGGCCACCACGATCGGAACACCGATGTCGGACTGCTCCCTGATGCGAGGATAGAGCGGGATCTCGCCGAGAAACTGCACGCCGAGAAGAGTAGAGGCCTTCCTCCCTCCGCCGCTGGAGAAGATAAAGGATTTTTCGCCGCAGTGCGGGCAGACGAAATAACTCATGTTCTCAACGATCCCGAGGATAGGGACGTTCAGCTTCCTGAACATGCCGACGGCCTTGGTGGCAATGTTCAGCGCTGCCTCCTGCGGGGTTGTGACTATCACGACACCGCCCAGCGGCACCGTCTGGGCGAGCGTAAGCCCCGAATCACCTGTCCCCGGGGGAAGGTCAGTGATAAGATAGTCGAGGTCACCCCAGTCGACCTGAGTCAGGAGCTGCTTCACCGCGCCGGCGACCATGGGACCTCTCCAGACCAGCGCGGTCTCGTCCTTGTAGAAGAAACCCAGGGAGGCCACCTTGATGCCGTGAGCAACAAGAGGGATTATAGTATCGCCTCTCATGGCAGGCCGCTCGTTCACGCCCATCATTAGGGGGATGTTCGGTCCGTAGATGTCTGCGTCGAGTATACCCACCTTTGCCCCGGACCCAGAAAGTGCGAGCGCGAGGTTGACGGCCACCGTAGACTTGCCGACCCCACCCTTGCCACTAGCCACCGCTATGATGTTCTTGACGTTCTTCAGGACGCTGGACTCTCCAAAGGGATGCGTCGCGGCGACCTGGGCCCCGACCTTCATCTCGACGGTCGTTACGCCCTTGATGGAGGCGACGGCGTTCCTCGCATCCTGCTCTATCTTCGAGCGCAGAGGGCACGCTGGCGTGGTGAGGTTGAGTGTGAAGGTCACACGTCCCCCGTCCACCTGTATCTCCCTGACCATGTTCAGTGTGACGAGGTCCTTGTGTAGCTCGGGGTCGGTGACCGACCTGAGCGCGTCCAATACCTCATCCTTGGATACCATCAGAAAAAACCAATCGGGCCCCGATTAAAACTTTGGCCCATGTGAAGGCCACAGATCTGTCACGAACGCCCAGCCCAAGATTTCTTAAACATCCTTCTCATGGCCCTGGTGCTCGAAATGGACGGCATAGTGCAGGTCTTTCCGCTCCGCGGAATCCCCCGTGTGAAGCCAGGCGACGACCTGCTTGAGCTCCTCACGCGCTCGCTCGAAGAGAGCGGCATCGCATTGCAGGACTCCGATGTTGTCGTGATAACACAGAAGGTGGTCTCAAAGGCGGAAGGAAGGATAGTGAAGATAGAGGACGTACGTCCCCGCAAGAAGGCGAGACTCCTGGCAGAGGAGCTCGGCAAGGACCCGAGGACGGTCCAGGTTATTCTGCAGGAGTCCAAGAGGATCGTCCGCAAGGGCCACGGCGTCCTGATAATGGAGACGAGGCACGGGTTCGTCTGTGCCAACGCTGGGATCGACCAGTCCAACGTCGAGGAAGGGTATCTCACTCTCCTGCCGGAGGACCCCGACAGGAGCGCGAGGAGGATCAGGAGGAAGCTCGAAGCCGCGACCGGGAAGAGGCTGGCCGTTGTGATCACGGACACGTTCGGGAGGCCCTGGCGCGACGGACAGATCGACGTCGCCATAGGCTGTTCGGGTCTCGCCCCTCTCGAAGACCTGGTGGGGACGACCGACCCCTACGGCCACACCCTGAGGGTGACGCAGCCCGCGATAGTAGACGAGATAGCGTCCGCCTCGGAGCTCGTGATGCGCAAGCACTCCCTTACGCCGGCCGCCGTGGTCCGGGGCCTCAGTTACAAGCGGAGTGACGCCGGCGTGCGCAGCATCATCCGGGAGAGAAGGACGGACCTCTTCAAGTGAGCGAGTGAGTGAGTGATCTGAGTTGAAGCTGACAGTGCTCGCCGGCGGGACTGGGTCCGCAAAGCTGCTGAGGGGCCTAAAGGAAGAGGTCGGCCAGTTCACGATCATCTCGAACGTGGGCGACAACTTCTGGCGACACGGCCTGTACATAGCGCCCGACATCGACATCGCCGTCTACACGCTGGCGGGCCTCGCCGACACCGTGAAGGGATGGGGGCTGCGCGGCGACACGTTCAATGCGCTCGGGCAGCTCGCGAGGATGG
>JAPCJS010000185.1 GCA_027886825.1 Nitrososphaerota archaeon
ACATCATCACGAAGGTCTTTCTCGAACCGGGAGATGAGGTCATAATCCCCACGCCAACATACTCCATGTATCGGATCTCGTCAAGCATCATGGGCGCGGGGGTCATGAACGTCCCCCGGAGAAGGGACTTTAGCCTCGACGTAGAGAAGATCCTCGCCTCGGTCAACCCGAAGACCAGGGTCATCTTCCTCTGCAACCCAAACAACCCGACGGGCGAGTACACCCCGATCGCGGATGTCGAGAGGCTCGCCGAGCAGTCGGGGGTCGCCGTCGCGATCGACGAAGCGTACTTTGAGTTCTGCCAAAAGTCAGCGATCGACCTTTCGGACAGGCTGGAGAACGTCATAGTCTGCAGGACCCTCTCCAAGGCCTTCTCGATGGCGGGCGTCAGGATCGGCTATCTCGTGGCCAAGGAGGAGACGGTAAGGAAGCTGAACGTGGTCAGGCCGCCGAATAGCCTCTCGGTGATCTCGCTCTTCCTCGCGCAGTCGGCGCTCGCGCACAGAGACGAGATGGAGAGGAACGTGAATTCGACCGTAGAGGAGCGTGGGAGACTGCTCAGACGGCTCAGGGAGATCAGGGGCATCGAGGTTTACCCCAGCGAGACCAACTTTGTGCTCTTCAGGGTGTTGAACGGAGGCGCTGACACGGTCCACGGCAAGCTCATGAGGTTGGGGCTCGTCCTGAGGAATCTGAGCAAGGTACCGGGGGTGGAGAACTGTCTCAGGTGCACGGTCGGCACCCCGGAGATCAACCACAGGCTGGTCGCCGAGCTTGAGTCAGCGCTCAAGTAGAAGTCCGAGCGCTAAACTTATCAGCAGTCATCGGCGGTGCGCGCAAACGGGGGCAAGGTCTTGGAGAAGGGAGAGATAGCGATCGTCGCCGGCCAGTTCATCGCCCTCGCCCTCGTGATATTGATCCTGGGGAACTACTTCGGGACTAACACCAACCAAACCCTGACGCCGGAGACCGGAAAGGTCTACTGGGGAGCACCTTCGGCGGGCGTGACTCTCGAGATCCACAGGCTCACACAGGTCAACACCAACGCCAGCAGCATCTCGATGTACTTTTCCCTGGCTCAGGGGACCACCATAGGTTCGGCCTCCGCGAGCCGCCTCTGCGTGAATCCCAGCACGAACAATACAGGAGAGGTCCAGGGCTACACCAGGATCTTGATCAATTATGACGGCCAGAAGAAGCAGAACTACTTGCAGTTCGGACCGACTGGTCAGGCCCTGGGCATCGGATGCACCTACACCATCTCGGTGACCGACAGTCTCCAGCAGACCGTTACGTGGGTCGGCACCGTCAGACTGAACTCCACATCCTCGACGACGACGTCGTCATCCTCGAGCTGACGCAATCGATTTATCTGCAGGGGACGCCCACAGGTCATGCCCGAGATGAGCCTGCAGGACAGGTACGCGCCCCAGAGCGTCTGCTTCGGTTGCGGACCGGCCAACGACCGGGGACTTAGAATCAAGAGCCGGGTCGAAGGGGGAGAGCTAGTCTGCGACTGGATGCCGCAGCCCTACCACCACGCGTTCGACGGGATCCTCAACGGAGGGATCACGGGGACGATCCTGGACTGCCACAGCAATTGGACCGCGGTCCACTCGCTGATGGAGCGGGACAGGACCGAGCTACCACCGCCGACGGTCACAGCGGACTTTACGATCAAGATGCTCAGACCGACCCCGATGGATGCGCCCCTGCACCTAAGGGCCAGGGTCGTGGAGCTGGCGGGCGAGAGAGTCGTGGTCGAGGCGACGCTCGAAGCGGACGCCAAGCTGCGGGCGACCTTCAGGGGTACGTTCATCGCGGTGAAAGAGGGACATCCCGCCTACGCGAGATGGCGCTAGCCATTCACTGCTGCGCCAAATCCTGGACGGGACGCCCTATCGTCGCGGTGAGAGCTCGGGTCGAGATCTTCATGACTGCGTTTTGGGCACCCGAGGCGGTCCAGACCTGATCGAACCTCGCGAGCGAGGAGTCCGCGAATACGAGCACTCGGTCGTTGTGCGGGAACGGGGGAACGCCCCCGATCACATAGCCCGTCTTCATCCTAACCTCGTCAGGCGATGCTACCACGAGCGGACTCCCGACCAGCTTGCTGAGCTTACCCGCGTCGACACGCCTGTCCCCTGAGATCACGACCACCACGGTCTGTTCGCCGCAGAAAACGACGGACTTTGCGATCTCGGCCACAGAACAACCCAGAGCCTGGGCCGCGAGCGCAGAACTTCGTGTGGTACTGTCGAGCTCCTGGATCGCTGTGTCCAGTCCCTTCTGGGCGACGAAACGCTTCACTCGCTCTATCCCGCCGATATCAGGCAATGTAGCCTCTGCAGACGGAGCTGGATTTATTGGTTGCAGGGAGCGCGATGCACCAGACTGGCACCCAAGGTTCATCACCGGACGCGAAAGCACGAGGGGCATGGAAATGTTTAGAACTCCGTCTCGGCCGTGCGAGTCAGGCTTGAACGCATAGATGAAGCGCCTATTCAATTCAGCGAGCGTCGGTCCAGACAGATGCATCTTCTGTAAGATAGTCAGGGGCGATCTGCCCTCCAACAAGGTCTACGAGGACGCGCACTACCTTGCGTTCCTGGACATCAACCCCTTCTCCAAGGGTCACACCCTGGTCTGCCCCAAGGAGCACGGTGAGACGATCTGGGACATGAAGGAAGACGAGATAGGAGGCCTGTTCCTGGCCGCCTCGAAGGTATCGAAGGCCGTGGTCGAGGCGACGGGGGCGGAGGGCTTTCGGTTCGTACAGAACAACGGAGAAGCTGCGAACCAGGCGGTGGCGCACGTCCACGTCCACGTGATCCCCGTGATGATGGAGCACAAGGGAAAGACGATGAACAGGTTGAAGTTAGACGAGGCCGAGATGCAGGCGACCGCGTCGGCCATCCGGACAGCGATGGCGCCGTAGCTCGTCTAGCCCTGTTCGCCCCCAAAGAGTAGCTCCGGTCTAAGGCTTCGAAGCCTTTTCCTGCACCTTGTCGATCTGCGCCTGTCTGATTTCTGTGAAGAGGTTGCACCAGTCTCGGCCAGAGACGACGAGGTCGAACTCCTTCAGCTTCGAGTGGAGGCACGTCCCTCTCTCGAACAGGTCCGCGTTCAACGGGTCGTTCGGTTTGAACCAGACGCATGCAAGGCAGTTCTCATACTGCCACGTTATCCGCTTCAGGCTCCGCTGCGGTTCAGGCTCTTGATTTGTAGCCATGGATAGTGGGACCAACTCATACTTACTTAAGGGGTTACGGTTCTGTCCTCAGGGAAAGTGCTCGGATATCTGGCTCCCATGATAACCTGGCCGTCGGTTCTGGAGCCCGCTCCAGAACCGTCCGGATGGACTTGGTAGGTCGCCTGAGAGCTGAAAAATCAGACCGGCGATCGATGAAGTACCTCGAAACCAGCCTCGCGGTTCCCACCTGTAATCCGTGGATGCTTACCAGTCAAGATCGTTGGTGAAAGAAAGCCAACAGTCACCTCGTCGGATTGGGCCGCTCATGAATCGATGAGGGGGATCCGACTCACTCACTCACTGACTCACTCACTCACTGACTCACTCACTCACTCACTCACTCACTCACTCACTCACTCAGAAAGTGAGCACCCGTACAGCGGGTGGAAGCAATGTCCCAGGCATCTCCCGCGAATTGGACACGACTCTGGCGCTCCCTGCTATCCCTCTTCAGGCGGTCCGAGCACGGGCCGTGGCCGGCTGCCTCTCATGACCGAGGGCACGATGGCTACGAGAAGGAAGATAGTGGAGACAAGGAAGACGAGATGGATCGAGCTGATGAAGCTGGAGATCGTCGTGGGCGTCCCCGATCCGCTGATCCCCAGGAAGATCGCCACGAGCGTGCTCCTCGGCGTGACCGTCGCCATGAGGAGGAAGGCGAAGGCTAGGCTCACAGTGGCGCCCACGTTGAAGAACGTCACGCTGATCCCTGAAGCGATGCCCCTATCCTCCGAAGGAACGGAGTTCATTATCGAGGCCCTGTTGGGTGCGGCGAAGATCCCCATTCCGCTCCCGACGAATATCAGCGGGATCGCCAGCTCGGGAAAGGTCACCTTTGGCCCAATCGTCGAGAGAAGAATGAACCCCACTGAAGAGACAATCAGGCCTATCGTAGCGAGGAGGCGGGCCCCGTATCGGTCCGAGAGATAGCCGCTAATCGGGCCGAAGAAAGCGAGGGAGGCCGAGGTCGGGATCAGAAAGACACCCGCGGTGAAGGCGTTCAGCTGCATCGAGGGACCTTGCAGATAGAAGACAAGGACGAGCGTGACGGCACCCCTCGCAAGGGAATTCAGGACTATGGCCAAGTTACCTGCGGCGAATTCTCTGACCCGGAAGAGCGAGAGGCTCAGCATCGGCATCTCGACCCTTGACTCTGTGATGAAGAACGCGACCAGGAGGACCGTCCCCACCCCGATCAGGAGGTAGGTCGTCGGCGCGTCCAGTCCTGCGATGATGTTCAGGGTGATCCCGATGAGGATCGACGAGAGCCCTCCCGCGAAGGTTATGTTCCCGATGATATCGATCTTCTGCTTCCTCAGCGGATGGCTCACCTCGTGCAGCTTGTAGTGTGACCAGAGGGTAGCGAACACCCCGATCGGTACG
>JAPCJS010000091.1 GCA_027886825.1 Nitrososphaerota archaeon
ACGTATCTCAGCGACGTCCGTGAGGCGAAGAACCCCATCGTGTCACCTCTCCTCGGCGACCTGAGGGGTCTCCCTCCTGCCATGATGATCACCGCTGACCTCGACGAGTTCCGGGAACAGGAGGAGGAGTACACGGACAAGCTACGCAAGGCCGGAGTTCGCGTGAGAGCCCTCAACTACGCTCGGATGCTGCACGGATTCTGGAACTTTCCGGGTCATTTCGAGGCCGGAATGGATGCGGTACGCAAGGCCGCCGCCGAAATCCGGAGAGTCTGAGCTGTCGAGAATAGCTGGACCGCCATATGCCCACCCTGGTCACCGGCGGTACGGGTTTCCTCGGGTGCTACGTCCTCGAGTCACTATTGAAGACAAGGGAGGAGGTGGTCTGTCTTTCGAACACCACGCTCTCGCGGCCATTGCGCGTCCAAGGGGAGCTCGAGATGATAGAAGCCGACATCGGTGACATGAACAAGATGGTCGGGGTGATGGAGGAGAGGAGCGTCGATCGCATCATCCATCTTGCAGGGCTGGTATCGTCTCTGGCACAGAGATCGCCCCACCTCGCGACGATGGTCAACTGCGGGGGGATCGCAAACGTACTCGAGGCCGCCAGGTTGGCCGGGACGAAGAGGGTCGTCTTCTCAAGCTCGGTACAGGTATATGGGCCGTTGGCGAGCTCGGACAAGGGGATCGACGAGGAGTTCCCCTGCGACCCCACCACGGTTTACGGGGCAACGAAGCTATTCGGGGAGAAGCTCGGCATGAGCTACGACCAGATGTACGGATTGCAGTTCGTCTCGGTGAGGATGTCCGCGTGCTACGGCTATTGCAACATCGTTTCCAAGAAGGAACTCTCTGGGAACAGGGTGGAGCAGGTCCAGAAGATCGTGGAGTATCCGCTCGCGGGGAGGCCGGTCGTGATAAGGGGCACCGGTCTCGACCTTATGGACTATGTCTATGTGGAGGATGCGGCAGAGACCATCGCGGGCGCAGCCCTGAGAGACGGCCTCACCCATCACGCTTACCTGGTGAGCTCGGGGGAACTGCACACGATGGGAGATTTTGCGCGAGTCGTGAGGAAGGAAGTGCCCGGTGCCAGCATCTCCTTCGAGGGGGCATCAGATAGGGCCCTCTTCCCACAGCTCGGCCCCTTCGACACCTCGAGGGCCCGGAGTGAGCTGGGGCACCATCCACGCCCGTTCGAGGAGAACGTCGAGAGGTATATCGCGGTCGCAAGGGCTGCGACCTAGCCGCCAATCACGGACCGCCCGGGTACCAATGGATAATAACGCCGCGGGCGCTCGGCAGCAGGGAATGAAGCTCACTGGTGGCCAGGTCATAGCCAAGACACTCGCTTCGCAGGGGATACGTTACTTCTTCTACGTGACCGGCGGTATGCCGTTCTCCTTCTATGACGCCATCGAGGCCGAGGGGATCAAGATGGTGCTCTGCAGGAACGAGAAGGGGGCGTGCACCGCCGCAGAAGGATACTCGCGGCTCACGAACACCCCTTCGGTCTGCTACAGCCAGCACGGCGCCGCTGCCGCGATCCTCGGGTCGATGCTCTACGAAGCAGCATACAACCACACCCCGGTCGTCGCTCTCACTGGTTCGTTCCCGCTCAGCGTCAAGGACAGGTGGCTCTACCAGGACTGCTACGAGATGCCCTACTTCGAGTCCACCTGCAAGTACAATGTGGACATCGCTGACGTCTCGAGGCTTTCCGAGTACCTCAGGAACGCCGTTCAGACGGCGGTGGCCGGTTGCCCCGGGCCCACCCACGCGAGCATAAAGAGCAACATGCCCGGGCAGCGTCTGGATTCGCCGAAGGTCTATCGCGAGAGGCACCCGTTCTCGGTCCCGTCCTCGAGACCGACCGCTGAGCGGCGCAGGGTGGTCGAGGCCGCGAGGCTCCTTGCCAGGGCGGAGAGGCCGGTGATGCTCTGCGGCTCCGGAGTCCATCTTTCCCAGGCTTACCCGGAGGTACGGGAGCTGGCTGCTCTTCTCTCGATTCCTGTGGCCACGAACCTGAAGGGGAGGGGTGCGTTCCCCGAGGATGACCCGCTCTTCTTCGGGGTCACTGGATCCTACGGGATCCAGCTGACGAACGACATCATGAGAAAGGCTGACGTGGTCTTCTTTCTGGGGACACGGGCCGACCCACACACCACCGACGGCCTCACGGCACCGCAGCCCGGCGCGTCCAAGATAATCCACCTCGACATCGACCCGACAGTGATCAACCGGAACTACCAGGCGGACATCCCCCTCGTCGGCGACCTACGGGCCACTCTGGTCGAGATCATCGCTGTGCTGCATACCATGGCGCTGAAGAGACCCGATACGGAGAGGCTCCGGAACATATCGACAATGCTCGAGGGCTATTACTCTTCGCTGAAGGACCAGACGGAATCGAACAGCACACCGATAAGACCGCAGCGCCTTGTCCAGAGCGTCTCGGACCTGCTCAGGGCGAGGGACATCGTCGTGAGTGACACGGGCCACATGCTCTGCTGGACCGCGCAGATGCTGAGGCTCAAGGGGACGGGGAGGGTATACATCCCCTGTGGGGGAACCCTGGGCTCCAGCTTCGGTGAAGCCATCGGGGCGGCCTTCGGAGCGGGAAAGGGCCAGCGCGTCGTCAACTTGATAGGGGACGGGGGGTTCGCCTACAACCTGGGCGAACTGGAGACGCTCAAGCGATACTCCCATGAGATCGCGCCCTTCGTGGTGGTGGTCAACAACAACTCCAGCTTCGCACAATCAAGGAGCAACTACAAGGACCAGGTGGAGAGGAATCGGGGCTGGATCAAGACCACTGACTTCACCGACGTGGACTTTGCCAAGGTGGCCGAGGGGTTCGGCCTCAGGGGGATCACGGTCGAGAGGGCATCGGAGCTGGACGAAGCGCTCCGCGGGTCTTTGAGGTCGGGGGCGCCAGCGGTGGTCGACGTAAAGACATCGAAACGGGAGTATCCGGTCTCCAGGCCCTACTTCCCCAGATAGGAGAAGTAGGAAATATATTGGTCGGCCGCTCGATGAGGGCCCGTGAAGAAACCTCTCTTCGTGTTGGACGACCAGTGCCACTACTTCAACTTCGAGCTCGGACAGGCATCCTGGGGCGGTCAGCAGTTCGTCAGGTTCGTCAAGCAGTTCAGGACGAGGTGGGCCGGCACCAAGGTTAGCATGGGGAAGCAGACGGCTGAGGAGTTCATGGAGCTCGTGTTCACCCAGAGCGCGACCACGGTCGCCGGCCTTAACGCGCTCGGGCTCAGAGACCTATTCGGGGGGAGCATGGTCGGCGACGTCGAGGACCACGCCAAGCTCGCCAAGAAGTTCCCGGACAGGGTGATCCTCTACGGCTATGTCAACCCTCTGGACGGAGAGAAGGCGCTCGAGCAGATGGAGCATCAGGTGAACGAACTCGGGGCGAAGGCGTTCAAGCTCTACCCCATCGACCCGCACGGGTCGACCACCGGGTGGCTCTGCAGCGACCCGAAGTATGCGTATCCCGTCTTTGAGAAGGCCGCCGAGCTCGGAATCAAGATGATCGCGATCCACAAGGGGATAGGCGCCACGGCGGGGCCCCACAAGGGGGTGCTGAGGTACCTCGACCCGGACGACATGGAGGACGCAGCCCAGAACTTCCCGGAGATCACCTTCCACTGCTACCACATGGCCTATCCCGAGGTCGAGAAGATCGCCGGTCTGTGCGCGCTCTACGACAACATGTACGTCGACCTCGGCGTACCCATCAACACGGCCTGCGCGCTGCAGCCTCTCTGGTTCGAGGACATGATGAAGAAGTTCCTGACGATGGCGCCGGCCACGAAGATGACCTGGGGGACCGACCAGATCGTCTCGCCCCTCGCCCAGGAGTCCATAGAGTCGTTCTGGAACTGGCAGATCCCGAAGGCCTGGGAGAAGGGCTACAGGATCGAACCGCTGAGCGAAGAGGTGAAGAGGAAGATACTCGGCGAGACCATGGCGGGCTTCCTCGGCGTCGACATAGAGAAGACTATGCGGAGGGTCAAGAAGGACCAATTCAGCAGGAGGATGAACCCCAAGGTGAAGAAGTTCCTCACGAGGGTCGCGGCGGGCGCCTAGGGCGGCGCCCTCATTCGCTATCTTCTCATTCGGAAATCCCTCCGCAGACAGGAGCGCGGTCTTCGAAACGGAGGACGGGTCTGTGGGCCGCGGAACGACCCCGCGACCAGCCGAGAAGTTCGGCCTGGATATGAGCACCGTCTTCTCCGAGATCTCTCCAGAGTAGGTTTTGAGAGCTTACACCGGTCGCTCAATCCTTCCGGGTGTCCTTGACGACCCAGACGGGCTCTCCGGGGTCGAAGAACTCCTGTCCGTCCGCCTTGTAGGCCTCGAGGATCTTCCCGCCCTCAGATACAGCCGACTCACCATCCGTCTTTGGCGACGATAGACGTACAGCTGGTCGAGCTGAGCGGGAGAGTGCAGCTGAGGCTGGCCTGAGCGTCGTTGGACGCCACCACGTTGAGGTAGTATACCTGGCCCGCAGCGGTCGAGGGGACGAGTATCAGCTGGGTGTGGCCGAAGACTATGGTCCCGGTGAAGGTGAGGATGATGCACTTGCCTGGGCTCAGTGCCAGCGGAGACTGGTCGTCGTAGGAACCGAGTCTGTTCGATAGCGCCATCTGACCCGTCGTGCAACCCGTAGACGAAGTCGGCGCTGAGGAGGATGTGGCTGTCGTAGAGCTGGAGGTGGATGAGCTGGTGGATGCGAGGTTCACGGGTGTGAAGAGCAGCTGATTCTGGCCCCATTGGCCTGGGTTCCAGCAACCGGGGTTCCCGAAGTTGTCTCCGTGCCCTCGGTCGCCTGAGTCATCTCGTTGCCCTCGGCCGTTTGAATCCCCGCCTTTGCTCTTGGAGGTCGTGTTCGTGGTGGTCGTTGTGGATGCGGTGCTCCTAGTCGTGGTGGTCGCGCATCCGTTGGACTGCACGGTCAGGTTGCCCTGAATGCCGATCTGATCCAGGCGGACGGAAGTGTTGCCCGAATTCACGACCTGGACCGTGAAGGTCGTCTTGTTGCCGGAGACGGTGAGTGCCACAAGGCTGGCGGTGAGCTGGCCTTGTACTTTTGTGAGGTTCTTCTGGTCGTTGTCTGTCACCGGGCACGTCCACCCGGGGTTCTCGCTTCCTTGGCAGACCTCTGACTGGGGCTTCATGATGCCCACCGAAGTCGGGATCATCTGATAGCCCGCGGGCGTGTCGACCACGGTGGGGGTTAGATCAAACAGAACGGCGTTTGTCCCGTTCAGCACGGTGCCGCTCACCAGCGTGACCACGAAGCTGCTCCCGCCCGTTGCGAGCGTGACGGCGTTCGAACTCCCGTTTATCTCAATGGAGATGCCGGAGACAGTGAAGGTCGCCGAGTAGATCGTCGAACCGGTTGGGAGTGCCGCCGAAGCTATGGTCTGGGATACGTTCTGCAGCTTCAGGAGATCAACCGTCGCCGAGCCACCCGCCGGCTTGACTGAAACCGCAGTTGTCGTCACTTGGCCGTTCTTGGCTGGTTCACTGACGAGCAGGCTGATCGTCGAGTAGCTGAGATTCAGGGATGTCGTGCCGAGGGGGACCTTTGGTGGGTCTGTCAGCTGCAACAGGACGAGGCTGTTCGATGATGGTGCAGCTGTGCTGGAGGATTGCGGACTAGAGGTTTGTAGCGATGCTTGTGAAGAACTTGATGCCGGGGTCTGTGTGGTGGTGGAATTCGAACCCTGGCTCGTGCTCGATGTCGGGGAGCTCCCGGTGCCCACGTAGATATTCGCTGCCAGTATCACGACAATAGCCATGATCATCGCAGATCCGGCGTACGTCGCAGTCTTTCTTGTGAGAGACATTCTTTCTCTGGGATTGCCTTGTCCGGCGACCCAGATAGTCCTACACCCCTGAAAGGGCGTTCAAGACCCTTGAAAGCGGCCTGGATGTGCTCACCTTGCGCTGGACAGCCTGCGCCAGACTCGCACGGTCTGATACCAGATCACGGCGACGAGGCAGAGAGAGGAGACGGCGAGGAACGGCACGTAGGCCGAGGAGTATAGAGACATCATGGCGAAGTAGCCCACGACCGGTGTGAAGAGTACGGCGAAAAAGAGAAGCTGGGGGACCAGTAGCACGCCGATCCTGGAGAACCCCTCCAAAATCTCCCCCGAGGCCTCCCTCACAGCGCTGTACTGACCCCGTTCGTTCTGGGAGGCGTATCCCGCCGCGATTAGCTTCTCAAGGTGATAGGACGCCAACGATGGTGTCGAGAGCCCGAGGCCACGCTGGACCTCCCTCAGCTCGCTTGGATCCCGCCTGAGGAGGAAGAGGTACACTCGCAGCGTGTTTCCCTTTATCTCAGGGGTTGCCTTCCTTCCCGGCCCTGGCTTCTGCCCTTCCGTCTCCCCAGCTTCGCCCGGACTCAAGACCATCTCCTTGGATTCTCGGGCTGCCTATAAGGAGGACAGACGGTAAGATGAACTATCGGGAGAACCTCGATTATCTAGGGAAGCAGCTTCTCCCTGCTGATCAGCCGGCTCGCGGAGAGGTACATCAAGAGGGAAAGGACGACGATCAACCCCGCAAGAAGAAGATCGATCTCGAGGCCGAGCGAAGGTGCGACGAGAGGGCCCAGATACGCCGGCAGGACGATGAAGATCCCGATCGCCATCCCGAGCGGCTGGTTCGACCCCACCCTCTGCTTCTGGAGCGAGCTGAACGATATCATGACGAGGGTGCCGAACGAGACGGCCGGGAGGGCTATCGCCACGACGAGCCCGGACACCTCCAGCAGCATCAGCCCGCTCGTGCCCTGTATCAACCCCGCGGCCACATCGATGACGACGTCGAAGACTGCGAGGACTGAAGCGAGTATCAGTGCGGCCTTGAGATACTGCCTGTAGATTTCTCCCTGGTTCATGCCGAGCGACAGGAAGTACTCGAGGGTTCCGTTGTTCTTGTCGTAGACGTAGAGAAGGAGGACCGGGGTCGCGAAGATGATGGCGGCGAAGACCTGCAGCGCGACCGAGACCAGCGGAAGTGCCCTCGCAAGGTCCAGGCCGCCCGTGCCCGTGGCATTGACCGGTATCGTGGTCGTCGGGATATTGCCGATGAGCCCGGACGAGCTCGAGATCACAAGGCCGAGCAGGGCCAGGAAGACTCCGATGGCGGGGTAGGTCTTGGAGAGCGAGACGCTCCTCTTCGCTATGATCGTGCCCTGGCCGCCGCTCATCTCTTCTCTTCGACCTTCCCTTCTTCTTCCTTCTTCTTTGCGGTGATGCCTCCATAGTTGTCCTCGAACAGTTCCTGGAGAGGGTTGTCGAGCTGGCGCATCTCGGTCACGAGGACGCCGTTCTCGACGAGCTTCCTGAGAGCGAGGCCCGCCTCCTCGGGAGTGGAGACGGTCAGGATGTAGTAGCCGCCTTCGCCCAGTCTGGCATCGATCATCTTCGAGATGTCCGTGCTCGTCCTTATCCCGACCTGGTACTTCTTCGACCTTATGTTGGAGATCTTGTCGAAATAGCCTATCGAACCGTCCCGTACCAGGATCAGGTTCGTGCCCACGTCTCTTGCCTCGTAGAGGTTGTGCGAGGAATAGAGGACGATCCTGTCCTTCGAGAGCCGGAGCAGGATGTCGCGTATCTCCTTCGAGACGGCCGGGTCGAGGTTGGACGTTGGCTCGTCGAGCAGGTACAGCTCCCTCTCCCTCAGGAAGACCTTTGCGATGGAGACCCTCTTCTTCTGCCCCTGGGAGAGGTCCGAGACCTTCTTGTCCTTCAGCTCCTCGAGGCTCAGGAGGGAGATGACCTCGTCCGCGCTGCCACCCTCGATCCTGGCGTAAAAGTCGAGGGCCCCGCGTACCGTCATCTCCTCGGGGATGGCGTTGTAGTGCGAGAGGTAGTTTATCCTCTTCCTTGCTTCCTTCGACCGGGTCAGGTTCTCGCCGTCGAAGAGCACCTCTCCGGAGTAGGGCTCCAGTATGCCCGCAATGGTACGGAAGAGGGTGGTCTTTCCTGCGCCGTTGGGCCCCAGGACGACGTAGATCGCTGACTCTTGCGCCTTGAACGTGATGTCGTGGAGGACCGTCTTTCCCTCGTATCCCGAGCTCACCCCGGCGAGCTCTAGGGTATGCAACTTCGCCTCACTCCAGAGAGATCGGTTCCGGCTCCGATTGGATGCCCCGTCACATTCCTGGCTGACATCGTCTAACTTCCATCGGCGGAAGCCGTATTTATTCACGGAGAACACGTTTTCATCCGATGAAAACCGTCATGGTCGTGGACGACGAGGCGTCCGAGCTCCTCGTCGACAGGCTGAACCAGAGGATTGTAAGAGAGCTCGTCTTCTCTGAGTACTCGATCGCCGAACTGTCGAGAAAGCTGAACATCCCTCCCATAAAGACCTGGAGGAGGATCCAGAAACTCGTCGAGGCGAAGGTGGTCGAGGTCGCGCGGGTTGACAAGGTACAGAACCTGCAGAAGAAGATCTACCGCGCCACGGCCACTAACTTCCTCCCCAGGCAGTTTCTCGACCTGAGACCACACGACGAGAGACTGGAGAAGGCGTTCAAGACCTACCTCGAGATCCAGGGAGGGATAATGAACAGGATGTCGGCGTTCTCGGACATCCCGGAGGGAGTGAACCCTATCGATTATGCAATCTACGCGGCTGCGAAGTCGGTCTGCCTGCTCTTCGTTGATCCCGACCTCAGGAACAAGGCCATGACGCTGGAGCGCGAGATCTCTGAATTTGAGCAGGACCAAAGGTCCCAGCCCATGCTGAGAAAGCCTGTTGCAAAAAATCAGCCTCCTCCTCGATCTCGCGAATGAGTCACTCGAAAGGAGGAGACTCTTGGAATCGCGCTCGCTGCAGCCATTCCTGGAATCTACACGCCCAATCTCTGAATCCTCCGGAGCAGTGTTCGACAGCTCTCCAATCCGTTTTCGGTTATCGTCACGGTCTGATGCGCCATCCTGCTTATTTCAAGAGGATTCTCAGCAGGTCTCGTTGGAGTGCTCGTGATAGGAATGGTCTTGTTCGTGATTGGGCTACTTTGGAAGTAGCCGAAGGACGCAGATAGCAGCCGCAGGCATACCGAACAGCTAAGGCATCAACCGGACGATCCTTAGTGGTCGCCGGGCTGACTGTGTTAATCTCATGACTTAAGTGAAACTATCAGATGGTATGACCCATGAAAGAGCCTTCCTATGTGCGAGTCAATCGAAAAGGCCGGGTGGCCATACCCTCGAGCATAAGGGAAAAACTCAGAATAGAAGAGGGGGCCATTCTCGAGATTCAAGCACAAGATGGGGGCGACATAGTCCTGAGGCGCACCCTACTTTTGAAGGGAGGGGGAAGAGTTGTGGGAAACAAGACGCACAGTAAAATTCTTGGTGAGCTCGATCAACTGAGGAGAACCTGACATTGGCGCCTTCGGGCGTTGTAGCAGTCTCGCATCTCCTGTCTCCAGTGAGTTTTCGATGCGAATCGGTAGTTTTTGCACCGCGTGCCGTCTCGTGGAATGCGGCGTTGGCGATCGCAGGCGCGATGCCGATCGGTGCCGTCTTACCGAGAGCCTTCCACTATGAGGCCGTCAGCGCTGGTGTGTAGCGTACTCCGGTCAGCTCCTCC
>JAPCJS010000050.1 GCA_027886825.1 Nitrososphaerota archaeon
GGCTCGGTGGTCGTGGACATAGCGTCCGAGCAGGGAGGCAACTGCGCGCTCACCGAGCCTGGTAAGTCCGTGGTCAAGTACGGCGTGACGATAATCGGACCGCTGAACCTGCCCTCGACGATGGCCCCCCAGGCGAGCCAGCTCTACTCGCGGAACATCACCTCGTTCCTCTCAGTGATGCTGAAGGACGGCAACCTGAACATCGACACGAAGGACGACCTGGTCCGCGGGCCCCTCGTGATCAACAAAGGCGAGATAGTGCATCCGGCGACCAAGGCAGCGATCGAGGGGGCGCCGGCGAAGTGACGTTAGCATCGACCGACCTGCAGGTCAACCTGATAATATTCCTCCTAGCCACCTTCCTCGGGCTCGAGCTCGTCCGACACGTCTCCCGTCTCCTCCACACCCCTCTGATGGCGCTCACCAACGCTATCTCTTCGGTCTCAATCGTCGCCGCGCTGATCGTCCTCTCTGACCCGAAGGACGACTTGGTCCTCATACTGGTGACGGTGGCGATCGCACTGGTCTTCACCAACATCGTCAGTGGGTTCGCGATCACGGAGCGCATACTGAGGCTGTTCAAGCAGAGGAAAGCGAGCAAATGAACGACTCCATCGTCGAGTACCTGTATGTGGTCGCCATCGTCTTCTTCGTCATCTCGCTCAAGTGGCTGAGCGAGGTCAAGACGTCCAGGTACGGAAACTGGATAGCCGCCTCTGGGATGGCGGTCGCGATAGCGGGGACGCTCCTCGCCTACCAGATCCAGAGGATCGACCTGCTCATAATCGCAGTCGTGGTCGGGGCGATAATCGGGACGCCGATCGCCCTCAAGGTGCCGATGACAGCCGTCCCCCAGAGGACCGCCGCCTCCCACGCGTTCGGGTCGCTCGCCGTTGCGCTCATCGGGACCGCCGAGTACTACCAGAGGCTGCCCAACATAGACTCCTACACGCTCACGGTCCTCTGTGCAGAGATGATCTTGGGATACCTCACATTCATGGGCAGCTGCATAGCATTCGCAAAGCTCCAGGGGCTGATCCCTGGTAAGCCGTTCGTCTACGGCGGCCGGAACTTCGTGAGCCTGACGATGCTCGGCATAGCGGTCGCCCTCGCGGTCTACCTGGTGGCGAACCCGACGCAGTCGTTCATCCTGCCCTTCATGGCTGGTTTCGCCATCCTCTTCGGGTTCCTGCTCGTGATGGCGATCGGCGGGGCCGACATGCCCACGGTGATCGCGATCCTGAACTCGTACGCAGGAATGTCCGCGGCCGCGCTCGGCTTTGTCCTGAACAATCAGGTCCTGATAGTGGCGGGAGCTCTCGATGGGTCGTCGGGGTTCATCCTGGCGATGATCATGAGCAAGGCCATGAACCGGTCCTTCACGAACGTGCTCTTCGGCGGGGTGGGTGCGGTTACGGTAGCCGCCTCGACCGGTCCTGGGATCGCCGGAGGACGCACCGCGCAGGCCTATACCGTCGACGATGTCGCCACGATCCTGCAGAACGCGAGGTCGGTCGTCTTCGTCCCAGGCTATGGTATGGCAGTCGCCCAGGCCCAGCACGTCGTCAAGGAGGTGGCAGACATGCTTCAGGCCAAGGGAATCGACGTGAAGTACGGGATCCACCCGGTCGCGGGCAGGATGCCCGGGCACATGAACGTCCTCCTGGCTGAGGCGCAGGTCCCGTACGACCAGCTCTGGGAGATGGACCGCGTCAACCCGCTGTTCCCCGAGACCGACGTGGCGATAGTCGTGGGGGCCAACGATGTCACGAACCCGGCGGCGAGGACCAGGCCGGACTCGCCTCTCTTCGGCATGCCCATCATGAACGTCGACAAGGCCAAGACAGTCGTGTTCATCAAGCGCTCCATGAGCCCAGGGTTCTCCGGCGCCGAGAACGAGCTGTTCTATCTCCCCAACACGATGATGGTCTTCGGAGACGCGAAGAGGGTGCTCGCCGACCTGGTCGCAGCTCTCAAGAAGCAGGCCTGACGACCCTTCTCATCTCTTTGCCTATCCGCGTGGGTGCGGACAGGCCCTCGTTCTCGTGGGGGACCGCTCACATCCCCGTCGATCTCGAGATGCTAGAAGCTGCAAAAAATCTGATAGTTATGTTCTAACATCGCCTGAACGACCCTGATCCTGGTCGATCCGGCCGTTAGCGACCGTCACCGG
Organism: Nitrososphaerota archaeon; assembly: GCA_027886825.1. Taxonomy (GTDB): domain Archaea; phylum Thermoproteota; class Nitrososphaeria; order Nitrososphaerales; family Gagatemarchaeaceae; genus Gagatemarchaeum. Next base: position 2,174 of record JAPCJS010000050.1, read on the forward strand.
CCTCGGGGTACGATATGATCCGCCCGCGCCTGAGATAATCGGGTGCTGGCTCTACTTTTATGCTTTTGTAAAGCTTTATATGTACTAATTAAACCACGATTAATCTCTCCGGATTGTATTAGAACATGTCGCGAAACCCCAACTTTTCCAGACTGATGAAGCTGGAGAAAGCACTAGACAAGTGTCCTAGGTGTGCCCACAGCCCTATGATAATAGACTCCTCGGGTGGAGAGCTGTTCTGCAGCAACTGCGGCTTCGTCCTGAAGGAGAAGATGGAGGAGGTAGGCCCGGAGTGGCGCTCATTCTCCAACGAAGAGAAGGACGAGAAGAGCAGGGTCGGTCTTCCCACCTCAGTCGCGATATCCGACATGGGTCTCGCCACCGTGATAGGGGGTGAGAACAGGGACGCTTCAGGCAGGACCCTCTCGGGCTCGATGCGGTCCACGGTCGAGAGGCTGAGGACATGGGACAGACGCAGCCAGGCGCACGAGTCGGCCGACAGGAACCTCAGGCAGGCGTTCAGCGAATTACACAGGTACGCGGACAAGCTCACCGTAAACGAGGCCGTCGTCGAGAAGGCCGCATACATCTACCGCAAGGCGTTCGAGCGCGGTCTCGTGAGGGGCAGGTCGATCACAGCGATCACCGTCGCGTCGCTCTATGCAGCGTGCAGGGACATGGAGATCCCGAGGACGCTCAAGGACATGGCAGCAGTCAGCAACATAAAGAAGAAGGACATCGCAAGGTCCTACCGTCTCCTCTTCAGGGAGCTGGACATGCACATGCCGGTCGTCGACCCTGCTCGCTGCATCTCCAAGATAGCCTCGAGGGCAGGGATGAAGGAGAAGACCCAGAGAAGGGCTCTCGAGATATTAGCGATGGCGGGACCCATGCGTGTCTCCGCAGGCAAGGATCCGATGGGCTTCGCAGCCTCGGCGCTCTACGTGGCTTGCACCCTGGAGAACGACGGGAAGACCCAGAGGGACATCGCAGAGGCAGCGGGCGTGACCGAGGTCACGATAAGGAACAGGTACAAGGGCCTCAGGGCCGCGCTGGGCTTTTAGTCAATTCCCGCATAACTGCCCCGGTCTCGGAAGCGGTCCTTCCTTCCTGGATAGGCCGACCTGGAAACCTCGCTCCACTTCATTTCATGATCGACTGGATGTCGACGCCGATCGCCCCGCACCTCGCGACCATCTCGTCCCAGGACGTGTCGTCGATGGGTATGCCCTCCTTCCGCCTGCGCGCCATGGCGCGGTACTCCAGCTCACCGGGGAGCAGCACCTCCTTGAACCCGGGCCTGACAGGATTTGACTTGACCTCCCTGATCAGGCGATCCACCTCTTTCTTGAACTCCGCCAGAGGCACGTACGCGCTGACGTCCAGCGCAAAGACTGTCACGCCCTGACCCTTCCCCCTCGTCCCCGTGCCCGTCATGTTCAGGGCGCCCCCGATTACGCTGATTGCGAGGTTGAGCCCGTACCCCTTGTAGGTGCCGAACGGGAGCAGCGAGCCTCCGCTCTCCCAGAACCGTTCGACGTTATCCAGGTTGAGCGTCTTCCCGTGCACCGAGCTGCCCTGACGGTCGATCAGCCAGCCCTCTGGTATCGGCCTTCCGTCAAGAAGGAGAGTCCGGACGTGCCCCTGCGCGACGATCGTCGTCGCAAAGTCCAGGACGATCGGGTCCGACCTGCCCGCGGGGATCGCGATGCTCATCGGGTCGGTACCCGTCACAGGCACCGTGCCTCCCCAGGGGGCGCAGACGGGGTTGTCCCTCACGAAGACCATCCCGATCATGTTCTTCTCGACCGCCATCACCGAATAGTAGAACAGGTTCGTGATCCAGTCTCCGTTCATAACCGAGCACGAACCCAGCCCCGTCTCCTGAGCCTTCTCCATGGCGATCCTCATCGCACGCTCCGCGGAGACGGGGCCCCAGACGTTTCCGGCGTCGAGAAGCGCGGTCGCCCTAGTCTCCTTGAGGACCTTCATCTTCCTCGTGCGTCTCTTCTCGCTGAAGTACGGGAGTATCCTCACGCCGTGCGAGTCGATACCACGCAGACTGCCCGAGATGAGGACGTCTGTCACGACTTCCGCCTGCTCCTTCGGGGCACCGGAGGCCTGCACCATCTTCACCCCGAGATCCCTCCACTGGCGTTGCGAGTATGTGCGCACGCGGCCGGAATGTCCCAAACGACTAATATCGGTTTGCTCCCGGGCGGTGGAAAGCAAATAACCGACTGACACGCCCGCTGGACGGCGTCTTGGAGTTCGGGTTCACGTCCTGGTTCTCGCGGGCGGTCTCTCTGACCAGAGCCTTCCGATACATCTCCTCAGCTGGCTGCACCGGCGCAGAGGTCGCCGCCATGCCAGCCTATCTCTCCAGGGGACGCCGGATCGCCGAGTCGGCGCGAGCGAGCGAACTTGAGGTGACGGCGGTCGGGCTGGGGGTACCCTTCCTCAGAGACCCGAGACTCAGCCTCCACTCGAGGGACGGGTCCGTTAGGCGGGAGTCGGTCAGGTACGTCAGCAGAAGCATGGACCTCGCTTCAGGACTGGGCGCGCCCATAGTCTATGTCTGCTCGGTGAGAAAGGAGCAGCGAGCCTCCAGAAAGGAGGCCCTGGAATCCTTCAGGGACAGCCTGAGGGCGTGTGCCGAGTACGCCGAGAAAGTCGGGGTCATCCTCGCGATCGAACAATTCCCCCTCGGGGAGGTACGGACGTTCGAGGCTGCCAGCAGCCTGGTCTCCGAGATAGACTCCAAGAGCTTCGGGGTCCTGCTCGACACGGGACACCTCGCCATCTCGGGGGAGGCGATCGACGAAGCCGTCGTCCGGTCGAAGAGGATCCTGAAACACGTCCACGTCAACAACAACGACGGCCTCAGCGACCTACACTGGCCCCCACAGCGGGGCAAGCTCACAAGAGATGACTTCCGTTCGTTCTTCCTGCGATTGTCCGAGTCGGGATATGAGGGGCGCGCCTCCGTGGAGCTGGTGAACCCGCGACCCATCGCGAGGACGCTCGCCGACTCGGTGAGCTATCTCCGAGAGATCATCAGTTGAACAGCGGCGCCTGATCGATCTAGATCGTTACTCGGATGACGTGGGTCGGAAGATTAGGAAAGAGATCGAAGGAAGTGTGAAATCTCTCGACGCGTTTCCGGATCGACGACACCTCCAAACGCTTTATGAGACGGGAGAAAAGAATCATCTAGTAGAACCCGGTCCCTCCAAGATGAATAAGACGACCCTGACTTTCGTTGTGTTGCTCGTCCTGGTGATCGGGGGGTTTGCCGCTCTTCAGGCTGGATCGAACGGATCCATCTACAGCGGATCATCGTCGACGACTACAGCCAGCACCACCGATGGCGGAGACAGCACGACGAGCACGACTTCCACCGGTATCTCGACCTCTTCGGGCGGCTCTTCGTCGTCGAGCGAACAGCTGATCGCAGCGGGACAGATAAAGCACGTCATAATAATCGTCATGGAGAACGAGGGATATGGCAGTGTCATAGGGAGCGCTTCCGCTCCGTACGAGAACCAGCTTGCGTCCCGGTACGCGCTCGCAGGAAACTATTTTGCCGCCTCTCACCCTTCCCTGCCGAATTACCTTGCGCTCGTGGCAGGTGATACCCTCGGGGTCTCCTCCGATTGCTCCCCGGCTCAGTGCTCGTTGTCGGATACGACGATCACGGCACTGCTCGACGCGAGAGGGCTGTCGTGGAAGGAATACGCGGAATCGATGACAAGCAACTGTTCTCAGAGCGACAGCCAGGGCCTGTATGCAACCAGGCACGTCCCGTTCGTCTACTTCCAGAGTATAACCGGCAACTCGGGTTCAGGAGCCACCTCCGCCTACTGCGACGCGCACGTCGTCCCATTCACACAGTTCTCGAAGGACCTATCGTCCTCCAACCTTCCAAGCTACTCCTTCATAACACCAAACCTGTGCGACGACGCGCACAGCTGCTCTCTTTCCTCAGGAGACCAGTGGCTCTCCACCATCGTTCCGGGAATAATCGGCTCCAGCTCCTTCTCTTCGACGGCGCTCTTCATCGTCTACGACGAGGGGAGCAACAACGCTGGGTTCGGCCCGAACTCAGGAGGGCAGGTGGCCTGCATCCTCGTGTCTCCTTTCGCCAGACCCGGGTACGTCTCGCAGGTGCAGTACTCGCACTATTCCCTCCTCGCGACAGTCGAGGCGATATTCGGCACAGGGGGTCTAGGACGGAATGACGCGACGGCGAACGTTATGTCAGACATGTTCTCGGCTCCCGCATAGAGCGCACACCAACTGGCATCGGAAGTCCTCGAGAGATCTGAGGTCTACCGACACCATAGAACTGGATCGACTTGACCGGCCGCGCTGCTCTATCTTTGTTCCGGATGCTGATTTAAGCGCCCCGTGAGCATGAGCCGAAGAATTAACAGAACGGGACAAAAACGCTAAAGTGTGAGTGGGCCGGAGCGAACCGAGCGCGATGCAGCCCACCTACCTGTCCTACGACAGAGGAACCATCCTGATAAGGGGCGACGCCAAGGTCCCCTACTCGGCCTGGGACGAGAGGGTGAAGGCGTTCAGGGCGCAGGGCCTCTACTACAGGGAGATACTCGAATTTCTTGACAAGAGCGGTCTCTCGGCGACCAAGGACGGCGTCCAGGACCCGCCCCCGTACCCGGACCTAAGGTGCAAGACCGTGGTGATGAGGGGCTACCAGAAGAGGGCGCTCGAGGCGTGGGACAGGGCCGGGAGGCGCGGGGTGGTGGTGCTGCCGACCGGCGCCGGCAAGACCGTAATCGCGATGAAGGCGATCGAGCTCGTGAACCAGCCGGCGGTCGTGATCGTCCCCACGCTGGACCTGCTGGAGCAGTGGAGGAAGAGGGTCGGGGAGGAGCTCGGCATCGAGGTCGGGGTGTACGGCGGGGGCGAGAACACGGTCAGGGCCGTCACGGTCTGCACGTACGACTCGGCCTACATACGGGCAGGGGAGCTCGGCAACAGGTTCGGTCTGCTGATCTTCGACGAGGTGCATCACCTCCCGGGCGAGAGCTTCAGGCAGATCGCCGAGATGTTCACCGCCCCCTACAGGATGGGCCTGACGGCCACCTACGAGCGGGAGGACATGCTGCACGAAGAGCTTCCGAGGCTGATAGGAGGCGTGGTCTACAGGCTCAAGCCCGAGGACCTCACAGGAAAGTATCTCTCGGAGTTCAGGCTGGAGAAGGTGAACGTCGAGCTCACACAGGAGGAGAAGGCGGAGTACGATCGGAACTACAGGAAGTTCACCGGCTACCTGGACGAGAACAGGATATGGCTCAACTCGCCGGTAGCCTTCCAGAGGTTCATAATGAGGAGCGGGAGGGACCCACTGGCGAGGCAGGCGCTCCTCGCGAGGAACAGGGCGCTTTCGATAGCGTTCAACTCCGAAGCTAAGCTGGACAGGCTCGAGGAGATACTCCGCTCGAACCCCGACGAGAGGGTGCTGATCTTCACGCAGCACAACGACCTCGTGTACAAGATCTCGAGGAGGTTCCTCCTCCCCTTCGTGACCCACAACACGAGCAAGGAGGAGAGGTTCGAGGTGCTGAAGGGCTTCAGGGAGGGGGCGTACAGGGCGGTAGCTACCTCGAAGGTGCTCGACGAAGGGATCGACGTGCCCGAGGCCTCCCTCGGAGTCATCATGAGCGGGACAGGAAGCTCGAGGGAGTTCATCCAGCGCCTGGGCCGTCTGCTTAGGAAGAGCGAGGGGAAGGGACAGGCCAGACTGATAGAGATGGTCTCGAAGGAGACCTCGGAGACGAGGACCAGCAGCAGGAGGAAGCGAGGCGGCGCACAGGGAGGCGAGGAGGATGAGAGGGAGGGGCGGATGATCCGGGACGAGTCCAGCGGGGACGGCTACGGCGACGCGGCGGCCGGGTAAGAAAGGAGGCGTTGGAACAACAAGATGCTCCCCTCAGAGCTGCTGCGGACAAGGACATCGGGCGGAAGGATACAACCACTCTACGCGCCCTCCGATCTGGAACATGTGGCTCTCGTCGAGAGGATAGCGGGCGTCTACAGAGACGGGGTGGGGAACAGGAAAGGTGCCCTGATCGAGAGGCTGAAGGAGGTAGAGAACGAGAGCCAGGACTACAAGCTGGTCAGGGGACTGTCGATGCTGCTCGAGAGGAGGTCGACCTTCGAGGCAGAGGCGGCGCTGGACCCCATCGAGGCGAGGAGGGCCGTGTTCAGGGAGGCCAGCAGTACGAGAGCGTCAAACGCTGAGGAGAGGGCGCGCGTCCTTCAGAGGGTCTCGGCGCAGCTGGGCACATCCTCTCAGGCCCTGGAGAGGACGCTCTTCAGCGACGTCGAGGAAGAGCTGATAATGAGGGATTTCCAGCCATTTCCAAGCGCCGGTGGTCTGCTCCGGCAGTACAACCTCTCCCTGACGCAGACTCTGCTCTTCAAGTCGCTCAGGGTCGAGTTCTCGGCTTCGGGAAACTGGAAGAACATCTTCAGGGACGTGAAGAGACTGGGCCTGATCTACTCGGTCGAGAGAGAGAAGAGCGAGGGGCGGTTCAGTGTCTCGCTCGACGGACCCCTCTCCCTGTTCAAGATGACTGAGCGCTACGGCACCTCGATCGCAAAGCTCCTCTCACGGATAACCGCCTCGGATTCCTGGAACATCAGGGCGGAGATACTGATGAGGAACAGGGGCGGAAAGATCCTCACCTTCGAGGCCGACAGCAGGGAGCTGAAGGACCTCCTTCCGGGTCGGGCAGACGCGGCCGCAGGTGAGAAGCAGCGGTCGCACGTCGACTCGCTGTACGACAGCAGCACCGAGGAGAAGTTCGCCCGGTCGTTCCTCTCGTACGGTACCGGGTGGGCTCTGAGGAGAGAGCCCGAGCCGCTCGTGGCGGGGATGCACGTGCTCATACCCGACTTTAGCTTCGAGAAGGACGGCATGAAGGTCTACCTCGAGGTCGTCGGGTTCTGGACGCCCGAGTACCTCGAGAGGAAGATAAACAAGCTCAAACTCGTCGCAGGCGTTGACATGATCATAGCGGCCGACGAGAGCCTCGCCTGCTCCAAGCTCGAACGGCTCAGGGGGAAGGCGCTGGTGGTGTACTACAGGAGGGACGTGCCTCTGAAGCCGATAGTCGAGCACCTGAGGGAGCGGGAGGGCTCGATCGTCAGCAGGGAGGTCGAGACGCTCAGGGGAGGGGACGCGATTCAGCTGAGCGGGGACGTGATCGAGATCGAGGAGATCGCCAGACAGAAGGGCGTGGCCGTGGCGTCGGTGAAGATGGCTCTGGAGAACCTCAAGCCCGAGGGGTACGTGAGGGTGAGTGACCGTCTCTTCGTCTCGACGGCGAAGCTCGACGAGATAGACGAGAAGCTGAGAGGCGTGGTGATGCTCACAGACGCTCTCGGGATGATCGAGGCCTCCGGCGTGAAGGAGGAAGGAGGCAAAGTTCTGGACGTCCTCGGGTACACCTCCGTCTGGGAGGGCATGGACATGGACAAGGTCCGGATATCAAAGAGAGCCGATACGACGACAAAGGTCAGCGGGAAGGCGTGAGCCGCGTGCGAGATACGGTTCCAACGAGAGATCGCGATATGACCAGATCGTGTGAAGCGGTGGGGAAGGGAGGTAAGGTGAAGATGAAGAGCAGCCTCGGCGGAACGGACTTCAATATGACCTTGGGGCGAAGGGCACCTTCCCGCCTCAGGTAACCCACGGAAAGGAGTAGAAAAAAGATGCACAACATCTGGCAGGTCAGGTCCGTGCGGGACTCGCTCGACCATCCGGAGTGCGTGGCGTTCGGGCCCAGCGGTCTGCTCTATGCTGGAGGCGAAGCCGGCCAGATCTATCGGATCGACCCGGACGCGGGAACCTGCGAGGAGATAGCAAGCACAGGTGGGTTCGTGCTGGGCATCGCTATCGATGCCGATGAGAACCTGTACGTGTGCGACATGAAGAAGCACAGCCTGGTCAGGGTCGATAACGATAATGACCGGACGGTCACGACCATCTGCGATCGGGTCGAGGGGAACCCTCTCCGGTCCCCTAATTTCTGCGTCTTCCATCCCGACGGGGACCTCTTCTTTACGGACTCGGGCGACTACTGGCATTCCAACGGACGGCTGATCCGGCTTCGCCCTGACGGGACCTCTGACTCGCTGCTCGGAGAACGCCTGAACTTCCCCAACGGCCTGGCACTCTCCGCAGATGCAAAGACCCTCTACATGATAGAGAGCACGTCCGCGAAGATCTCGAGGATCACCTTCGAGGGCGATGGCCTGTACAGCGAACCAGAGACTTACGTCCAGCTCCAGGGGTCGGTACCGGATGGCATGGCCTTCGACCGGCTCAACAACCTCTACGTGGGATGCTATGCGCCGGACGTCATATTCAAGATAGATTCAGAGCGCAACGTCGCGACGCTGGTGGAGGACAAGACCGGGGAAGTGCTCAACCGTCCGTCGAACGTGGCCTTCCGGCCTGAGAAACCCACCGAGCTCTACTTTGCCAACGTGGGCGGATGGCACATCGGTTGCCTCGATGTGGGCTCTCCTGGTCGGCCGCTGAATTATCCGAAGATTAGATGAGCGGCGGGTGGGACGTCCGCGTTCGAGCATGCTCTTCCTCAAATCGGTGAGTTCGCCATGGTCGCGCCCTAGGTGGTGCAACGCCCCGGCGGGGGATAAGCGTCCGCGGGTAGTCGCGGCGGATACCTGACCCCTCCTCTTCCCTCCCTCCATCACGAGTTCAGGAACTCTCCGAACTTCTCCAGGAACGATGACAGGTCTTCCTTCGAGTGAGAGCTGGTGATGCCGTGATGAAAGAGCGCGCTCGGGTGAAAGAGAACTCCCTCGGCCATCATCTTCTTTCTGAAGAGATCGTACGCCGCCTGGTTTATGGCGAGCGCCTCCCTGTAATTGGAGACCTCTTGGTCTGCGAAGATGATCTGGAACTTCCCGCCTATCCCCTGGAACCTGACCCCGTACCTCGTTCCCTTCCAGCTCGTCCACGCGCCTGCGAAGATATTCTGTGCAGTCGGCGAGGTACCTCTGAACCTTACCGTCACGCCTCACCATCGGGTCGCCGTGTCCCAGTATTATGGAGCCATAGCCTACGAGATAGTCGCAGTACTCCTTCCCATCCACGTCCCAGATCTTCGACCCCGCGGCGCGTTCGAAGTACATGGTGTGCGGCGATTCACAACGGTAGTTCGACTGGACCCAGCCCGGAGAGAGCTTTGCCTACTTGTCAAAGATCTTCTTCGACTTGTCCATCTGTCGATGGTCGGACCGCCGCTGGAACTATTAAGTATTGTCAGGGCCGCCTCAATTTACTGGCAGGGAGGGGGACGAGCCCTGCGCTCTGGCGGAGATCGGTGGCAGTTTTATATGCACAGGACGGAATCCCAAAAGTGTGAGTCAGTCTCCATCGCCGCCTCTTCAGCGACTACTGGAATCCTACGAAGCTCAGTACGTGGCCCAGAACAAGACATCAAGGGAGCTGTTCGAACGGGCCAAGGGCAGCCTCGCCGGCGGGGTCACGGGGAACATGAAGCTGATGCGCCCCTATCCACACCCTCTCTACTTCACGGACGCCCGGGGATCGAAGGTCTACGATGTCGACGGGCACGAGTACATAGACACTATCACGGGCGCAGGGACCCAGATACTCGGTCACTGCCATCCGGCGATCGTCGAGGCGATCAAGCAGCAGGTCGACCGGGCGATCATGACGATCTACCCGACCGAGCTCGAGCCGGCCCTGGCTGAGAAGATCATCAAGCACTGTCCGCACATGGAGCTCCTTAGGTTCACGAACACGGGATCGGAGGCCGCCACCATGGTGCTCAGGACGGCGAGGGCCTACACCGGCAGGGACAAGATCGGAAAGTTCGAGGGGAACTGGCACGGCCAGCACGATCTGACCCTGGTAAGCGGGACGAGCGCCCCGGCCGGCGGAGAGAAGAGCCCCGAAGCGGTCCCCGACACGCCGGGCCTGCCGCGGGATATCCCCGACTCGGTGGTGGTGCTCCCCTACAACAACGCCGAGGCGAGCGTCGATGTGATCAGGAAGAACGCGAAGGACCTCGCTGCAGTCATAATCGAGCCGGTCTGCGTCTTCCAGTGCGGGGTGGTCGCCGCAGAGCCGGAGTTCCTCCGGGCGCTCAGGGAGGTGACGGAGGCGAACGACATCCCTCTGATCTTCGACGAGGTCATCACGGGGTTCAGGCTCGGCCTCGGGGGCGCCACAGAGCTCCTCGGGGTGAAGCCGGACATGGCCATTTACGGGAAGATAATCGGCGGCGGCCTCCCGATAGGCGCGTTCGGCGGGAGGAGAGAGATAATGGAGAAGTCTGTCTCCCCTCTCGTCGCGCAGGGGGCTTCAGGCGTGAAGATACTGCATTCGGGATCCTTCACAGGGAATCCGGTCTCCCTGGCGGCCGGCCTGGCGATGTTGAGGGAGCTGGAGAACATCGACCCATATCCATACCTGGAGAGCATAACGCAGGAGTACAAGCAGAAGGTGACCTCTGCTGCCCGCGACCTCGGAATGGCGGTCCAGATAAACGCGCTCGGGTCCTTCTACCAGATCCTCTTCACCGACAGGGCTCCGAGGCACAAGAGAGACGTGATGAAGGCAGACGCGTTCAAGCAGAGGGTCTTCTCGACGGGGATGACGATCAACGGCGTGGTGATAATACCCGCCCATCCCGGGCTCATGTCCTACGCGCACACGCGCGATGACGTGAAGTCCATGATAGAGACATCACAGAAGGTGCTCGCGCAGATGGCCTCGAGTGAAGCAGAAGGGGGCACTGCCGCCGTGAGGGCGGCCTCTCCTGCACCGTCCTGAGGCCGAGAGCGGGCGGGGCAGTCTTAATACGGCCGCCCTACGATGACGCCCGGGCATGGTCGAAGAGTACCTGCTGGGTGATCTCGCGTGGCCGGACGCGGAGAAGGCTGTCGCGGCCAATAAGGTCGTCCTGCTCCCGGTCGGCAGCCTCGAGCAGCACGGCCCTCACCTCCCGCTCGATACAGACACGGTGACGGCCTTCGAGGTCTGCAGGAGGATTGGCCAGAGGCTGCCCGGCCAGGTGGTCGTCCTCCCGCCCGTCTACTACACCCCGGCCGAGCTCTCGATGGAGTTCCCGGGCACGGTCGACATAAGACCGACGGTCTTCATCGAGTATCTCTATGACATCTGCGTGAGCATGGTCAAGCACGGGTTCAGGAGGATGATCATGGTGAGCGGCCACGGGCTCAACCCCCCGTTCATGAACATAGTCTCCCAGATGGTCACAAACAGGCACAACGCGATCTGCGCGGGCGTCGCCTACTTCGATTTTGCGCACGACGAGGTCCGAA
>JAPCJS010000090.1 GCA_027886825.1 Nitrososphaerota archaeon
CAAAGGGCGTGCTGCTCCACGGTCCGTCCGGCACGGGCAAGACGCTGCTGGCCAAGGCGGTCGCCACCGAGAGCGAGGCGAACTTCATCAGCATCCGCGGTCCCGAGCTGCTCAGCAAGTGGGTGGGCGAGTCCGAGCGCGGAGTTAGGGAGGTCTTCCGCCGGGCGCGCCATGCCTCTCCCTGCGTGATCTTCTTCGATGATATCGACGCCCTCGCACCGACGAGGGGAATGGGCGGCGACAGCATGGTCACCGAGAGGGTCGTCAGCCAGCTCCTCACCGAGCTCGACGGCATCCAGGCCCTCAACGGGGTGGTGGTCCTCGCAGCGACGAACAGGATCGACATGGTCGACCCCGCTCTCGTGAGGCCGGGCAGGTTCGACAAGATCATCGCCATCCCGCTCCCCAACAAGGAGGCGAGGCTCCAGATACTCAGCCTGAGCCTGGAGGGCAAGCAGAAGGACAGGGACGTGGACGTCGAGACACTCGTCGAGATGACCGAGGGGTTCAGCGGAGCCGACCTGGCGGCGCTCGTCAATACGGCGGTCTCCATGGTCCTCCAGGAGTACGTGGCCAAGTATCCGAAGATAGACGACGCCAAGGCTCACATCAAGGAGGCCATAGTCTCCATGGAGCACTTCAAAGCGGCGGCGAAGAAGGTCCGCTCCTCGAGGGAGTCCAAGCCGATGGAGAAGGTCGCAGTGCCCTACTACCGCTGATGACAGGGCGCCCCGATATCTTTAATCGGCCTCCTCCTCCCCTCTTCCCTGTTTGTCGCAGCAGGTCAAGATAATCGGCAGAGGGACGTGGCTGGACCGGGTGGCCAGCGAGGTCGTCGAGAGGGACCGATCGCTCGGCAGAGACCTCTCTCTGATCCGGGTCGAGAGCGGCCTCGGCGCATCGGGGCTCCCGCACATAGGCAGCGTCGGTGACGCCATCCGTTCATACGGGGTGAAGATGGCGCTCGAGGGGCTCGGCTACAAGTCCGAGCTCATCGCTTTCTCGGACGACCTTGACGGGTTTCGCAAGGTCCCCGCCGGGTTCCCGGACTGGCTCAACGACTACATCGCGCACCCGGTAACGCGCGTCCCAGACCCCTTCGACTGCCACAAATCCTTCGGCGAGCACGTCGGCTCTCTCCTCCGTGCCTCCCTCGACCAGCTCGGCATCGAGTACACCTTCCTGAGCGGGGCCGAGGTCTACAAGAAGGGCCTCCTCAACGAGCAGATCAAGATCATCCTCGAGAACGCGGAGGTCGTCGGGAACAAGATCAAGGAGCTGACGGGACAGGAGAAGTACCAGTCGGTCTTCCCCTATACGCCGATCTGCCAGAACTGTGGGAGGCTCTACACCACCAAGGTAACCAGCTACGACGCAGCAAGAGCCGTCGTCCACTACAAGTGCGGGACAGCCCAGATCAGGGACAAGCTGATCCAGGGGTGCGGGTTCGAGGGCGAGCGCAGCATCACAGAAGGGGAGGGGAAGCTCGCCTGGAAGAGCGAGTTCGCGGCAAGGTGGGTCGCGCTCGACATCAGGTTCGAGGCCTACGGGAAGGACATCGCCGACTCGGTCAAGGTCAACGACTGGATCTGCGAGAACGTGCTGAAGCATCCGCCGCCGTACCACGCCGCGTACGAGATGTTCCAGGACAAGGCGGGGCGCAAGATCGCAAAGTCCGTGGGGAATGTGCTCGCGCCACAGGAATGGCTCACCTATGCATCTCCCGCCAGCCTCAGGCTGCTCATGTTCAAGCGCATCGTGGGCGCGAGGAACATCTCCGTCGACGACGTCCCCACCTACATGGACGAGCTCGATGAGCTGGAGGCCAGCTACTTCTCGAGGGAGAGAGACCCCAACGCGATGAAGGACGCGAGGCTGCGCGGGCTCTACGAATATTCGATGCTGACGCAGGTCCCTCCCGGTCCCGACGTGCACGTGCCCTACAGGCAGGTCGCAGAGCTCGCTCTGATGGCTCCCGAAGGGGCAGTCGAGGAGTTCGTCACCAAGAGGCTCATTGCGAACGGGGCCGTGAAGGAGGCTTCCCAGGGGCTCGCGACGCGCATAGGATGGGCCGCGAGGTGGGCTCTCGATGCCGACCTTAGGGTGGACAGGACCTCGGAGAAGGGTCCGGTCGTCCAGGTGGCCGCCCAGGACTGGGACGAAAAGACCGTCGCGTCGCTCAGGGCCTTCTCCGAGGCGCTGCCTCGTGCCGAGACCCCTGACGAGATCCAGGGCGCTGCCTTCGGGGCGATACGGAGCAGTGGGGCCGAACCGGGCAAGTTCTTCTCGGCCATCTACCAGATACTGCTGGGCACGGAGAGGGGGCCAAGGCTCGGTCCCTACATCACGGACGCGGGTAGGGAGGTCGTGGCCCGGAAGATAACCGGTGCGCTAGACGCCAAGCAGCTGGGTATGAAGAAGGAGTAGTAGTAGCCCTGCTAGTAGAGAACGGACCCGACCTGACAAGACACCGGCTAAATTTAATAGGTCAGATTCAGGGCGTAATCCAAGGGGCCCGTAGCCTAGTACGGATCAGGGCATCAAACCACGTCCGGTATGTGAGCCTGCGAAGCTGGGGGTCGCCGGTTCAAATCCGGCCGGGCCCGCTTTTTCTGCTCCAGTTCAGCGCTAGGGGACAGTGAGGCTCGCTATCGACCGAACCCGGTCGGGACAAGAAGATGTAGCCTCAGGAGAAGCGCGGTTCAGCCATCGCCAGTTCTGGGCGCAGTTGCGTCCGCCCAGAGTCGCTCCTCGATTCATAGACCTCTGTCTCTCGTTTTTCCGGTGTGCAATCCGCTCTAGTCATGCAATATTCAGAACGCTTAACTAGCCAGAGTCCCGAGCGGTTTTTGTGCCTCTTATCACAAGGATAGACGAAGAGATCGAGAAGCGAAGCCTACTGAAGCATCCGTTCTACAAGGCGTGGTCCGCGGGCGGATTAACTCTTGACCAGCTCTCCGGTTACTCTAGGGAATATTTCCAGCTCGTGAAGGCCGTCCCCCGGCTCGTCTCCAACCTGGGGTCGTTCAGCAACGCGGGGCCCGGGATGATGAGCCAGATACAGGGCAACCTGGCAGAGGAGCGCAGCCACATAGAACCCTGGGTGAGGTTCGCGGGCGCGCTCGGTGTAAGGCGCAGCGATCTGGAGGGCTACGCGGGCGCGAGCGGCACTCTGAAGGCGGTGGGAACGCTCGACAAGCTGACGAGGTCGTCGTTCTATGAAGGCGTCGCAGCCATGTACGCGTACGAGAAGCAGCTGCCCGAGATCAGCAGATCGAAGATCGACGGTCTGAAGAAGCACTATGGCATCGAGAGTGGAGACGCCACCAGATACTTCGAGCTCCACGAGGAGGCCGATGTGCGCCACGCAGCCCTCTGGAGGGAGATGCTGTCCGGCTCCGCTGTCCACGAAGGGCGGGTGCTGGACGCTGCAGTCGGCTCGCTCGCAGCGCAGAACTCTCTCCTGGACTCGGTCGTCGAGAAGTACTGCTGATCCCAGGGAGCGCATCAGTCCGCTCCAATCCAGACCCCCGTCCCCATGACCCTGGTGCCTCTCAAACCTTAAGACGCTACCCTGGCATTACGGCCAAAAGGGGTCCGCATGAGCGATAGAATCTTCCTGGACGCCGTGCGCGTCCGCTGCAAGATCGGCATCACTGCCAAGGAGAGGATGGAGCCACAGGATGTCCTCATCGACGTCAGCCTCTTCGTGGGTCTCTCGCGAGCCGGTGCAAGCGACAAACTTGAGGAGACAGTCAACTACAGGACGGCGATCGACGATATCTCCCGTTTCGCATCGAGCAGGGAGTTTGTGCTACTGGAGGGCCTTGCGGAGGGACTGGCAACCCTCGCGATCGAGACGTATGGCGTCGAGAGGATCCGGGTGAGGGTGAGAAAGGCGAAGTACTCCCTCGAACCCTCCATCGGGATCGAGATTGAAAGGGAAAGAAAGGACCTGAAGTGAGGCGAGACGTTGGTCGAGTCGCTGATAGCTCTGGGCTCGAACGCCGGGGTCAGGGAGGACAATCTGCGACGGGCGCTCGAACTCATCGGCCGGAAGACGACCATCCTCGAGGTCTCGTCCGTCTACGAGACGGAGCCGATGTACTACCTGCCCCAGGATTGGTTCCTGAACTGCGTCGCCGCCGTCGAGACCGGACTGGAGCCCAGGGATCTTCTGGACCTGCTGCAGACCACCGAACGCGCGCTGGGCCGGAGGCCCGGCGTGAGGTATGGCCCGCGCGTGATCGATCTGGACATACTGTTCTACGGAGACGAGATCATCTCCGAGAAGGATCTGGAGATACCGCATCCCAGGATCTCGGAGAGGCCGTTCGTCCTCGTGCCGCTGAACGAGATAAGACCGGGGCTCGTCCACCCCGTGCTTAGGGAGCGCGTCTCCGACCTGCTAAAGGACCTGCAGAGCGACGAGCGCGTCTTCAAGAGGCCCGAGTTGCTCGCGGACCTCTTCGGCGGATCGCCTCAGCGACCCTGACCGCCTGCAGCGTCTCGCTTACATCGTGAGTCCTTATCAGGTCTGCGCCGTTCATCACGGCGATCGCCGTCGCCGCCAGCGAGGCAGAAAGCCTCTCCGCGGGTGTCTTTACCTTCGCGATCTTCCCCAGGAACGACTTCCTCGAGACCCCTATGCAAAGAGGTCTTTGCAGGGTCTCGAGCGTCATGAGGTTCGCCAGCACATCGCAGTCCCATTCCTCCCACGACATCAGCCTCTGAGGAGAGAATGCCCTCCCCGCCCCCTCGTCCTTGAAGAAGCCTATCCCTGGGTCAAGGGCGATCCGCTGCACGTCTATCCCTGCGCTCTCCGCGATCCTCATGCTCTCCTTGAGCGCTCGCCGTATCTGGAGGATCGGCCTGGAACTGGACAGCCTCGAGGAATGGGCCATCGCGAGGAGGGACGCGCCGTGGTCCTTCACTACCCCTGCCATCCTTGGGTCGTTCTTGAGCCCTGAGACGTCATTGATGACAGAGGCCCCGTGGTTCAGGGCGACCTCGGCGACCGCCGATCGGAGCGTATCTACGGAGATCGTCACCTTGGCGTCGGCGATGGCTTCGAGCGCGTCCCTGACGCGGGCCGTCTCGACCTCTTCGGGCACCTCGCTCTTGAGATACGGCGCGGTGGACATGCCGCCTATGTCCACGATGTCCGCTCCGTCCTCCACGGCCCTCCTGACCCGGGCGGAGATCTCGCCGGGGGTGGTGGCTACCGAGCCGCCGTAGAAGGACTCTGGGCTCAGATTGATGACCGCCATTATCCGGACAGGGAAGCCTGCGCCGAGCGAGAGGGGACCAAACTTGGCCGTCCCGGCGCCTACCATCCGCGGAGATCCCCCTTCAATGAAGCAACGTCCGCTGATGCGCTTAAATCTCTTAGGTCGCATCTCTGCAGGTCTCCCTCAGTTCTCGTACATCCCTATCCAGTTGCCATCCGGGCCCTCTACCTAGGCGTGCCATCCCTGGTTGATCTTGGTGTAACCAGTGCGGGCCTTGCTCCCATGGCGACGAGCTCCGCGTGTGACCTGAAGACTTCGGAGACCTCAAAACCGATGTGGTCGAGCCCCTCTCCGGGGGAGTACGGCCCGTCGAACTCCGACCCGCCCGGGTGCCAGTTCAGCTCGAGCTGTTGGCCGCTCTCCCGGTCCCTCAGGAGGATCCATCGCCCTCGTCCGTGTCTCGCCATGTCTCCGCGCCTCACCTCCTCGAGCCCGAGAGATCTCGCATGGAACTCGAGGGACCGGCCGGGGTCGATAACCCTCACGCCGATAATAGACCATCTTCACCTCTGGACGAGGAGATGCCTCGCCCGGGTCATAGGAACTATGCCTTCTGTCGGCGCCTCAGGTAGACGGGTATCATGATAAGGAGGCAGATCTGTGATACCGACCCAGCCGCGAAGATCAGGAACGCGCCGATCTGACCGCCGCTCGCGAACGAGTAATGGTCTGGCTGCGGGAGCGAGACGACGAGCACGAGCAGCGCGAGCACGACGACGGCATAGTATGCGCGTCTGTATCCGCGGGCGACCGCAACGGCCGTCAGAGCGTACGCGACCTCGCCTGCTGCCAGGCTGGCGAGAAGCCACGACGGGACCAGGGGACCGGCCACGAGGACCAGCAGCAGACCGAGGGCGACCGAGGCGTAGACGAACAGGTCTATCGCCCTCTTCAAGCGCTCCATCTCGCGGTCGAGTCCCTGGACCCCGATGCACCGGATAAATACCCATCACCCCTCTCTCGTCCGCCACAAGGAGACAGGCGAAGATGTGCAAGTCGAGACGAGTCAGCACGAAGGTGATCGTCAGGGGTCTGGTCCAGGGCGTCTCGTTCAGGGCCTCGCTGCACGAGAGAGCGATCCATCACAGGGTGGACGGGTGGGTGCGCAACCGCGAGGACGGGTCTGTCGAGGCGCTGCTCCAGGGAGACGAGGACGCCGTAAGGAGGGTCGTAGAGTGGACCCGGTTCGGACCTCCACGCGCAAAGGTCTCCGCGGTAACCGAAGAGACCCTTGTAGTCTGTCCGCGTCAAAGGGGATTCCGGATAATCGACTAGCCAAGTTCAGCGCTGGAGTTCCCGCCTAATCGACATAGGAGTTCGAGAGCGAAGGTCGACAGAGGATTTTTCAAAAACTCAACGTGGAAAGCATAAAATCCACTCTTGCGAGCCCTCGAACATGAAGAAGGTCGCCCTCATCGGGGGTGACGGTACCGGGCCGGAACTCGTCGAGGCCATGATGGTCGTCATGAAAGCAAGCGGTGCCGAAGCGGAGTTTATCCGCTGCTCGGCAGGGGAGGAGTGGTGGGAGAAGAACGGCAAGGGTCCCAGCTTCATCCCTGAGGAGACCTGGAAGATACTCGAGGAGTCCGATTGTTGTTTCAAGGGACCCACCACCACCCTCCCGACCGCCGGCACCCCTCGGTCGGTCGCGATAAGCATCAGGCAGAAGTTCAACCTCTACGCCAACGTCCGGCCGATCAAGAGCTTCCCGAACCATGTGGGACCTCTTGGTGCGGTGGACTTTTTATGCGTCCGGGAGGGGACTGAGGGGCTCTACTCTGGGATCGAGTACAAGGTGACCGACGATGTGGTCGCGGCGGTCCGGATCATAAGCCGAGACAAGTCGACCCGGGTAGCCCGGTACGCCTTCGAGGAGGCGAGGAGGCGTGGATGGACGAAGCTCGCCGCGATCAACAAGGCCAACATCCTGAAG
Source organism: Nitrososphaerota archaeon (assembly GCA_027886825.1). GTDB lineage: Archaea > Thermoproteota > Nitrososphaeria > Nitrososphaerales > Gagatemarchaeaceae > Gagatemarchaeum. The sequence continues at coordinate 7,225 of JAPCJS010000090.1, forward strand.
CTGTCGGACGGTCTCTTCCTTGAGTCTGTGCACAAGGTCGGCGAGTCGTATCCTGAGGTAGCGATCGAGGACCTCTTCATCGACAACTTCTCTCAGCAGCTGGTAAAGAACCCGCAGCGGTTCGACCAGACCGTGGTGCTCGGAACGAACCTCTTCATGGACATCCTCTCGGAGGAGGCCGCGGGCCTGGTCGGGAGCATCGCCATGATCTATTCGGCGAACATAGGGGACGACTATGCGATGTTCGAGCCGGCGCACGGCAGCACCCCGAAGTACAAGGGCATGGACAGGGTCAACCCAGCCGCGACGATCCTCTCCGGCGCCTGGATGCTCGAGTACATCGGGCAGAAGTCCGCGGCAAAGGCGATCGTTGACGCCACGATGAAGGTCATCGCGGAAGGGAAGAGGGTCACGCACGACCTTGGGGGCACGACGGGGACGATGGGGATGGCCCAGGCGATCGCCGACATTATCTGACCATCGCGAGTCCCATCTTCCCGCTGCCGTTCATGAACCACTCCCGTTTGTCTGAGACCTGGCACAGGGACGCGGTAGGTTTTTAGATTGTACCGGATTTTACGGTTACGATGGCGACCAGCGACGAACAGCTGAAGAGGGCTGCCGACCTGAAGCTGTGGATAGAGACGAGGATTGCCGAGCTCCAGGAGGAGGTCGAGAGGTTGAAGGAGATGGAGGTCATGGTTGATACCGTTCTGCGCGCCTCGAGCTTCAGGCCCGCGTCTGAGGTCATCCCGCGCGCAAAGGAGGGCGTAGCGGTGATAGGAGGAGGAGGATCGGCAGGAGGGTCAGTGGGAGGAGGAGCTGGGCTGATACCCGAGATGAGGGAGCTCCGCAGGGACAAGGGCGGGGAGACGATCGCGATCGCCCAGGTGACAAAGGGGAAGGTCGTCGTGGAGCCTGTGGCCGAGGTGATACTAAGGTCGGACACGCCCCCGTTCAAGTCCTTCCTGATGGGGAAGATCCTGACGGGGATGAAGGCGAAGGACGAGGCGCTTGTCTCCGACGGGACTCTGGAGAAGGGCAAGGAGATCCGGTTCAGCGTCGCGGAGAAGGGAGGGAGGATAAGCGGGCTGACGATCGAGAACTACCGCGAGGCCGAGCGCCTCACCGAGATCCTGAACACGGTGGGGTGGACCTTCTCCAGGATGCTCGAGAAGGCCTCTACTTCATCACGGTGACGCTCCTAACAGCCTTCAGCGAGTTGAGCTCGGCGAGCACCTCACCGGGCACCTGTCCCTCCACCACCAGGGTCAGCTTGGCGCTCGGGATCATGTCAGGGTCGTCCGCCAGCGCCTGCCGGACTACGATTCCGTGTCTGGCGAGCGCCCCGGCAGCGTCCGACAAGATGCCCGCTGCCCTCGGGTCGGCCTCTATCACTATCGCGGAGTAACCGAGCCTCGCGACCACGGGTACAAGGCTGGCGCCGATGGGCGTAATCCTGGAGAAGACCGAGTAGAGGAACCCGTCCCCCCTGATCTGCTCGGCGGTCTGCTTCACCACCCGCCTGTCCGCGCCGACGTCCCTTGCGAGGGCCGAGTAGTCGACCTCGAGCCCCCCTATGAAGAGCCTGCCGTCGTCAGAGACACGTATCCCGTACTCCAGCATCCTTCGGGCCACGTCCAGGCGGACCTTCTGGCCCTCGAACTGCTCCCTCACCTTCGACCACAAGGTCTCTGCCTCCCTCCCCTGACAGGGAGGGTCAGGGCGCCGCGCCGTACGCCCTGGTTATCTTGACGCCGTCGACGAGCACCCACGGACAGAGTGTCGGCGTGTCCACCTCCCACCACTCGATCCACTCCCGCTCCTTCGAGAGGAGCCTGACCGAGGAGAAGATGCGCTCGAGGCTGTCGCTCATCCTGAGACCGGTGAGTGGTCTCGTCACGCGACCGTTCTCCACCAGGTACGTCCCGTCCCTGGGGACGGTCGAGAACTCGCCCGTCCTGTAGTTGGTGAATCGCGTGTACCAGTTGCTGGTCAGGATCACGCCCCGCTCCATATCCTTCACCATCTCCTCATAGTCCGAGTCTCCCGCTCCCACCTCGAGATTCCAGGCGTCCGGCTCGATCCATCCTGCGTTGCCGGTGCTCTTCGTCCTGAACCGCTTCGCGGTCGTGAGGTTGTGCAGGTAGTTCAGCAGCACCCCGCCCCCGATTATCTTGGTCGACTGTGTGGGAGTCCCTTCGTCGTCGAAGGTCCTCCCGCCGAGCCCGCCTGCGGTGCGGCCGTGGTCGGTGAGATTGAAGCTCTCTGACCCGACCTTCTTTCCCATCTTGTCGACAAGGTAAGATGTTCCCGAGTCGACCGAGAAGGCCGAGGCGAAGCCCCCGATCAGCGATATGAGGTTCGCCGCTACGGTGGGACTCATCAGGACCTGATAGGTTCCCTCCTCGGGCTGCTTGGAGTTGAGCATCCGCTTGGCGTGCTCACCCGCCTTCCTTCCTGCCTCCACAGGCCGGAACCCCTTCAGGCTCGAGGAGCATGACAGGCCATGCCCACTCGCGTTCCTCTCTGTGAACGATCTGATGTTCAGGAGGATGCTCGAGGCGGTGTCGTGCCCCTCGGTCCCGTTGGAGGCGAGGATATGGGTGGAGACGAGCGAGGCCTC
>JAPCJS010000071.1 GCA_027886825.1 Nitrososphaerota archaeon
AGCCAGGGTAAGGATCACGAGAAAGATGAGCGCGCCCAGCGCCGCCTTGTTCCTCGCGAAGCTCCTGAAGAGGCCCGAGGCCGATGCCAGACGGGTCTCCTGGCCGTCCTCAGTCATAGCTGATCCTCGGGTCGAGAAAACCGTAGACGATGTCTGTGATCAGGTTCACGACGATTATGCTGACGGCGAAGATAAAGAAGAGAGACAGGACGACCGGGTAGTCGCGGTTTATTATGGACTGGTAGGTCAGGAGGCCCAGTCCGGGCCAGGTGAAGACCGTCTCCGTCACGATCGCGCCCGTGAGCAGGAACGCGACGTAGAGCCCGGTCATAGTCACGGTCGGAAGAAGAGCGTTCCTGAGGGCGTGCCGGAAGAATATGGTCCGCTCGGGGAGGCCCTTTCCTCGGGCGGTGGTGATGTAGTTCTGGTCGAGCACATCGACCAGGCTGGTGCGCATCACCATCGAGAAGTTGGCGAGGTTGACCAGAGCGAGGCTGATCATCGGTAGCAGTAGGTGGGTAAGTATGTCGGAGAGGGAACCGCCGCCGACCAAAGAGGTAATCCCGCTCGCTGGAAGCCACCTCAGGTCCAGGGCGAAGACGGTCAGGAGGATGAAACCCAGCCAGAACGCTGGCATCGCGTAGAAGAAGAAGGAGAACCCCGAGAGAGACCTGTCGAAGATCGAGAAAGGCTTCCTCGCCGCCAGGATGCCGAGAGCTATCCCGACGACTATGGTAAGGATCAGGCTCGGGACCATCAGGAGCAGTGTCGCGGGGACCTTCTGGGCGATGACCTGTTCGGCGGGTTCCAGGTAGAAGTAGGAGACGCCCCAGTTCCCTGTGAAGAGACCCTCGAGGTACGTGACGAACTGCACGTAGATCGGCCTAGAAAGACCGAGCGATGCGAGGATCTGCGCCCGCTCTGCCGGAGTTATCCTCGGATTGGAGGCAAGCAGATGACCCGGGCCGCCCGGGGCCAGGTGAATGATGGCGAAGTTGATGACCGCGACGAGAATGATCAGACCGAACGCAATGATGGAGCGACGCACCAGATAGGTAGCGAGACCCATCCGAGTATCTCGCCACCCCTAGAGAGCGGTGGAGGAGGACGCTTGACTAGGCACTTGGCATCGAGTCTGGGAAGGTGTGATGTCTGTGGCTCTTGGCAATTCCTATCGCCACTACTCCCGACACTATCGCCACCGCAGCGATCGTGCCTATCAACGCGATCAGCGTGTAGCTGGAAGAGCTGGATGTTGAGCTGCTCGTCGTCGGGGGAGTGCTCGTGATCGAGGTCGTGGAGGTCGTCGAGCCTATGCTGGTGCTTGAACTGGTCGTACTCATGATCGAGGTCGTGGAGGTCGTCGAGCCGGAGCCGACGAACGAGACCTGCGATATCGAAGACGGCTTTAGGTCACCCCAGTAGTCGTACTCTGGGTCGCCGAGGCCGAAGTGGAATCCCTGATAGTTGGAGTCGTAGGCGATCAGCTCGATGTTGTAATACACGGGCAACACAGGGAGCTGCTGGTAGGCGATCGAGTCTATCTGCCTTAGTATGGCTGCCCTCGCCGCTGCGTCGGTCGTCGTCTGCTCCTGCTTCAGCAGGCCGTTGACCACGGTGTTGTTGTAGCCGCCTGAGTTCCATCCTCCAGCTCCGGCGTTGCCGCCTATTCCGCCTACTATGTAGAAGGGTCCCACGTCCCCGTCCGGTGACTCGGAGATTGTCTGGACGCTTATGCTCCATGTAAGTGGTTGGCCGTTGAACATCTGGCTGCTGAAAGTCCCCGGGTCGAGGAGGACCAGGTTCAGGGTTATCCCTACGGCTGCAAGCTCAGACTGGAACAGCTGCAGGATCTTGAGGGACGCACCAGTCCCAGCGCTCCCAAAGCCGTTCGTCGGAGAGATCATGTTGATCGTGAACCTGTGGCCGCTGACGAGCGGGTATCCCGCCTTGTCCAGCAGCAGTCCAGCCGCTGTGGCGTTGAACGCGTAGGCGGGGGTCGGGATGCTGCTGTTCTGCGTGCTCAGGCCGAGGTACAGCATGTTCGGGACCTCTATCTGGTTCGCAAGGATGTAGTGGCCGGCACCGAGTGATGAGTTGAGTATCGAGTTCATGTTGGTCGCCTCTGCAATGGCTTGTCTCACCATAACGTTCGCGACTGGGTTCGTAGAGTTGTCGTCCAGCTTGGAGCCCATGTTGAAGATGAAGTATACCATGGACTGGTCCTCCTGGGTAGCCAGGCTGATGCCCGGGACCTTGCTCAGGGCGCCAGCGTCCGTAGGAGGAACGTCCTGGAGCACGTTGATCTGGCCGCTCTCGAGAGCGAGCTCCGCCGAAGGAGAATCAGAGAAGAACTGCAAGATCTCCTGGCTGAGCTTTGGAGCGCCGAGGTAGTAGTACTGGTTGGCGGCCTCCGTGAGCTGGACCCCCGATGTGAACGATGCCGGGATGAAGGCGCCGGAGCCCACGACCTTGGTCATGTCAGGGTTCTGGGTGTTCCAGTCGAAGCCAGCGTAGATGTGCTGTGGGATTATCTCCCAACCGCCCGCGTTAAGGAAGAAAGGCGCGGAGACCTGCGAAAGATGGAAGACGACCTCGGTCGAGTTTGGAGCGGTCACTGCACCGGAAGCTAGAGCCTCCCCGGATGGATAGGCGGCGTTCGCCACAAGAAGTGGCCCGTAGATGCCGACAGCCCAGAATGAAGACTGGGTCGCGGTGGCGTTAACAGAAAAGAGAACGTCGGCAGAGGTGAGCGGCTGTCCGTCGCTCCACTTGAGCCCGTTTCTAAGATTGAACGTGTACGTGAGTCCGTCAGGTGAGATCTTCCACCAGTCCGCGAGCTGCGGGATGGCGGTACCGTTAGAGCTCCACCCCACCAGCCCCTGCCAGATCGAACTGACATAGTAGGTCTGCGTGCTCTGCATAACGTTGAACGTCTTCGGAGTGACCGCTCCCGTGGTACCGATTATTATGGTCGAACTCGATGATGCGGCCAAGACCGGACCGAACGAGGAGACAAGGAGAGCCCCCAAAACAGCCAGAGCGGCCACTGAGGATTTGCGCACGTGGCCGTCGGCTCAAATTTACTATAAAACCCTTTCCCGGGTACCAGAAAAATAACACGATCCAGGCGATTTTCTTGAAGATATCAGCTGCGGAAGCGAAACGTCCGCAGACCGATGGCTCGGTCTGTGCTAAAAGTCAGACCTGCCGACGATCGGAAGGAGCGCGCAGGAAGGATGCTCCGCGTCGTGGAAGATCTTCTGACTCGCGACCTTCGCCACCAGGTCCTCCCCGAAGGGTTTGCCGGAGTTCATGTTCCGCGCATACCGCGGAAAGTCAGAGCTCGTCACTTCCACCCTGATCTTGTGACCCTTCTGGAAGAGATTGCTCGTGTACCAGAGATCGAGAGTGAGCTTGTAGATCGTCCCGGGTACGATGTTCGTCGGCTGTTCCAGAGACTCCCTGTACCTGCACGTGATTATGCCGTCTGCGACGGGGTGCGCGTAGCCGTTCGGATACACGTCGACGAGCCTTGCGACGTAGTCGGTGTCCACGGCAGATGACGACGCGAAGAGCTCGACGAACACCTGTCCCGTGACCTCGGTGCCCCTCTTCAGAGGAGCGCTGTCGTAGTTTAGCGCGTCGTCTCTCCGCTCTGCCGATCTCCTGTCGTCCGGTTCGTTTACGTTGATGGGACTTGGATTGGGGTCGGCAGGGTCGTAGTCGAACTCATCGATGGTCGCCTCTCTCGCGTGTGGCACCGCTCCATCCAGATACCCGTCCCCCTGGAGCCCGTTGGCGTGGCCCCTGCTGTGAAGGTATAGCCTCGTCGGTCTCGCTCCCTTGAGCGGCCATGAAGCCCCCTCCCTCCACTCGTTCCGACCCATTACGAAGTATGTGACCGGTTTCTCTCTCGCGATCCCGTTATCGATCCCCCTGAGCCAGTAGTCGAACCAGCGTCTCTGGACATCGTAGAGGTCTATCAGAGCCTCCTGTCCAAAGTCAATCCCATAGCGGCTGGATGCGTTGATACCGTGGGGCCACGGGCCCACGAGGAGCGACTGGTTCTTCCGGGCGGAAGCGGTGCGTCCGGTTGTCTTCATCCGGAGGAAGTGCTGGAAGCTGCCGTCGGCGACGTCATCGTACCAGCCGGTGATATGGAGCACCGGCACGTCGATCCTGTCGTGCTTCCCGTGTATCGTCCTCGACTTCCAGAACTCGTCGTTGGTCTGATGCTTGATCGCCTCCTTCCAGAACCAGATGTCCCTACCCATCGCCGCGTCGACGGTCTTCGCAGGGACGTGCATCCGGATCTTCTCGAGGTCGTAGGCGAGTAGGTTCTGGGCCATGTGCGAGTCGGTCTGTGTCATCCAGCGGATGAGGTCGCCCCAGACGAGGGTACCGTTCCTGTACCAGCAGTTCAGGAAGAAATCTGAAGGTGAGACCATAGAGATCATGGCCCTCAGCTCCGGTGGCTGGAGCACAGCCAGGTCCCACTGGACCTGCGCCAGGTACGAGCCTCCGGTCATCCCGACGCGGCCGTTCGACCATGGCTGGTCCCTCAGCCAGACGATCGTATCGAGGCCGTCTGCACCCTCGTTGGTGAATGGGAAGAACTCTCCTCCGGAGTCGTTCCTTCCCCTCACGTCCTGGGTCACCACCGCGTAACCCCACGAGGCAAAGATCTTCCCGAACCTGACCTGCTCGTCGTTGTTGTTGCTGTAGGGAGTCCTGATGAGTATTACCGGATGCTTCCCCGAAGTCTTGGGCCTGTATACGTCTGTGGACAGCTTTACCCCGTCACGTGCACGGACGGGGATATCGAACTCCATGTGGACCTCACGCTGCGGCTCATGGGCGCGTTGTGGCGCTATCTTCAAGAGAGCGCGGCCGTTCTGAAATTCTACTTAAGCGTTGTAGGACGGTCCATCTGGACCTTCCTTCTCTTCCTAGGTCCAGTCTGCTCCCAGCGGTCTGCCGTCCACGCAGGTGAGAACTTTGGGTTCTGGACCTCCTGGAAGGTCAGCTTCGAAGGATACTCCCTCGAGTGGTAGACCGTCTGCTTGGCGACGATCGGCTCGGTCTCCTCCCAGGTGCTGCCTCCGGTGTTCAGGTTGGGCGCATACGAGGGAAAGGCGCTCGACGTCACCTCTAGGCGTATCCTGTGGTCCTTGGCGAAGCGGTGGGAGGTGGCCCACATGTTCGTCCTCACCTTCACGATCTCTCCCGGCTTCACCAGCTTCGGCTCCTCGAACCCATCACGGAACCTGAGCCGAATTATCCCGTGTTGCAGCCTCTGCGCATACCCGTCGGGCCCGACGTCAGAGAGCCTGGTGACAAAGTCGGTGTCGACCGCGGTCGTGCTCACGTAGAGCTCGCAGCCTATCATACCCAGCATGTCTAGCGGCGATCCCATCGGCTCCGAGGTGAAGACGAGCACGTCCTTGCGCTTCTGGATGTAGCGCAGATCTTCGTTCGTGCCGTTCTGGAACGCTTCTTTCCAGAATGGTGTCGGGGTGGGCTTCGATGGGTCGTAGGTGAACCTCGAGGAGCCTGACTTTCCTTGCTTCCCTCCCAGCCTGCCCTTTCCGTCGAGGGTGTTTGCAGGTCCGTCTGCGGTGAGCAGGAGGTCCCTTGGGCTGCTACCCGAGAGCGGGAACTCGGGAAGGTCCATCCACTTGTTCGCGACCATGTGGAAGACCCTGACCGGAGGCTCCTTCAGCATTCCGTTGTCCTTTCCCTTCAGCCAGTAGTCGAACCATCGTATCGCTTCCCCGTGCAGTTGCACGACCGAGTCAGGTCCGTAATCAAAGTCGCCCAGCTTGCTCGCTGGCCGATAGGGGGCGGAAAGCGGATGCGCCCATGGACCTACGAGTAGCCTCTGACTCCGTCGCACCTTTGGGTCGTGATGCTTCAGGAGACGTGGAAAGTGATCCATCGCCCCGCTGATGCTGTCATCGAACCAGCCGGTGACAAAGTAGCATGGCACCGACATCTGTTCGATCATCTCGTCAGACCACACCTTCTTCATGTAGGCGTCGTATGTCTCGTGTTCGTAGAGGTGCGACTGTATGTCCTCGCTAAGGCCGACCCGCTTGGCCCAGTCCTTCAGCGGGCGTATGTTGAGCCACTGCTCCCAGTCAAACTCGTCGTCGTAGATCTCTTCCTTGTTCGTCTTGCCCGTGATCAGTGCCTGCCAGGCGCGCATGATCGGCATGTACGCCCCAAAGGCGTAGGCCGTGCAATCGCGGAAGGGATGAACTGAGGGCGCGCACTCGATGAACGCTGCCTTGTGGTATTTGGACCCGAGGCGGATCGTGTAGAGCTGGGCACAGCCGCCATAGGACCTGCCGAAGGTACCCACGCGGCCGTTGGACCACGGCTGGGTTCCGCACCACTCGATAGCGTCGTGCACATCCTCTATCTCCTGGAAGTTGGGGGTGAACTCGCCCTCTGAGTTACCCCTGCCGCGGACGTCCGTGTGGACGACCGTGTAACCCGCCTTCACGAACGACCTGATCACGGTCCTTACGGTGGACTTGACCCCTCCGTCCTTGATGTATGGCGTCACGTTGAGCAGGACGGGGGTCTTCCCTCTGCTCTTCGGGAAGTAGATGTTCGCAGCGAGCTTCACTCCATCACGCAGAGGTATCTTGACGTCGTACATGACTTCGGGCCGCGATTCCATCGGTCTCGGTCAGACCGCGGCCGGGCGCCGAAATTAAGGATTGGGTCAGCGAGCCCGCTGCTTGAGTCTATGCAGGGAGATAAGGGGGATCGAGCTCAAGGGAGGACGTCTGGGAGGCGTCAATTGTGAAGACCGCGGGTGTCGGCCGGATATGAGCTTGGCCTTGAGGCGGATGAAGCCACATCGAGTTTGCGCCGGAGATCAGAGCACCAGTCAGTCTTCTCGCCAGCTTGGACCACGCTTCTCGATGGGACAGGAGTGTCCAAGAGATAAATAGGAATTGCCTGGAGAATTGACCCATGCAAGTCCCGTCCCAGATGTACATCGACGGAAGGTGGGTGGCAGCGGAGTCCTCAGAGACAATGTCTGTCTTGAACCCTGCAAGTCAGGAGATAGTGGCGACCGTCCCAAAGGGGGGCAGGGAAGACGCGCGCAAGGCGATAGACTCGGCCGTAGAGGCCAAGGTCAGAGCAGAGTCCATGACTGCCTACGAAAGGTCGACGATCCTACTGAAGGTGGCCCACCTGCTCGAACAGAACGGGCAAGAGATGGCCATGCTCATAACAAAGAACGTCGGGAAACCGATCACCGACTCGGAGGCAGAGACCGCTCGCGGGGTGGTCACGCTCACCTTCGCTTCTGAGGAGGCGAAGAGGATCTACGGCCAGACCATCCCACTCGATTCTCACCAGTTCCCTCCTGGGAACCAGAACAGGCTCGGCTTTACGATCCGTGAGCCCATTGGCGTCGTGGGAGCGATATCCCCGTTCAACTTTCCGCTCAACCTGCTACTACACAAGGTCGCCCCGGCGCTCGCCGCCGGGAACACGGTCGTGGTTAAGCCTCCGAGCGACGGTCCGCTCCCCGCGCTAATGGTGGCCAAGCTCTTCGAGGAAGCCGGACTGCCGCGTGGGATCCTCAACGTCGTACTCGGACCGGGAGGCGAGGTGGGAGACGAGATAATCACCAGCGCGAAGATAGACGCGATCAGCTTCACCGGCGACACAGAGACGGGAAGGACGATAGCAGAGAAGGGCGCCCGGACCAACAAGAAGATGATCCTCGAGCTCGGGGGTCACAACCCGCTGATAGTCCTGGATGATGCGAAGGTTGTGAACGCGGTCAGCTCCGCACTCGCAGGAACCTTCGCCTACGCGGGCCAGGTTTGTACGGCGACGAGAAGGATAATCCTGAGCGAAAGGATCAAAGACAGGTTCCTGACTCAGTTCGAGCAGGCGGTCGGGACGCTGAAGGTCGGCGATCCCATGGATCGGACCACGAGCGTCGGGCCAGTCATAAACGTCCGGAGCCTGCAGAAGATAGACGATCTGGTGAAGGACGCATCAGGAAAGGGTGCAAAGATCAGGATGGGCGGATCGCGCATGAGTTACGGAGAGCTCGCGCAGGGCAACTACTACGCGCCCACGATACTCGACGGTGTCGTGGGCGGGATGGGAATCGCACAGACGGAGGTCTTTGGACCTGTCTCCGCGATCATGGAGGCTTCGAACGACGAAGAGGCCATCGAGATGGCAAACAACACTATCTACGGGCTGCAGGCCTCCATCTACACCTCCGACCTCGCCAGAGGGATCAGGGTCGCCAAGAGGATCAAGGCCGGGGGTGTAATGATCAACGACCGAACGAACCTGCGCTGGGACAATGCCCCGTTTGGTGGGATAAAGCGGAGCGGAATGGGCAGAGAGGGGGTCAGCCTCGCCATCGGTGAGCTCACGGAGATTAAGTTCATAGTGGCCAACATCGCCGAGTAGCACACCCTGATCTGCGATCCGAGCTGCCTCTATGGTCCCGCCTGTGCTCGCAACGGTGACTGGTTGGTACGAAATGGTTGCCAGCTGGGAAAAAGGAACAGCGGATTGAAGACAGAACGACCGCAGGGATTGGCCCATCGGGCGGAGAGGTGATACCGGGCCTGACGTTCAGAGGGTACCGGACAATCCAGAGTTCGTCTGTGTGACTCGTCTCTTCCTGCACGGCGGAGGTGTCAGCGGACCGGTTGCTTCTTGTTTGGCCTATTTCTTCGCCAGTTCGTAAGCCGGGTCCGCTGAGTTAGTTCGAGATGAGGTCAGCCGGGGGGGAGAGATCAGGCCTTTGAAGATTTCTCTTCATCGTGCTCCTCGGTCCACTGGTGTCCGCAGTGAGTGCACTTGTACGTGTACTGGAACTCTTTGATGTCGACATATACCGGTGGGCCCTCAGTAAGCGGGGTGTACATCGGATTCGCATGCATCAGCCCCGAACTCATCTCCTCCTCCGCGGCGGTCAAGTGTTCCGTGATTACTTTCTCGCCGATCTTCTCCTTGCTCACGAGCTTGATATGAAATCTCCGCCCGCAGGAAGGACAGTGGCGGAAGAAATCCCTTATTTCTGACATGGGCCATCATGGGACATAAAATATATTTAAAGAAACTCGAACGGATTGAGCTGAAAGTCGCCCGGTAGCCACTCTGTTTCTTTTAATAGTCGGTGAATGGTCTGAGAAAACGAGATGACTAGCGACAAGCAAGACGAAGAGACGAGGCTTGAGTTCTATAACAACAAGGCGGTGGCCAAGTTCGTTATGGCGGGGGGTGTACCCAAGACGACCGGGGCGTTCAGAAAGATGGTCGCCTCTGGCAGTTCCGAGAAACTGGACAGCAAGAAGGGCGTGGCTCTCCTAGCGTGCCTTGGAAACGTGATGTTCACGAAGCATCCTCAGCAGATCAACGTCATGGACAAGGTAAGCGGAAGAACGATAGCCACGTTCTCATAGATGTAGGGACGCCCGGTTTGAACCGGGTCCCCGTCGCCGTCCGGGCCGACGGGACGTCGGACACGGACGGGGATTTGATCCTAGGTATCGGAGGTGGATCCTGCCTAGCTCATGCCTGAGCTGATTGCCAGAGACCCATGACGTTCCCTTCGCTGTCCTTGAAGTAGGCAGTGAACCCCATCTCACCGATGGATTGCTTCTTTCCTACCGCCTTCCCACCCAGCTTCTCTACCGTCGTGATGGTCTTGTCGATGTCCTTCACAGCGATGGTCACGACCGGTACCTTGAGGGGACCGCCCCTGGCTCCCATGCCGCCGTTTATCGCACCAGGGTTCTTCGGCATTCCCTGATCCGTGACCTCGGTGGTACTCACCATCCAGTATTCCATGTCACCCTCATACTTGGTCAAGTCCCACCCGAAGGCCTTCTTGTAGAAGGCCGAAGCACGCTTGACGTCGTCTGCCGGAATCTCGAAGTGCACTACTGAGTCCATGATAGCATCATAGTCGCGTAGCTATTTAACCCCCACAGGGAAGAAAAGTATAGCGACATAATTTTGATGTTTTCAAGCTGCAAATTTGGTGAAAATCAGACCGTGAGCGGGAACGAGAACAGCTTCGAGAGCACCCGTCCTGTGCCCGTAGTGGCGAAGATTCCCATCCTGTACCTGCCCTTCTGAAGGTTTGTCAGGCAGAATGTAACGTCTGTCGTCGAGTGCGGTGATAGGCCGGCCCCCGAAGACGTGATCTGGATTGGCTGGCCATCGGCATTGTAGATGATGGCATAGACCACGGGCAAGAAGGTGATCGACGAGTTGTTTGTGAATGGGACCGAGATCTGGACGGGGCAGTTCAGACCTCCCGTCGATCTCCTCGGCTTGCCGGCGTCGAGCGACTTGTAGGAGAAACCCATAATCCCAAACGGGGCCGGCTTCTGAAGGGCGCGGTACACATCCTTCCGGTTGAGCAGGTCTATCTGGAAGGCACCTCCGCCAACGTAGTCAGGTATTACTATGGTTGTCTTCCCTGAGCCGTTCTGACCCGTGTCCATGAGGCCGGCTGCATAAGGGATGTACCCCGGAGAGATAAGGGAGATCTGATAGTTCTCGTTTGCCAAGAGTCCCCTCCCGTGCACCACCACCTGGTCCCCCAGATAGGAAGCCCTGGTTTCAGATGTCACCGAGGCCTGGAGCTCGAACTCTGCGCGTGCGGTCGGATCACCTTTTTTGCCCGTAACCACTTCGATCGTGATCTTTGTTCCCAGCTCTCCCTTCGGCCCGTTCGTCGGTACCTCTGGTATGGTGATTCGCAATCGGGGAGGAACGGCGCCAGCGGGCGTGGTCCTGAAGGTGGCGGCCTTAGATCCTTCGAAGAGCAAGCTGTACCGTTTGCTTCTCGCTAGACCCTTGCCGCGGATCGTGACGATCGAGCCTACGTTCCCCGTCTTCGGTGATACGTCGAGGGTGGTCACAGAACGAAACCTGGCGTTGGAAAAGAGCTTTATCAATTTTCCTCAGGCGGGTACGGAATCTTAACAGAGGCTGCAGTCTTTTTGAGCAGGGAGTTGAAATGCCCCGATCTTCATTCGGCAGCGTGGCAGAGTCGGATCTTCATCGTTCGATGAAGAGCATGGTGCGCAGCGAGTTGGAGCTCGATAGCTACAGAGTACTCGAGGAGCCACCGTACCCGCCTCTCCGCAGGATGTCCTGGACGGCGTACAGGCCCGACCTCCTCGGTTTCCGTTCAGACATGCGGACTGAGGAGATAGCGATCGTCGAGTGTGAGACCCATCCCAGCATGACCAGATTCCTATCCAAGAACTACTCCAGTCTCTGGTTTGAGCCCTCGATATTCCATGAGGGGTCTATCAGGCGCATTCTTGCGGTACCTCGCGGCAAGCTCCATGCCGTGGACATGAAGCTGCGGAAACAATGGGAGATATGGGTGCTGGGCTCCAAGGGACCTCTAGAGAAGATCTCATCCATGACTTGTTGAACGGCCGGTCTCAGCACGCAGCAGCAAGGACACGCGGACGTCAACTATGTTACCCGTATTTTAGGTAAACCATATGGCTGAAGCATA
>JAPCJS010000154.1 GCA_027886825.1 Nitrososphaerota archaeon
ATGATCATCAGGCCGGTGATCTCGCCGTGGGCGCCGGCGGCGGGCTGGAGGGTGACGCGCCGCATGCCGGAGATCTCGGCGAGGTACTGCTCAAGCTCGTAGAGCAGTTGGAGGGCGCCCTGCGTCATGCTTTCGTGCTCGGCGGGGTGCAGGCGGGCGAAGCCGGCGAGCGAGGCCATGTCTTCGTTGACCTTGGGGTTGTACTTCATGGTGCAGGAGCCCAAGGGGTAGAAGCCGGTATCGACGCTGAAGTTGCGCTGCGAGAGGTGGGTGAAGTGGCGGACGACCTCGATCTCGCTGACCTCCGGCAGCGGGGCTGGCGCGGCGCGCAGGTACTCGGCGGGGATCAGGCTGTCGAGGGGCTTTTCGGGGATGTCGAGTATGAGCATATGGTTGGCGCCGCGACCGGGGGCGCCTTTCTCGAAGATGAGGGGTTCGGTGCTCATGCGTTCTCTCCGGTGATCTCTTCCAGCGCCGTTGCCAGCGATTCGATGTCGTCGCGCGTGCGCGCCTCGGTGACGCAGAAGAGCGCGGCGTTGCCCAGTTCGGGGTAGTCGGCGCTGAGGTCGTAGCCGCCGATGATGCCGCGATCGCGCAGGGCGGCGTTGAGCGCACTGGCGGGGAGCGGACAGGCGACGGCGAACTCGTCGAAGAAGGGGCGCGTGAAGAGCGGCGTGAAGCCGGGGATGGCGCAGATGCGCTCCTGCGCGTAGTGGGCGCGGCGCAGGCATTGCTTGCCTAACTCTTGGAAGCCGGACTTGCCGAGCGCGGAGAGGTAGACGGTGGCGAAGAGCGCCAGCAGCGCCTGGTTCGTGCAGATGTTGGAAGAGGCGTGCTCCCGCCTTATGTGCTGCTCCCTCGTCTGGAGGACCATACAGTACGCCCGTTCGTTCCCCTCCTTGGTGGTCGTCATCCCGATCATCCTGCCCGGCATGCTCCTCGCGAGGCTCATCTCCCTTACCGCGAAGATCCCGAGGTGGGGCCCCCCGAAGTTCATCGGTATCCCCAGAGGCTGTCCCTCCCCGACGACGACGTCGGCCTCGTATCTTCCGGGCTCCTTCAGCACGGAGAGGGACATGGGATCGACCCCGACCACGCCCAGGCCCCCAGCCCGGTGCACCTTCTCGATTGCCTCTCCAGCGCCCTCCTCCACGACCCCGAAGAAGTTCGGGTTCTCGAGGTATATGCCTGCGACCTCGGAGTTCAGATTCTCGTCCAGAGACCTCTGGTCCAGGCCGCCCGTCCTCCGGTCGAACTTCACAGTCCGAAGCGCGAGTCCCATGGGCTCGACGTAGGTCTTGATGACATCCCTCCTCTGTGGGCCTATGCTCTCGGCGACCAGGAAGACGTCCCTGTTCTTCAGGCGCGCGACCATCCGCACCGCCTCCGCGGCGCTCGATGCCCAGTCGTACATCGAGCTGTTGCAGGCCTGCATGCCCAGTAGGTCGCACATCAGGGACTGGTACTCGAATAGGGCCTGAAGGATCCCCTGGCTTATCTCGGGCTGGTACGGGGTATAGCTCGTGTAGAACTCCTGTCTGGAGATGATCGACTCGACCGCGGCCGGGATATAGTGGGGCCAGACCCCTCCCCCAAGAAAGCAGAGCGCGGTCGGAGGTGTCAGGTTCCCCGATAGCCTTTTCGTCACCTCTCTCCTTACGGTCGCCTCGGGCTGACCCTCGGGGATCGAGAGCTTCTGCTTCAGGGCGTACTCGGGTGGAATGTCCGAGAAGAGCTCAGATATGGACGATGCGCCCACTTGCTTCAGCATTTCCCTGACTATCCCGTCGTCAAGGTTCGGTAGGAACGGGTGCTGCCCCGACATAGACATCACCTGGGGCCGAGAAAAATGGTTAAAATACGTATTCACTGGGGCTATGAACTCCGTTGATCCGGAGATTCTTGCTGGGCGGTGTGGCGCTGCTGCTTTTCGTTTCACTGGCGGCCCCGGCGGTCGCCCAGACCAGCGGGACCCCGGTGGTCACACTCACGCACCAGTACATAATCAACGAGTTCGGCTCCGGATTCCTGAACGACACTTTTACGTTCCACAACAACGGTACCTCAACTGTCCAGGTCCCATCATTCCAGCTCGGCATCCCCGACTCCGTGGCGTCCCATGTGGTTGGGTTCGCCGTCGTGCCTGCGAGCGGCTACACAGATTCGGTCACGGACAACGGAACGGTAAGGACGATCACCATCACCCCTAGCTCGCCCACCCTGGCTGCCGGTGCCTCGACGCGCGTAGCCGTCGACGCCTACCTGGCAAACATCCTGAACATAACCGCCGGCTCTGCCACTCCGTTTGGCGCGATGCTTCTACTCAGCCCATCGGTGAACATCAAGCTCAACACGCTGAACCTCCTGGTGGAGGTACCGATTGGCGGTACTCTGACGCCCGCTCCTGTAGGGTTCATCGCCTCGCCGAACACCTCTCCTGCGACCTACTCGATAACCAAGACCAACGTGGCCGCTACCATCTCGACACAGTGGGCGAAGGTGACCGACACCAACCAGGCCTATTTCCTGCCCATCCAGGTGACCAGCGTCGTACGGACCATAATCCCGGGCACGAACGGATACCCTCAAGTCCAGGACCTGGTGACGCTCAGAAATCTCGCCTCCTACTCGATCAGCAGCCTCCCCCTCTCCCTCCTCTCGAGCAGTATCACGAAGGTGACGATCGTCCCAAGCGCCGTCCCGCCCGTGATCAATCCAGTACCCGTGACCCTGACCAACGGGGCTCTCAGCCTGAGTAGCGCGCCGTTCTCTGCACCCATCCAGGCGGGGGACAACTTCAGCTTCGCCATGGTGTACAGTGTACCAAGTTCGCTCATCAAGACCTCGGGCAGTACCGTCACTGTCACCCTGCCCTACACACTCCCGATCCAGTCCATAGCAGAGAACTATACCGTCAACGTCCTCCTTCCCAGCGGCATGCACCCGGTGGGAGTGACCATGACCTCCGTGGCCAACGCGACCTCGCTCAGCCCGGGGCCGGTCACGGTGAGTTATTCCGTCAGCACCGGGTGGGCAGCAGACCAGGCCGTCCCAGTCGCGTCGCTGCTCTTCGCAGCCGCCTTCATCGTCCTAGCGCTAAAGCGCCCTGAGGCCGAAGGGAAGGAGAAGGACGAGGAGGAGGAGGAGCGCGTCACCGACATGCTGCCTGACCTCATCAAGGGCCTGGAGGACAAGATCGCGCTGTTCAGCCAGTTCCAGATCAGCGTCGCCGGAAAGGCCCAGGGTGCAGTCTCGAGGGCCCAGTTCAGCAAGATCAGGAACGAGATCGACGCGCTAAAGACGAGGTCGATCAACAGGCTCAACGAGATAAAGCAGACCGCCGGGTCCAAGCGCTTCCTCGAGCTGCTGAACGAGATCCAGGAAGCCGAGAGGGAAGAGGACAGAGCTGCCAAGGACCTCCTGAACCTCTACGACCAGTACCACAGCAGGAGGATGAGAGAGGAGACCTTCCGCAGGCTGCTGCCGAACTACAGGAAGCGGTGGGACGCAGCCACGAACCACCTATCCGACCTCCTCAACATGGCCCAGAAGGAAGGGAAGCAGGCCTAGCCATTTTCCTCCCTGCATCCGTCAGGATGTCTGCGGATGGAATAGGTTTATCAAGGACTTTCGGGATTTCTGACCAACGGTATTTTCTATGGAAGATGGAGTCAGCAACGTAGTGATAATTGGTTCAGGACCCGCGGGCCTCACCGCCGGTATCTACAGCGCACGCGCCGGTCTCAATCCGACCCTCTACATGGGCTCTAGGTACGGCGGTCAGCTCATGGTCACGAGCGACGTGGAGAACTATCCTGGCTTCAAGGACCCAATCATGGGTCCCGACCTCATGGAGCAGATGAGGGCTCAGGCCGAGAGGGTCGGCACGGTCCTGATACAGGACGACGTCACCGAGGTGGACTTCCGCACCTACCCGTTCGTTATCAAGACGCCGCAGGAGGTGAAGCGCGCCCGGACCGTGATAGTCGCGAGCGGCGCAAACCCCCGCAGGCTCAACCTCGAGTCAGAGATGAGGCTGATGGGGAAGGGCGTCTCCAACTGCGCGGTCTGTGACGGGTTCTTCTTCAGGGGGAAGAAGCTCGCCGTGGTCGGAGGGGGAGATACCGCTCTCGAAGAGGCAACCTACCTCAGCCAGCTGGCGAGCAGCGTGACGGTGATCCACAGGAGAGACACGCTGCGCGCGTCAAACGCCCTGCAGAAGGAGGCCTTCTCCGACCCAAAGCTGAGCTTCATGTGGGACTCTGCCGTCGCTGAGGTCACGGGCGAGAAGAAGGTCGATGGGTTGAAGGTGAAGAACCTCAAGACCGGGGAGGAACGGTGGCACCAGTTCGACGGGCTCTTCGTGGCGATAGGCTACGATCCCAACACCGAGATATTCAGGGGACAGCTGGACATGGACGCGAACGGGTACATCATCGCGAAGAACGAGACCGAGACCAACGTCAGGGGCGTCTTCGTGGCAGGGGACGTCCACGACTTCCGATACAGGCAGGCCGTGACCGCCGCCGCGGACGGGTGCAAGGCTGCGCTCGACGCGGAGAGATTCCTCAAGGAGTCGCGCCTAGCTAGTCGATGACGGGGACGAACCTGTACTCTCCGGCGGACCTGCTCAGTGGTCCCACTATCGGCGTCTGGTATCCGCACGACCGGCACCTTCCCCTGCCGTCCAGCGCGTAGACACCGATCTCGTACCCCCTGCGCTCGATCAGGACAGCCTTGCAGCCCGGGCAGTATGTGCTCTCCGCGGGGTGGCCGGGAACGTTACCGATGTACACGTATCTCAGCCCCGCCTCCTTCGCTACCTCGTAGTGCCTCTCCAGGGTCTTCACCGGCGTGACGGGTACGTCCATCATCTTGTAGTCCGGATGGAATCTCAGAAAGTGGATCGGGGTGTCCGGTCCCAGGTTGTCGTAGACCCATCTAGAGAGCTTGCGGGCGCTCGCGATGTCGTCACCCAGGCCAGGCACGATGAGGTCGGTGATCTCAGTGTGGATCTTCGTCCTCTGCTTTACCTCTAGGAGGGTCTGGAAGATCGGCTCGGCGTCAGGTATGCCTATCACCCTTCTGACGAAACCTGTCTCACCGCTTCCCTTGAAGTCCACCGTCAGACAATCGAGGAATTCGCTCATCGCCCCCACGGACTCGGGCGTGTCGTATCCGTTGGAGACGAAGATGTTGAAGATCCCCTTCTGGTGGGCGATCTTCCCGACGTCGCGTGCGTACTCGATGAAGATCGAGGGCTCGTTGTAGGTGTAGGCTATGCCCTCGCACCCGTTCTCCTTGGCGAGCTGGACGACCCGCAGGGGACTTGTCTCGACCCCCTCGACCTTCCTGCGCTGACTGATCTCGCTGTTCTGGCAGTAGCGGCAGAGCCAGTTGCAGCCGGTCGTCGCGATGGAGAATATCTTCGAGCCCGGATGGTAGTGGAGGACCGGCTTCTTCTCTATCGGGTCGACCTGCCCGGCGATGATCCGCCCATAGTTGAGGAGGTACAGCTTGCCGTCCACGACACCCCTGATCCCGCAGAGACCGATCTGGCCCTCTCCGATCTGGCAGCGTCGGGCGCACGCCGTACACTGGACCCTTCCGTTCTGCAACGGTGCATGGAGCTCCGCCTCTCTTCCTGTGGCGGCGGTCAGCCTGGATATCTCGACCGGCATCAGATTTTGTGGGTTCTCCCTTCCTTTATGCCTTGTGGGCTGAACGTCGGCGTCGTCGCGCAGGAGAGGAACGTCTTTGCAGCGCGGTCAGAGGCTGTGTCATCGGCGATACTCTAGGGACAACGATGACTTATCGTGACAGTATCATCTCGGCGGTACCGTCAAGATAAGGTAACAGATATGGCGAGGAGGACGTCCTCCGAGTTAACGGGTGATGAAAAGACGAAGGATGAGTTCCTCCTAGCCACAAAGGATAGGAGAATATTTCCAGAGGCATAAGGTTTCCCGTGAGAG
>JAPCJS010000169.1 GCA_027886825.1 Nitrososphaerota archaeon
CCGAGCTCTGCCACCTGCTTTTCGTCGGTGAAACCGAGGGTGTGAAGGTACTCGTGGAGGAGGATCATGAAGGTGAACGAGTACCGCTTGTCGACCGCGGGGGTCGAGCGCCACACTATCTTCACGATGTTGCGGTTCATGACTATGGCGTTGGAGCCGAGCTCGTGGTAGGCACCAACGTTGTTCGGGATGTCCCCCAGGACAAGGGTCAGACCTGCCCGGTGCATGTCCAGAGACTGCTCGGCGGCCCTCTTCACCAGCTCGAAGACCTGACCGAAGTTTGTAGCAAGCGCAAGTTGTCTTGAATTGGGGTTTGAGTCCGTATGATCCACTCTCCTCTCACCAACTTGCGCCTGGTAATTAAGCCCCTCCGTCGCGTCGCCTTCAGCGTAGGTCATTGTCCCGTCTCCAGTTCCCTCTCAAGGACGTCGAGCATCTGTCCGACTCCGAGAGTCATGGCTGCCACCAGGGCCACCCCCCGTCGAGAAGCCCTGTACGTCGAGCCCCTCTCCCCATGGAGCACAAGACCCTCCTTGAGGAGCGGCTGCAGGCAGTCCTGCGCGAGTTTTGGATTCATCACAATCTGCATTACCTCGGAGAAGCGCATCTCGTTGCCTTTTGCGAGCTCCAGCATCACCTTCAGGCGCTTCCTGTTCGCCCCGATCGTGTAGAGCGCAGAGATCCGGTCTATCTCGCTCTCGCTGAGCGTCTCCAGCCCGTCGCCAACCGAGTCGAGCGGGAACCTGAAGAGGACGCTGTCGTTCTTGATCAGAAGAATCTCGAGAGTCATATTACTATAACGTAATTACCTTTAGTTAATTACTATTTAATAACTATTTCGGCTCGCGAAGGCCATCTGGTCTGACTCACTTTTATAGCGTCGTGGCTTTCGTGTTCGCAATGCCCCTGTATTGCATCCAGGTTGGTTACACCCCGGAACGTGTCGCTGAGCTCGTGAGGAGACCTCAGGACAGGCTCCTCACCGTAAAGGGGGCCGCGGAGAAGCTCGGCGGGAAGGTGATAGGAGGGTGGATCCAGCTGAGCGAGTACGATGTCATGATAATCGTCGAGATGGCTGACATCATCGATGCCGCTGCGATGTCTATGGCCTTCTATGCCGGAGGGGCCATCAAGGCCATAAAGACCACGCCCCTCCTTACAATCGACGAGGCGATGCAGGCTACTCAGCGGGCAGCAAAGACCGGCTACGCGCCTCCGTCAGCGTGACACCTGGTTTCTCACGGGCGCGCCGCTCCTAGTCTCATCCAGCGACAGGTCGGGGTCTGGAGTCACGCACGACAGGACCTATCCGAGGTTCTCACCGATGCGAGTCTGGGAAGCTAGGACCTGACGCCGCAGTGTCCGAGAAGGACGTGAATCCATCGATCTGGTGTGTGCGGTGGCCTGAGATCCTCCCAGAGCGACCGAGTCTAGTCATTGGCTCTGCCGCAGTTAGGGCAGAAGACCACGCCGGGCGCGAGATAGTTCTTGCAGTAGGCGCACACCCTCTGGGTGGTGGGAGGTGGAACTATGACCGGACCGGGCAGGGACGTCGTGTTGATAGTTGGAGACGGAGGCGTCGGCGGTGCAGGTTCTGAGGGTCCCTCCGAGAGAGCCTGCTTCCTCAGATGGCGACCCCTGCTACGCCCTCCTAGGAAGACCGCGAGCTCGAGGAGTATGATTATGGGCAGGAAGAGGATGAGATCCAGGAGCGGTCCACCATCGGGGGTGATGACCGCAGTGGCGATGTAGGTTACGGCCCAAATCACAAGGCGGTTCTTCCTGAAGGACGAGGCCTGGATCACTCCAAAGTCGATCAGGGTATAGACGTAGACCGGTATGGTGAACGCGAATCCGGCCATCGCTATCGTCAAGAAGACTGTGAAGTAGAAGCTCCCGGCGTCAACATATGGAGAGACCTCAACGGTAATGAAGAAAGGTGAGAGTGCCGTGAGCAGGAACTTTGCGAGGAAGGAGTAACCGAAGATCACACCAAAAGCGAAGAGGCCAGTCGCGGCCCCCACGAACGGGTAGATCAGCCCCCTCTCGCGATCGTTGAGGGCGGGACTGATGAAACGGATCACCTCGTAGGCGAAGATTGGACCATTGAAGACCAGGGCGAAAAGTACGGAAGCGACGAGGTAGATCTCCAGAGGTTCGCTCAGGCCGCCCGCGGCTATCAGGATCCAGCCAGGCGGGAGGAGCTGCTTATCCACGGTCTGGATGAAGAATCCGATGAGCGGTCTGAAGCTGTTGTATCCGCCTGAAAGGAGGGCGCTCGGATCCTCCGGGACGACCAGGAGTGCCGCGAGGATGATTGCAAAGCTCGTGAACGTTACCTTGAACCTGGCCTTCAGCTCGGAGAGATGCTCCCGCAGCGACATCAACGTTTCAGAGGACACGGTCTCACTCCAATGTTGAGCGCCTTACTCAAGCGCGCTCTGACCTGACGAGCTGCTCGGCAATTAGCTAGAACGGCCCTGAATGTGTAAGGTTTTAAGCTTTCGACTACTAGGGGGTGACCCTCGCATGACTGGAGTAACGCTAGCGAACCTCGTCAAGAACTACGGAAGTGTGCAGGCGGTGAAGAGTGTTTCACTCGACATCGAAGATGGATCATTCGTGGTCCTTCTCGGACCGTCGGGGTGTGGCAAGACAACGACCCTTAGATGCATCGCGGGGCTGGAGGTCCCCGACTCGGGTGACATCAACATCGGGCAGGTGAGGGTGAACGACATGCAGCCCAAGGACAGGGACATTGCGATGGTCTTCCAGAACTATGCTCTCTATCCCCACATGACGGTCTTCAACAACATCGCCTTCCCTCTCAAGATGAGGAAGGTGCCGAGCGCGGAGGTGAAGACGCGCGTCCAGAAAGTGGCCGAGATGCTCAACATCGTGGAGCTGCTCGCCAGGAAGCCGGGACAGCTCAGCGGCGGCCAGCAGCAGAGGGTCGCGCTGGCGAGAGCGATAGTTAGACAGCCGAAGGTCTTCCTCATGGACGAGCCGCTGAGCAACCTCGACGCAAGGCTCAGACTCTACACCCGCGCCGAGCTCAAGAGGCTGAAGCAGGAGCTCAAGGTCACCACCATATTCGTCACTCACGATCAGGCAGAGGCCATGTCAATGGCGGACAAGATAGCTGTAATGAACGCCGGAGAACTGGTACAGTACGCGGAGCCCTACATCATATACAGCAAGCCCGCGTCAACCTTCGTCGCGAGCTTCATCGGGAGCCCTCCGATGAACCTGATGAAGGCGACCGTGTCCGTGACGTCGGACGGGACGTTCCTGGACACTGGGAGCTTCAAGTACAAGGTGTCAGGGACGTTCGCGGACGCGATCAAGAAGTCAGGCGTCTCGGACGTGACCCTAGGGGTACGACCTGAGGACCTTATCATCTCGACCAAGCAGGCCTCCGACTCGATCTTCGAGTGCGAGATCTACGTCGTCGAGCCTCTCGGGGCCAACACAGTCGTTGACATCAAGCTGAAGGACGGGCTGTACAAGGCGGTCGCGTCAGGGACATTCCGCGCGGACGTAGGTCAGAAGGTCTGGGTGAGCTTCCTGCCCGAGAGCACCCACATCTTCAACACGTCCACCGGGCAGGCCATCACCTAGGATAGCGCGCGAAGATAGTCGGACTCGGGCCGGCCGCTGGATGCGGCGGCTCGGGCTATTCCACGGGTTCCACGAAGTAGAGAGGGTGCATGACCTTCAGCCTGGTCCCGTCCGTTATCTGCATCGCACAGACGCTGCTCTCGCTCGCCACGAGCTTCGCGTTGCTCTCCCTGAAGAGCTCGAAGAGCCGGTCGCCGACAGCCATTGCGAGGTCGTAGCCGAGGGCCCCGTGCTTCATCCCGAAGGTCCCGGCCATCCCGCAGCACGTCCCCGTCTCCACGACCTTTACGGTGTAGCCTGCCTTCTCCAGGAACGCGATCGCCGGGACCCCACTCGTGAGAGCTCTCTCATGGCAGGGGATGTGGAAGCCCACGGGCTGGTCGGCAGGGAAGGCCGGCCTGAGCTTCACGGAGCCTAGGTCCTTCTGGATCGTAGCGAAGAAGCTGGAGCTCACCTCGGCCGCCCTCTTCGAGGGTTCGCCGGGCACGAGCTTGGGGTAGACCTCCCTCAGCATGTAGATCGCAGTGGGCTCGGTCGAGACGATGCCGTAGCCGGACGAGATGAAAGGCTCGAGGACGTCAAGGTTGAACTTTGCTATCTCGGTCGCCTTCTTCACCTCTCCGTAGGAGACGTATGGCATGCCGCTCCACTTGAGCTCCGGCACCTCCACCGTGTACCCCATCGAGCGCAGGAGCCTTATCGCCCTGTAGCCCAGCTCGGGGTCGTTGTAGTCGGCGTAGATGTCCGGGAAGAAGATCAGCTTGCCCCTCTCCCCGCTTCCCTGGCTGGCGCCCTTGAGCCTTTTCCTGAGCCTGTTCCGGCTGAACTGTGGGAGGGTCCTCCTCCTGTCGACGCCGACCAGCTTCTCCATCATGTAGCGGCTTACCGAGCCCCGGATCACCCAGTTCGAGAGTGGGGCGGTGGCGGACGCCATCCTCGCGAGACTCTCCGACGAGGTGAAGAATGTGTTCACCCGGGGCTGGCCGTTCTTCGCGATCTCCTGCTCCTTCACCCGGGCTATCATCAGGGGCATGTCTATGTCCACAGGGCAGATCTCCTTGCAGAGGCCGCAGGATATGCAGAGGTGGGCGAAGGTGGCGTTGTCGAGGCCGTGGACCTCCGCCGTCCACGGTATCCCGATGGGGCCGGGATAGAGGTAGCCGAAGA
Source organism: Nitrososphaerota archaeon (assembly GCA_027886825.1). Lineage (GTDB taxonomy): Archaea > Thermoproteota > Nitrososphaeria > Nitrososphaerales > Gagatemarchaeaceae > Gagatemarchaeum. The sequence goes on from JAPCJS010000169.1 coordinate 4,789, forward strand.
CGTGCCCGCCTACTATGCCGTAGGTGGGACAGATGTTCATGCACGCCCCGCACCTTATGCAGTTGAGCGCGTCGTTGAACGCGGGGTCGTCGTGCATCTTGCTGCGCCCGTTGTCGAGTATCACGACGTGGTACTCGCGGCCGTCTGAAGAGCCGGCCATCGGGAGGTGCTGCGAGATTATCGAGACGTATACCGTCTGGGACTGGCCGGTCGCGCTTATCCCGTGGGCCTCGAGCAGCTGCGCGACGTCGTCCCAGGACTCGATGATCTTCTCCATCCCCATCACCACGACGTGGACCTTTGGGAGGCTGGCCACCAGCCTGGCGTTGCCCTCGTTTGTCTCGACGATTATCGTCCCCGTCTCAGCCACGCCTATGTTCGCGCCCGTGACACCCATCTGTGCGG
>JAPCJS010000088.1 GCA_027886825.1 Nitrososphaerota archaeon
CGCTGAAGAACTGGCTTAGGACCTGGATCCGGCTCTCCACGCCTGTGTTTGGCAACGCAGAACTATCCTTCGATTGAGCACCGACCCACCAGACGCCGTTGGTGGCAGCCTGGACATGAGCCTGTGGCAGCAGTGCGATCGAAAAAAGAACCAGTAGTCCAATCGAGAGCACCGTCGCGAACCGCAGTCCACCCTTCTTCTTCGAATGCATTCTTGTCATCATCGTAAAGTTCCGGCGGGTCGTTCTTTGCAACACTGCATCAGCTCCGTTATGACATTATGAGGAGCAGGGTGACCATGAACGCGGCCAACGATGCCCCCAGCAACAGCGATCCTACGACCGGAGACTGCCTTATCCGAAGATAGAGTCTTGATAGTCCGGCGTAGCGTTTCAGGCTGAACACAGGGTCTTCATCCTGAGGGAACAGGCGACCGATCTCCTCGGCGCTCAGGTCGTTCAGCGCCTTGTTCTTCCGGTAGAGCCTGAATATGAAGGTGAAGATCACGACAAGGTTCGTCGGATGGAGCCACGGTCCAAGATTGTAGAACCACATCAGGATCAGACCCAGCAGGAAGTACTCAAACATGGCCGTCGCCGTCAGAGACACGTGCGTGAACCCCGCTGGCATCAGGACATTGAGATAGAGGCCCACGAGGGCGAAGGCGGCGGCGCCAGAGACGCACTTCCAGAACGCGTCAGGGTCCCAGAGTGAGAGCGAATATATCCAAAAGAAACGTGAGTTGCTTGCAATCTTCAGTTTCCTGTCGACGTCCATGTTGGACGCGAGCCTCAGCGCGACCTCACGATCAGCTAGCATTTGTCGTCCCCCCGACCAGGTACCTCATGACTTCCAGGAATTCGTCCTCCGAGAGGTTGCCGAGCTCCTTTCTCAGTTCGCCCATCGGCACCTTAGCAAGCTCTGACCAGCCGCCCATGTTTGAGACGATTGGCTCAATCTTTGCCTTGAGAGTGGGAGGAAGGTCCACCGTTACATCCCAGCAAAGGACGTAGAGGACGGTCCCGCCCGGAAGCGGATGTCTCTCAACAGCGCCTGCTTTGATAAGGGCCTTGAGATTGTAGAGAACCCCGGCCGGCGTCGACCCGACGACCTCGGAGATCTGTGTCGGTGTCATCGCCTTCTTCTGCCTGAGCTGGGTGAGGATTCTTCCCTGGGAATCCGTAAAGGACTCTACGACCTGATTTCCATGGAGTATGCGGAATGCGCGACCTTCGAAGTATCCGGTATATCCCTCCTTAAGGAAGCGTGCCAGCTTTAAGCCTCCACCGAGGTCCAGGTCGCTTGCGCCCATCGGCAGGAGAGGGAATGGATACTTATTTAAATTTTAAATGAGATATAAATATTAAAATGAAATATAAGCACGATTCTTAGGCATTATCTGAATAAGTTCGCATGAAAAGCTTCGATAGAACTGGTGCAACTATTTGCACTCATCGGCGCACATCTTTGCGCCAAGTCAGATTCCACCATAGGAGGCTCGGCACAGGCACCGCGCACAGACGTTGGAAACAGAGCTACCTCACGATGCTCCAAGGGCCCGACCAGCAGTTCGTTAGACTGCCTGTTGCGCACAGCTGGCATAATATCTTGTTCCTTAATAAATACTGATACTTCTCGGCTAAATTACCAATCTAAGATACAATTCAGTGTACAAACCGAGGCCGGCCGCCCCCATGGCGTCAGATGAGGTGAACGATTGAAGATTCCTCTGGGCCGTTTCTCTTATATTCATGTGAGAAATCGATGAAACGAAAAATTGCAGGATTCAAGCGAGGCCGACACCACCGACGGAGCGCTTCTCGAGGACTTTGAGCGGGAGATCTGGACGAAGGTCCCTCACGTCGAGGGAGCGAAGGTCGTCAACGGCTCTCCGCTGGTTGAGCTTACGCAGGCGCTCAAGGACTGCGCACGAGAGGAGTTCGGTCTGGATCTATCTGGGAGCAAGTTCACTGTCTTTGGCAAGCTAGACTCTTACTTGCCGGGTGGTTCGGTCAAGATGAGACCAGCAGTCCAGATAATCCATGAGGCAATCAGGTCGGGCAAACTGAGGCGGGGGCAGATCCTGTTCGAGGCGACCTCTGGCAACTTCGGGATCGCACTGGGACAGCTGGGGAGGCTCGGGCTTCAGGTGATCGTGCTCGTCTCCAGGAAGCTCCAGGAGGGCGTGCTGGAAGAGCTTGAGACGAGCGACGTCAAGACGGTCAACCTTGACGTCGATATCTGTCCTGCGCCAGGGGTGCAGACAGATCCGAACCTGCTGGTAGCGAAGATCGTCGCCGGCAATATGCGTGAAAGGTTCTCGGAGCTCGGCCTCGACATGAAGGTCTTCGATGGGTCGAGAACGCAGATCGAGGGGCTCCTGGCGAGACAGGACGTGATCAGCCTCGCGAAGCTGCTGGCCAGCGCCTACGGCGGCTTCTGCCCCGCACAGTACGAGAACGAGCTAAACGTTCTCGCTCATGAGAGCGTCACAGGCCCAGAGATCGACCAGCAGCTCCAGGGGCTGGGACAATCCTTGGGAGACTTTGAGGTCATCTGTTCATTCGGAACTGGGGGGACCTCGGGCGGACTCAGCAGGTTCGTTCAGCGGAAGTATGGGAAGAAATCGGTTCATGTGATCTTTCCGAGGGAGGGGCAGGACGTTGCTGGGATAAGGACCAGGAGCAAGGCTGTGGGACTGAAGTTCTACGAACCAGACGAATACGCCGGCCAGCACGACATAGACTTTGAACAGGCGAGGCGTCTCCTTCGATATCTGGCGAAGAAGAAGCAGCTCGACATCGGAGAGAGCAGCGCGCTGGCGCTTTATGCCGTGCTGCAGATGGTCAACTTTGGCATACACGACAAGTTCCTTGTTGTGCTTGCCGACGGGATCAAGAAATACAAGCAAGCGCTGGAATCCGTAAGCGAAGAGGATCTGGAGGGCAGGCTCGAGGTGACCCTCGAGCAGGCGAACGCCCACATTAAGGAGTATGGAGCGGTGGTCTGGACTCACCCAGGTTTCGCCCCGAACGACCAGGGAGTGAAGCTTGTGATGAACGCCCTGGATGGTGGAGGCGGAACGGCTCCAAACCTCGAGGTGGCAAGTGCTCGCGACGTGGCGCTGGCTGTTGCGACACATCAACTGCCTCCTGGCCTGAAGCAGTTGGTGGAGAAGAGCAACGGAAGGGTGCTTCTTGTCTGCATGTCCGGTAGCACCTCGCTCCAGGTAGCCCGAACCCTCTCCGAGAAGGGTATCAGGGCTCAGAGCCTCACCGGCGGAATAAGCCGGCTGGCTCAGAGCAGCGGGAGACCTGTCCTCGCGCTGGTCAGGCCCGCGTCCTAGGACCACCTTCGGGAGGCCGTGTCAGTAGGTCCGCCACAGAGCGGCCGATTCGCGGAGGGTAGCGGAGTGGTCTCGGACGACTCGAGCTTGCCATCCGCTCAATGCTCGAGAGTTGACCTCGAACGGGTTACCGGTACGCCTTGAGGCGCTGGATCAGACTGACCGCTGGGACCTGGGACGGATCCACCGAAAGCGAGATATGTTGCCATCTCGACCTTTAGATGATAGCATGAGAAGGGCACTTCTCGTAGTGGATATGACGAACGATTTCCTCCTCAAGGACTACAACCCGACCCTGGCGCTCGAGAGGGGAGTCGAGATGGTCCCCCGCATAAGGAGATTGCAGGAGGCATTCCTGAACTCGAAGCAGCCGGTGATCTATTCCACGGACAGGCACCTCAAGACTGACTTTGAGCTCAAGAAGTGGGGCCCTCATTCCATGAAGGGTACGAAGGGTTCGAAGATAATCGAGGGTCTCATCACCGAGAAGGTTCGCGTCTTCGAGAGGAAATGGAATGCTGGTGATCTCCGACGGATCAGGAAGGGCGAGCTGCTCTTTGAAGTCGAGAAGGGGACGTACAGCGGCTTCTCCGACAACGGCGGAAGGCCGACCGCTATGGATTCTCTGCTCAGGAAGCTCGGATTCAAGGCGGGGGACAAGCTCTTCATCACAGGTCTCCACACAAACTGCTGTGACAAGCACACCGCCGCTGACGCCTGGTTCAGGGGCTATGCCCCGGTGATAGTGAAGGACTGCGTCGACGCGTTCGACGACCCGGAGGGGAAACTCGGGATGGGGAACGACAGGGCGCTGAGCTATGAGAGCTACTGGTACGACGCCGAGATCAGATCCTCTGCGGACGTCGCTGCCGAGATAACGAAGAGACCGTGAACGAGAGCTCCTGAAGGCTCCCTCGACACATGTCAGAGAGAACGTACGCGGGCGCAGATGTTCATGAAGTGCCCCGGGCGGGATTTGAACCCGCGCTTTCCGACTCGAAAGGCCGGAATACTTTCGGCGATTGCTTCACAGAGGCTTGACCGGGCTGTACTACCGGGGCGTGAACGAACCCCTTCAAGCTCCTGAATTAGAGGTTTTGGGAGAGAATCTGAGGTAGGACCACTCTCGGAGGTCGACGTCGATCGTGGGCGCAGCGAGAGACCCGCCCTGTATCTTCAGGATCGAGGTACGAGGAAGGTAGCAGTTCTTGGAAAAACGGGCCGAGGTCGTGCGCAGATGGTCCAGGAACTCACTGACGGGCACACGCGATCGATAGTACTGGTTCTTCCCGACCTGGAGAAGGGAGCAGCCTTCGGTCGGGTAGTCGGTCACGCATTCCACGTCCTGGTCATCGTTGGTGAGGACCCACGATATGGCCGACTTTTCATCTGGGGTGAGTCCGCATTCTCCGGTCCGTCGCAGCTCGGTCCAGAGCCGGAGCCCTTCCATCCTCGTGAAGAACAGGACCTCGAGCCAACCCGACAGCTTCTTTGCAGCAAAGTAAGGGTTAGTCGCCGTGACCTCCCGGGGAAGACGGAGCAGGCGAGGTATGGCAGGCGCGAGCGCGTCGAGCATCTCGAGCCCCGACCAGGCGAGGCCCGACCGGGAGACCGTGATCGTGCTCGTCTCGTTCCCTGCCCTCAGCTTCTCTCCCTCTGCCTCGATCTCGACCGAGAAACCGTTGCCCGCGAGATGGTCAGCCAAGACCTGAAGCTGCCCGGAGGTCAGCTTGGGTAGCAAAAGATAGTACCGGCTGATGTTCGCCAGGTATGGCTGGTGTAGCTCGAATCTCAGCAACGGCGCAACACTCTCGAGCTGGGAGATAAGAACGGTGTCTTCGACCTGGGACGAGGATGAGGGTCTGGCGACTCGACAACCGTTAAATATTATCTGGCTGGGCCAGAGGGGAAAAGGTTCCAGCTTTTGGTCGAGAGAGACCCAGCGTTCCTGGAGGAGATAACCCTCAAGATGAAGGATTACCTCGACCGTTCGAGCATCGCGGTGGATCGCGAGCTGGAAAGGCATTCGAACTCACGCTTCTTCGGGCCCCTGAAGTATGCCCTCGAGGGGGGCAAGAAGATACGGCCCGTCATCACGCTGCTCTCGGCCGAGAGCGTGGGCTCCAAGGACGACAGCGTCCTGGACGCGGCCGTAGCGGTCGAGCTCCTGCACGCGGAGTCCATAATCCACGACGACATCATAGATCAGGAGGTCTCGAGGAGGGGAAGGGCCTCCTTCCATGTGAGATACGGCTACAGCGCGTCCCTCCTCACAGCTGACTTTGTCTTCGCCATGATCCTCGCGATCGCCTCGAGGTATCAGGACAGGAGGGTCGCTCACACGCTGAGCAAGGCTGCGCTGCAGATGTGCGAGGGCGAATACATGGAGCTGACGATAGACCCGATCACGTACAAGCTCGGATGGGACGAGTACATCGACATCATCTACAACAAGACCGGCGCCCTCTTCCAGACCGCGACACAGCTGGGCGCGATAATCGGGGGAGGAACGAACGAGCAGATAGAGGCTCTCTCGAGCTACGGCAAGTACCTGGGCATAGCCTACCAGGTCCACGACGACATGCTCGACTGGGGTGCGAAGGACAAGGTGACTCTCGCGCTGAAACAAGGGAACGAGGAGAGCTCCATCCTCTCGGAGCTGCGGTCTCTCACCGGAAACTACGCGAAGAAGGCCAAGGAACAGCTCACGCTTCTCCCCGATGGAAAAGCCCGGAGGCTCCTTCGGGAGCTGACCGACTTTTCGGTCCAGCGGGATTTCTAGACCGGCTGGTCAGTGAGGGTAGATCGAAGGCACGGCGCCCTGGGAGAACGCGACACCGAACTGCGGGAAGAGGCCCAGGCCTATCATCAGCGCTACCAGTATCGCGAAGACGATCACATACACCAGCGGTTCTCCGATCCTCTCGGTGCTCACAGGGTCGTCCAGATACATCCTCTTCACGACCCAGAGGTAATATCCCAGGCTGAAGACGCTGTTCAGCACGCCCGCGACGGCGAGCCAAGCGTAGGGGCCGTTGACGACCGAGAGGAAGAGGAGCAGCTTGCTCCAGAACCCGTTTAGGGGAGGGACGCCTGCCAGGGCGAGCATCGAGACGGCGAGGGTGAACGCGGTGACGGGGGCCCTCCTCGCGAGACCCTGAAACACCGAGACGTCGGCCCTGTTCAGCGCGGTGAGCACCAGCGCGACGGCCACGAAGGCAGCGCTTGCCATTATCGAGTGGTTGATGACCTGGAACAGGGCGCCGGTCATCCCGAGGGTGGCCTCCTGCGAGAACGACCGGTCGCCCTGCGCGTAGGCGAAGATCACGAACCCGATCAATATGTAGCCGGCCTGGGCTATGCTCGAGTAGGCGAGCAGCCGGGTCATGGACTTCTGAGTAAGGGCGGCGACGTTTCCGAGGGTCATCGTCGCCAGAGCCAGGACGGCGAGGATGTTCGCCACGGTGAAGATCGGGCTCTGGGTCACCACGTACAGGGTCGAGGCGGCGAGCACGACCCTGATCGCGGCGACGAAACCAGCCTTCTTGGTCGCAGCGGCGAAGAGAGTGCTGATCGTGATGGGCGCTCCTTCGTAGGTGTCCGGGACCCACATGTGGAACGGCACTATGGACATCTTGAAGCCGAACCCGACGATGAACAGAAGGACGGCGGCGAGCGTTATCGGGCTGGAGGACTGGCCGCCCATGGCCTTGACGACGTTCACGATCAGGGTGCTCCCGGCGAGACCGTAGCTGAGGCTGATGGCATACAGGATTATGGCCGAGGAGAGGGCGCCCAGCACGGCGTACTTGGCGGACGCCTCGTTCGACTCATCCCTCTGCTTATCAAAGCCCGCCAGAGCATAGGTGGGGAGGCTCATCAGCTCCCATGCGACGAAGAGGACAAGCAGGTCGGCCGCGTAGGAGAGGAAGAGCATCCCGAGGGCAGCGAATCCGAGGAGAGAGCAGTAGAGCGGCCCGTTCGCCCTGCGCACCATCGTCGGGAGGGAGACGACGGCTACAACGAGCGTCACCGAGAGCGTCACGATCCCGAAGAGACCACCCAGGCTGTCGGAGCTCAGCAGGTCGCCGAAATCTGACGCTGGCTGTGGCGAGACTGTGTTGAGCCCTACGAGCACGACCGCGGCAGCCAGGGCGAGGACGAGCAGGTAACCCGGCAGCGTCCCCCTCGTCCTGGAGAGCTGGAAGAACGGGAGCCCGAGGGAGGGGGCTGCGAGCGCGATCGCTGCGAAGAGTATCAGGTCCACGTTCTATGTACCTCCCACGATGTGGACCACCCACTGGGCCACGGGGGCGGCAGGAGCCAGGATCAGCGAGGAGAAGACTATCAGGATCAGTAGGGGGACGAAGTAGAGCGCGAGGACGACGGCGTCGGACCATGGCATGTCCCTGACCACCGATCCCGGCTCCGCCGGCGAAAGGACCACGCGTTTGATCATCCAGAGGAGATAGCCGCCCGTCAGGACTGGCACGAGGACCACCACAGCGGTGTAGGAGCTGGCCGCTATGCCTCCAGCGATCACGAAGAGCTCGGCGAGGAAGCTTGCGAACGGGGGAAGCGCCATAGCGGCCGCGCTCGCGACGACGAGGAGCCCCGCGGTACGAGGCATGACGTTGCGCAGGCCCTTCAGCCTCGAGATCTCGGTCGTGCCGGCCTGCTGCTGGACGTATCCGGCGAGCATGAAGAGAGAGCCCGCCGTGAACGCGTGCACGAACATCTGGAAGATCGCTCCCTCCATCCCGAGGAGGCTACCGGACGCGACGGTCGCGAACGCGCCGAAGATGACGAAGCCCATGTGGTTGAGGCTGGTGAAGGCGAACATCCGCTTGAGCTCGTTCGCCCGGAGGGCCACGAGGGCACCGTAGAACATCGTGACGAGCCCCACCAGCATGAACGCCCAGGCCCACTGGTAGGCCGCATGCGGAAAGAGCCCGATGCTGATCCGGATAAGACCGTATCCACCCATCGCTGACTGGATCCCGGCGAGGAGAGTCGTGACCGGCGATGGCGCCTGGACGTATGCGTCTGGGAGCCAGCTGTGGAGCGGGAATACCGGTAGTTTGACGCCGAAGCCGATGAAGGATGCGAGCAGAGGAAGGTACTGGAGGTCGGGCGGGATCCTCCCCGCGAGCGTCGGGATGTCGAACGAGAAGGGACTGACGTCGAGGTAGGCCGAGAGGAACGACAGTAACATGACGGCGCTCCCGACGAAGATGAATATCATGAACTTCATCGCGGCGTATCCTCTCCTGTCGCCTCCCCACACTCCGATGAGCAGGAACATCGGGATCATCACGAGCTCCCAAAAGACGTAGAAGACGACGAGGTTGAGCGATGTGAAGACGCCGAGTATGGCCCCCTCGAAGAGGAGCAGGAGGGCGAGATACGAGGGCAGCTTCTCGCCGATCAGCCTGCTCGACCCCACGATCACGAAGACCGTGAGGAGGGTGGCCGCCAGTACAAGCGGAGAGCTGAGCCCATCGACGCCGAGGAAGAAGTCGAGGCTGAAGCTGGCCGTGCTGATCCACTGATAACTCTCTTCCAGGTCGTACTGGCCTATCGCAGGGACCTTGGTGTACACCGACCAGAAGACGTACGCGGCGACCACTAGGACGACGAGCGCGACCAGCAGCGTCGCGGCCACGCCGGCCCTGCGGTTGCTCGTCGCGACGAGGTACACGAGCGGCGACCCTAGCAGGGGGATGAAGACAAGGAGCGAGAGCAGGGGGATCATATCGCTGTGTACAACCCCGTTAGGACGACCAGGAGGACGAGCATGGCGGCCAGCCCGAGGACGAGCACAAGCGCGTACGATTCGAGCACTCCCGTCTGCAGCCTTCTGAAGACGCGGGAGAGGTACTGTCCGGCCCCCGAGACGCCGCTGGCGACGGCGTCGACCACGTTCCTGTCGAACCAGATGCCGGCTCCGGAGAGACCCATACCCAGAGCCTCGCCGCCCGTGTTCACCCTCTGGAGCACGTTCTGCTCAAAGTGGATCGCGGTCCAGTTCGATGCCTTCAGGGGCGCGTCGACGAAGACCTTGTAGTATACGGCGTTGATGTACCACCTGTTCTCGAGGAACCTGTGGAGGCCCAGGAGCACGGAGGAGCTCCCGATCAACCTCTCGGCAGAGAGGCGGCGCGTGACGTAGAGCTGGGCCGCCACCAGGACTCCGACGGCCACTATCACAAGCGTGATCAGCGCGGGAAGGAACTCGAACGAGGGAGTCGGGCCGGTCAGGTCGGGGATGGACCCCGCGGTGAAGAGCGATTCGAGGTACGCGTTTGCGGCCGAGCCGAGAGAGCCCTCGAACCCGACGAGGGCGAGGAGCCCGATCGCCACTGTCCCCGAGGCCAGGAGGACGTAGGGGGCCCTGCTGAGCGGTCCAGGCTCATGCAACCCCTCGCCCTGTCCTTCCGAGGCAGAGAGGTGCTTGCTCCGCTGTCCGAAGAAGACGATCCCGAGCAGACGGAACGCGTAGAAGGCGGTGATGCCCGCCGTCAGGGAGCCCACGATGAAGAGGCCCGTCTGCCCGGAGCTCCAGGCCAGGGCGAGGACAGCATCCTTGCTCCAGAACCCGCTAAGCGGAGGGATGCCCGAGAGCGACGCGACCGCGA
>JAPCJS010000036.1 GCA_027886825.1 Nitrososphaerota archaeon
GACTTGGTTTCGTACCTAAAGTTCTTCCCGCGATATTCTTCGGCATACGCTGCTCCGAAGACCCGCGAGCCGTCTCCTTTGACCATATTCTCAGCTAAGAGGATCTTGAATTCATCCGGCACGTGGAAGATGAAGTCGGGGAGATGTTTTCCGTCGCTCTTCTGCCCGCAGAATCCCTTGAAGAACACCGCCGACAACTGATTCATCATCTGGAGCTTGTGGGTCTTGTCTTCGTACTGGATCTGCGCCGTCGCGCTCCCGCTAGATAGGTAGGCCAGCGTGCGGGTTCCGGGGGACGACCGGATTATCGAAGCCTTTCCGCCGTCGAAGAGCAGCTTGTAATCAGACTGCAGTGTCTGTAGCCACTGAACGTCAGAGCATGATATCGAAGCGCCGAGCCGAGATCGCGTGGAATCAGGGGTGCTTGAGCTGCCCTCGGCGATGTAGGCACCGAGAAGCTCGACGAGTGCCTTGAACTCCGGTGTCCCTACTTTGATGTACCTCTTTACCCGGATGGGTCGCTTCCGATCTGTCCATGCGAAGGTGACCCACTCGCCGTCCGCCTTGGACTCCATCGTCTTCCACCGGCCCTTGTACATGATGCGATACTTGATCTCTCTGAGAATCTCGTAGACATCGATCGCCTCGATCTGCTTTGTCTCGGGGATCCTCGGCGCCCTCAGGAGATGCTTACCTGACAGCTCGCTAGGGCGGGCGAGGACATTGTCTGTACCGTCCCGGACGATGAGAGAGTGGTCCTCCGTCACCCGGGTCGAGCCGAACTTGTCCCAGACCCTGAATATTCTCTTCGAATTGGGATGACGGATGACCGCCTTCAGATCCTTCCATTCCGCGGCTCCCGTCTTCGGGTCGATCGAGAGGGCTCCCCATCCCAATGGGTGTGCTTCGTCTTTTCCATCCGGCCTGTGGACAACCTCAGAGAAGCGGCTGAAGAAGCCCTCGATGGGCTCGATCTTCAGATTGCCGTCCGGATCCAAGAGCGTAACGCATCGTTCCGAAGTCACGCTGTCAGAGTAGATCACAGAGATTCCTTCTTGTTTGCACTTGTCTATGGTCCGTGTTATGGCATATCGGCCGTAGGCGGCGGTCGCCTCTGCGACAGGGAGGCAATACAAAGCGAACGTCTCGAACCCCATTACACCGTAAGACTGGCCGACATGTGTGAACCTCCCGTCACGGCCAGCGATCACGGTGTGGTTCTTCTCGGTGGTGACGCAGTAGACCGTGCCATCGAAGGGCAGCCTGCTGACGTTCCTGCGCTGGTCGGGGCCCGAGTACGTCAGCCGGGAGCTGGTGTTCTTCGAGACCACCTGGAATTCCCCCTCGTGATACTCCATCCGGGACTTGTTCCCCATCAGGCTGTAGAGGACCACCATCTGCTCCGCCCAAGCTCTGCTGGTGGTCGAGTAGCAGGGTTGCATCGCGCTCCCCCCTCCGCTGCCCGCGAGTCCGAGGAACTCCCCCGCAATCTCCATGGTCTCGGAGAGAACCCCTGGGGCGTTATCGGGGACGACCGCGTCGGCCGATTCTGATCGTCGAACACCAGGAGAGAGATCAGCGTGCGTACCTGCAGCCGCCATCGCTTCGAGCACCGGTGTCTTCCCCATCTGAGATACCGTGATGCCTGCCCTTACCTGTGGGATCTCGATATCAGCCTCGTCGTAGATGGCCTCGGCGGTCCGGAAGCCGGCCTCCTTCCCGTCTCCGGCGGTCGTCAGGAACCTGTGGTTCGGGGTCACCATGAGGTCGACGAACCCCTCGTCCTTGAAGTGCAGCAGGTCTCCCCGGTACGGGAACTGCTGGACCTCGACGACCCGGTCTATCTCGATCCCGAGCGTCTGAGGGTTGAGGTTGACGACGCGGTCTCCGACTCTCATGTCGCGGATGTTCTTGATCCCCTCTGTGGTCACCACGCTCGTGTCTCCCGTGAAGCACGCGTTGAGGATCACCTTGAGTCCCTGGGTGACCGTGTTGAAGAGCTCCCTGTCCGCGCCGGTCAGGGACGGGTCCTTCGCCAGCGGCTTGTAGTGACCGACCCGAAGGTCCCTGAGCGACCCCGTCACCAGGCTCTCTATCCCGCTGCGCTTCTTGCAGACCCAGTGGTCGGTGTCAGGTACTTTGTTCGACCTGCACTCCTCGTGCGGGCAGTTCACGGTCTCGTACGAGAGGTTGTAGACCTTGATTATGCTCGGGTACAGGCTGGCAAAGTCGAGGACCGAGACCCCGAAGTAGACGCCGGGCTTCGGCTCGATCACGAGGCCGCCCTTGTACTTCTTTCCCTTGATTATCGCCTCTGAAGAGGCACCCCCCTTCTGTGCGAGCTCGTCCTGCCGGGGGATCAGGGCACCCATCCGCCTGTGCTCGTAGAAGAGCATGCTCCTGATCCAGTTCGAGACCCCGAGCCGGGCGACGTCGTTCATGGGCATCTTGGCGATGCGCGAGACCACCAGCAGAATCTTCATCAGCAGAGAGGAGTTCAGGCTGGTCAGCTCGTAGGTCAGCTGGGAGTCGTTAAGGCAGTAGTTCGCCAGGTCGACCAGAGGGAGGTCTCCTACGTTCCCGTCGAACTCGATCTTGGACTTGTTCAGGACGGCCTCGGATATCCCGTTCAGGGTGTGCTCGCTGTACCTGTTGCTGTAGACGTAGACCTGGATGGAGCGGTTGTTGAAGAAGCGGTAGAGGTCGATGTGGACACCGTGCCTGAGGGAGGCCTCCTGCCGCATCAGGTAGATCGGTACCTCGTCCTCCCTGATTCCCAAAAATTTCACGGCCCTGTTTACGAGGTACCTGAGGTCAAAGTCGTCGCCGTTGAAGGTTATCAGGAAGGGATAGTCCATTATCTTCGAGAACGCGGCCCTCATCATCGAGGTCTCGTCGGGGAAGACCGTCGTCGTGTAGGCAGTCTTGGTCCCGCCGAGGGAGTCGTCCCCCTCCTTCGCGACCAGGTAGACCAGTGACTCGGCGTCGTTGTGGAAGGAGACCGCTATCACCGGACGGTCTGCCTTCTCCGGGTCGGGTATCCTTGACTCTTCGTTGGCGACCTCGATATCGAGGGCAATCCTCTTGAAAGAGCAGAGGGGCTGGCCCAGAAGCTCGGCCCACTCGCGGATGAACTTCACCTGCTCACCTGTGTTCTTGGTGAGGATCTGGTCGAGGGAGCTGGCGACCGCCCTTGGCATCTCCTGCTCGAGCGCGGTTATCTGACCGTCGTGTATCCGATAGTAGGTCCCAATCCGGAGACCCCTGTCGTAGACGTAGTTCTCATAGTACTTTATGTCCGCCTCCCACGCCTGGATCTCGTCGCGGATGCTCTTCCCCGTGGAGCTGCCTATCGCGAGGGGGTCGGAGGCGATGATCTTCCGTACCGTGATCGACGAGTCGGAGAGCAGGTCGAGCCTCTGAACCTCCTCTATCCCCACCACGTCGCTCCGCGCCCTCAGAGAGCCCAGCTCGCTCATCGGGAGCTTGGTGTAGCAGTTGGGCCTGTGGCCGGTGTTGTCCTCCCACCGCCAGACCCTGTCGCGCTTGGGGTCGTAGAACTTCAGGACGGCGAGCTTCTTGTCGCCGTCGTAGGTGGCGGAGACGAGGAGGCCTTCCTCCAGCTCGACGACAGGGGCGAGGAGCCTCGAGAGCTTCTCGGTAAGGTTCAGCGGTTCATCAAAGGTTGTTTGCAATCTAGCACCTCACACAGGACGGATTCGCGGCGGAATCGGTGTGGGGATTTATAGTTGGTGGAGGCCGACGCGCTCCCATTGACAGAGATTTCACGCTGAAACGGAGCAGCAAGGGAACCAACCACATTTATATTCGGACGGATTTTCGGCTGACGACGTGAACTCAGACCAGAGCATCCTATCCAGGCTCCCGACGATCCTATTCTTCGTCACGGGAATATTCTGGGTGGGTGTCCTCGCCACAGGCGGAGGGATCCTCCTGGGATGGGCCATCATCACCTGCTTCGCTAGCGGGGTGTTCCTCTATATGTGGACTGCGAGCTGGGTCACGAGGCCGCTCGTGGCCGCCAGCGCGCTCTTCGGTCTGGTCATTACAGGCTACCAGTTCTATGTGGCCCTGACCGCCCTTGGGACCCCGGTCCAGTCGGTCGCCATAATCTCGGCTCCCCTGTTCGCGGTCTTCGCAGTGGTGTACATCTACCTGCTCTACGCCGGCGCCTCGCGGCCCCAGGCCTAGAGGCCTTCTCTGCTCCCGTATCCCCTGTGGATCCTTCTCAGAAAGTAAGCGACATAGGCGCTGATGACAAAGATCGAGAGGAAGATCTTCGTCGCGAAGACGAGGTTCCATGGGACAGGTCCGGGGCTCGCCACGCTGTTGATGTTTACGAGGGCGGTCACGCTCGAGGTGACGAGCGATGAGGAGAGGAACGAACCCCAGAGCATGAAATTGTAGAGCACCTCGTAGGCAGAGGCGAAGGCCACGACCATGGCGAAGAGCTCGATAAGGGAGAGCCTGAAGAGGGACCACCTGACGATCTTGTTCTGCCAGAGGCGCAGGCTGCTGTAGAAGAACGTGACGCTGGCGATGCTGAGATATGAGACGGGCTTTGCCATGAATGTGAAGGGGAACTCGATGTCGACCAGGCTGGTCCCGACGACGGTCAGGCCACCAAGGATGGCTGTGACGAGCCCGTAGATCAGCACGGCGATTATCGTAATGCCGGATGCCCAGGCGACCACCTCGTACATCAAGCGAGTACGCTCTTCGGACTTGCGTAGCTCACCCAACTGCTCCATATTGGTTGGGTGTGACCATTCCAGAGTATAAGTCTTCGTCGTCAGGATCTCTTCGGCCGGCCGGGATTCGTCTGGGCCGAGACCCAGAAGAGCAGCAGCATGAATGGGAGCTCCAGATACGCCCAGAAGAAGTCGTCTGGCAGCACGAAGACGGATGCGAGCACCAGGAGCCCGCAGTTCCTCGCCAGCGACGAGAGGTCGCCTGCCCTGAGTAGGGCGAGGATGAGCAAGAGCTCGATCAAGGCCCTCAGGTAGAGCGGGACCGGGAGACCTGCGAGCGAGGCGATGGCGCTCATCGAAGGGTTCACCATCAATCCGACTGGTCCACCCCCGGAGAAGAGCGGTACAAGAGGCCTCGCGAACTCGAACGAGAGGGTCTCGCTGAGAAAGAGAGAGGGAGAGGCCGCAAGGAAAGGTGCGATGACCACGGCCGCGGCGGCGAGGGCCAGGACCGGTTCCTTCCACCGACCGTGCCTCAGGTAGTATGCAAACACCAGCGGCAGGAGCAGAAAGGAGAACTGCGAGGAGGCGAGCGCCAGTCCGAACGAGATCGATGCGAGGAGACCGCGTCCGCGTGACTCGAGCAGAAGGAAGAGCGCGATCAAGGCCATCGCCATCAGGGTCGCGTTGAGGTAGAATGTCGAGAAGACTATCGTGAAGGGGAGGAAGAGATAGACCGACGCGGCTCCGGGGCGCCACCTTCCCCAGAGATAGAGACAGGTGCCTACCAGAAGGTCTGCAGCCATGAAGCCCAGCCGGATGTCGCTCACAACGTCGAACGGGACGAGATATAGGACGGTGAACGGGAGATAGGCAAGGACGTGCGCGGCCCCAGGAGTCGCCAGGACGGGAGGGATACCTGCGTACGTGTGGTCGTACGGGTTCATCCCCCCGAGCAGCACCTGGGCTGCCTGCGTGAGGTAGTAGTAGACGTCTGAGTCGGGAGAGGCTGAGACAGCGACGAGGATTCGAGAACAGAGAGCGAGCGCCAGGATGATCGGGAGGACGTGCCGACCATCTGACCGAGGCCCCGATTGTTCGGTCGCCGGGTCATCAGCCCTTGGGACGGCTCAACCCACCTTGCACCTGACGGCAGGGCCGCGTCCTCCTCCTGAAATACCTTAGTCGGCGCCGATATGCTAGACGAGGAATAGAGAGCGGCTGTGGCATGGCCAAGACTAAGTACGGATCGGTCCCAGCCGACTCAATCAACCGGTGCTTCCGCACGTCCCTGATGATCCGGTCGGCGATCACGTTCGCTGGCGCTGCGCTCGTTCGGAACGAGCCACCTAATGAAATCGAGATACTACGCGGAACTTCACGGCCATCGGAGACTGGGGTGATGACCTGGATGATCTCGGCTCCCGAGAGCCAAAAAAAATCTCGGCTCAGGCCTTTAGCAGCTTGCCCTTTTTCATCGCTGCTATTAGTAACAGACCGATTGCTGCCACCAGTATGGCGGGCGCGCCAAACTCAGGGACTGGTGGAGGGGGTGGACAACAGATGTACACCAGGAACGAATCCGTCACGCTGAAGGTCGGGTGCACCCCTCCCACGACCGCCGTGGTAGTTCCGGCCCAGGTCGCATTGTATCTGAATAGTTGAGTCGTATCAGGAGCGCCTGTGCCAGAAGTGAAGTCTGTGGGATATACCGCGGCGAGATTGGTAGTCCCGCAGGGGACGTTGCTCACGGTGAACGTCGACGTGCTCCCCGTCGGTGTTGTAACGGTCAGCGTACCGCTGAAGGTCGAACCGGCGGGACAGTCGGGGTCAGAGGAACCCCCCGGCGTTGTGTCAGCAACACCAAAGGTGGCCGTGGTTGTGGTGGACGCCTGAACCTGACTGGGAGTCCACAGGAGATTTGCGTCGATCGGGTGCGCCTGTGCCGTCATGAGCGTGGGAGTAACAAACAAGAGTAGAGTAGCAGAAGCGATAAGGAGAATGCCTGCATCTGGAAGATTCAGTCGCCTGGATTTCGTCGCTGGTGCCCGCCGAAATGTGCATATAAGCGCGCTAACAATGCCAAGAAAACGATACTTTCATTCGACATTCAGATAAGCTCTAGGATGTGACGAAGCTCTAGGATGTTACCTGAAAGCGGTTCGCTCACTTGGTTTTAAGAAAAAGAGTCAGTCTGGGCGTGGACCCTGAGGGGTCTCTGCCCAAACCGATAGGGGACTGAGCTGACCGTGCGTCTGCTCAGGCCTTTAGCAAGTTAGCCTTCTTCATAGCTGCTACGACCACGAGGCCGATCGCCGCTACTAGCATGGCTGGCGCGCCAAACTCAGGGACTGGTGGAGGAGGTGCCTGTTGTGTCGTGATGAAGTTGTCAGTCACGCTGAACGATGGGTGTACGCCGCCAATGAGGGCCGTGGTGGTACCCGCCCATACCCCTGTGTATGTTCCCACAGAGATAGTGCTGGGTGCACCGGATCCGGGTGTGAATGCTGTTGGATAGACCGCGGTCAGGGTCGTCGTCCCGCAGGGGACGTTGCTTACTGAGAAGGTGGATGTCTGTGCGCCGGGCGTCGTCACGGTAAGTGTACCGGAGAAGAACGCGCCAGCAGGACAGTCGGCATCGGAGCCGCCGCCGACCAGGGTGTCAGCGACGCCGAACGTCGCGGTTGTGGTCCCACCAGCGGCGAAGCTGCCGGGGTTCCAGTTGAGATTAGCGTTGATTGGATCTGCCCGCACTGAGATGAGAGCTGGAGTTGCCAGCAACATCAGTGCAGCTATGGCTAGGAGGAGAGCGCTTGCATTACTTACGTTACCTTCCGCTAGTTTCATTAGTTTTTCAACTAAGGAGTGCACATATAACAATTATGAAGCTGAAATCTATACACGTGGGTCAGTAATCTATGTGGATGTTCCGGCAAACGTCTAGCCAGAGGCGTCTGGTCTTATGCTTTGTCTGATGTTCACCGCATAAAAATGAACGACCCAGGCGAGAACAAGAGTGAGCTCGTGCTAGCTACCTGATGCTTTCGTCATGCACAATCGGCACAGGATGAGATAGAAGTCGTCATACGCAGGACAATAATGTCTTAAATGATGTCCCCCAGGAGGATGCTACAGATGGACATAGAGGAGAAGATGGAGCTCGTGAGGAGGCCTCCGACCGAAGAGATAGTGACAGAGGACGATCTTAGGGCGCTCTTTGCAAGGGACCTTCACCCAAAGCACTATGTGGGCCTTGAGATCTCTGGCCTGCTCCATCTTGGATCACTGATCATCCTCGGATACAAGATCAACGATTTTCTCAAGGCGGGCATGAAGTGCAAGGTCTACCTGGCCGACTACCACAGCTACATCAACAACAAGTGGGGGGGCGACTGGGATAAGATACAGGAGGTTGCCAAGGGCTACTACGCGGAAGCCTTCACCTTCTTCTGCCCGGGCGTCGAGATAGAGTATGGGAGTCAGTTGTACCACAACAACGACGAGTACTGGAGGAACCTGATACGGTTTTCCAAGCAGATCACGCTGGCGAGGGACACCAGGTGTCTGACGATCATGGGCCGCACCACGAAGGAGAAGCTGGACGTAGCACAGTATCTGTACCCCCCGATGCAGGCGACGGACATCAAGGCGATGGACCTTGACGTTGTTCATGCCGGGCTGGACCAGCGCAAGGTACACATGCTGGCCCGTGAGGTCTTCCCATCCCTTGGCTGGAAGGTGCCCGTTGCGGTCCACCATCACCTGCTGGCCGGCCTGGAACCGCCCCGACAGACAGGGCTCGACGAGGAAGACAGCGCCCTGGACAAAACCATATCGAGCAAGATGAGCAAGTCCAAGCCCGATAGCGCGATCTTCATCCATGATAGCCCGGAGGAGATAGCGAGGAAGGTGGGGAAGGCCTGGTGTCCCGAGAGGATCGTCGAAGCAAACCCTGTGCTAGAGTTCGCAAGGTACATCGTGTTCCATGAGAGGGCCTCTTTCACGATCGAGAGACCAGAGAAGTACGGGGGAAACGCGACGTATGCGTCCTATCAGGACCTGGAGAGAGACTACTCCGCAGGCAAGATGCACCCCAACGACCTGAAGAAATCGGTCTCCAGGGAGCTCGCGGCGATACTGGAACCGCTCAGGGAGCACTTTAGAGGAAGAGAGATAATACAGGAAATCCTGGCCGCTTAGGAGCGAGAACATAGTGAAGTTCATACCAATCAACAAACCATTCCTCGGCGTTAGGGAGAAGAAGGCGGTCAATGACGTACTCGACAGCGGCATCCTGACGGACGCAAGCTTTGAGGGAGGAAAGTACGTGAAGGAGTTCGAGAAGAAGCTCGCCGCCCACGTGGGAGTGAAGCACGTGATCGCCGTGAATTCCGGGACGGCAGCCCTCCAGACCTCCCTGATGGCGTACAGCATCAAGGCGGGAGATGAGGTGATCATCCCGGCCTTCACCTTCGAGGCCACCGCGAACGTCGTGGTCGCGTGCAACGCCAGTCCGGTCTTCGCTGACATCCAGTCGGACTACACCATCGACCCGAAGGACATCCGGAGGAAGATAACAAAGAAGACAAAGGCGATCATCCCAGTCCACCTCTACGGATATCCGGTCGACCTGGACGAGATCAAGGAGATTGCGCAGGCGCACTCGATCCCCGTCATAGAGGACGCCGCCGAGTCGCTCGGGGCCGAGTACAAGGGGACGCAGACCGGGCAGACCGACGACTCGGCCTGCTTCAGCCTCTACGCGACCAAGGTGATAACGTCCGGGGAAGGAGGGGCGATCTCCACGAACAATGACGAGCTCGCGGAGAAGCTGAGACTGATGAGGAACCACGGGATGAAGTACGGCTACGACACGAGGATCCTGGGATACAACTTCAGGCTGCCCGAGATGGCGGCAGCCATGGCGAGCGTCCAGATGGACAGGCTCTCGGAGTTCGTCAGCGCGAGGAGAAGGAATGCAACCGCCCTTACCGAGGCGATCGCGGGACTGAAGGGCGTCAGCATGAGGCAGACGAAGACGGACAGGTCGCACATCTGGTACCTGTACACTCTCTACATCGACAAGGGGAGGGACAGCCTGAACGAGAGACTCAGGGCCAAGGGGGTGGGCTCCTCCATCTACTGGAAGACTCCCGTGAACAAGATGAAGCTCTATGAGGATCTCGGCTACGCCGACGTGAAGCTACCCGGCGTTTATGACGCGGTCGACCACGTCCTGTCCCTGCCTGTCCACCCTGAGGTCACCGAGAGCGAGATTCAGTACATCGCCGCAGAGTTGAAGACCGCTCTCGAGACGAAATAGGCCAGGGCGAGGGCTAGCCCCGTGAGCGTCGTCGTCGTCCTTCCGACCTACAACGAGAAGGAGAACATCGCGCCGCTCCTGGAGAGGTTCACCCCGGTGAGAACCACACTGGGGATGCCTCTGCACCTGCTCTTCGTCGACGACGGGAGTCCCGATGGGACCGCCGCGGAGGTATCCAGGCTGATGAGCGAGCACGACTATGTGCACCTCCTGGAGAGAGGAGGGAAGAAGGGCTTGGGGACGGCCTACCTCGACGGCTTCCGCAGTGCGATCGAGACCATCGACCCTGTAGTATTCATTCAGATGGACTCGGACCTGCAGCACCCTCCGGAGAGAGTCAAGGCGCTGGTCGGGGCCGTCATTGGAGGAGCCGACGTCGCGGTCGGGTCCAGATACATACCGGGCGGATCATTCATGGGACTCGAGGGATCGAGGAAGCTCATCAGCAAGGGTGCGAACTGGCTGGCCAGGAACATGCTGGGGCTCGACGTCCGAGACACCACGACCGGTTTCAAGGCGCTCGACCGCAGGGCGGTTGACCTGCTGCTCAGGGCGAAGCTCTATTCCTCAGGTTTCATATTTCAGGTGGAGTCTCTCTACATCTTCAAACAGAACGGGCTGAAGATGGTCGAGGTTCCCTTCGTGTTCCATCTCAGGGAGAAAGGTACTTCAAAGATGTCGGAGAAGGAGGTCTGGGAGTTCTTCCGGAGCATAGTCGCGATAAGGCGGCGGAACTACAAGGACGCTGGATCTGGTAACTGACAGGTCACATTTCCTTCTTCTCAGGAGGCGCGACCACGGCGGGCGCCGGCTGAGGGGCCTCTGTGATCGGCTCCGGCGGCGGCGTGGTCGCCATCGTGTAACCTATCCAGGCCAGGATGCCCAGGAGGACGACGACCGCAAGGAAAGCGGTTATCTCGAGTATGATACGAGAGAAGAAGAATAGCAGCAGACCGTACACGATGATCCCCAGGATGCTTCCGCCCAGTATTGCCCCACCGAGGGCTCTGTCGTTAGCCAAAGTCGCTGGCCGAAGTCTTTCTAGAGTCGGATTTAACGTTTTATCCACCACATGACCCACAAGACAGAGATGTCGTGCAGTTTTTCACGGGCTTAGGTCTTGTAAACCGAAGAGAGGACCCATCTGACGGTCGGGGCCCCGGAAAAACAGTAAGACAGAAATAGAAGGGGTGCAACGCTCTTAGTGAAATATGTCCGGTACAGCAGAAGAACAGGTCAAGGTCTTCCAGAGCTCGATCTACGAGTGCGTCAGATGCGGGACCAAGACCAGTCAAGAGGAGCTCAGTAGCCTCCCCGAGGTCAAGTGCATCTGTGGCTACAGGGTCTTCCGCAAGGTGAGACCGAGCGTCGTAAAGCAGATCAAGGCCGTCTGAAGGCCGAGATCGCTTCCCACCCATTTTGTATCCCGTAGAGTTGGAGCCTACTGTGAAGAAGAGATTTAAGACGACCCTCGAGCCCTTTTTCCAGTAGCATTTTGTCAGACACAGAGAGAGCTGCTGAGAAGCACGCTGCCACGCCGAAGGCTGCAAACTACGAGGACGTGATGAACCTGGCCGCGAGGAGAGGATACTTCTTCAGGTCGGCAGACTCCTATCCGAACGTCCCGGCGGGCTTCTGGGACTACGGGCCCCTTGGTGTGCTCTTCAAGAACAGGTACGTCGACCTCTGGCGCAGACGCCTTGTGAAGGCCGACGAGATGGTGGAGATAGACACCGCGCAGATAATGCCGCGGGCCGTCTTCGTCGCTTCGGGGCACGTAGGTAACTTCAGCGACCCAATCGTAGAGTGCTCCAACTGCCACGCGATCTACAGGGCCGACAAGCTGATTGAGGAGAAGGTAAAGCACGGGATACCCGAAGGGCTCCAGGACGCCGAGTACGACGCGCTCCTCGCCGAGAATGCGATCGTGTGCAGCAACTGCAAGAACTCCCTCAGGGGGACCAAGCGCTTCAACATGATGTTCCGGGTGGGGATCGGCCCGCTCGGGGAAGAGGCTTACCTGCGTCCCGAGACCTGTCAGGGGATATTCGTGGACGCGCCATTCCTGTTCAAGACGCAGCGCATCAAGCTCCCAAAGGGATTCGCTCAGCTCGGGAAGAGCTTCAGGAACGAGATCGCGCCACGGCAGGGGATCCTGCGGCAGCGCGAGTTCTATCAGGCAGAGATCGAGGTGCTCTTCAATCCCGAGAAGGTCGATCAAGAAAAGTTCGGGGTCGCCCTCGAGTACAGCCTCAACATCTCTCATGCGGACGCGGAGCCCACTCCGGTGAGGGTCTCCGAGGCAATCTCAGGGGGGATAATCCCGAACAGGCTGATCGGCTACTACCTCTACCTGATTCAGAGCTTCTACGAGAACGCGGGGATCTCGACGGTGGACATCAGGCTCCGCCGGCTCGGAGACAAGGAGAAGGCGTTCTACTCGGCTGTCGCGTTCGACCTCGAGGTGAGGACCTCGGTAGGGTGGTTGGAGCTCGTCGCTTGCAACTACCGCTCTGACTATGACTTTAGGCAGCACACCGAGGTCAGCAAGAGCGACTACACCGTTGAGGACGACGGGAAGAAGGTCCTCCCTCACGTCTTCGAGCTCTCGATGGGGATCGACAGGAGCCTGTACGCGCTCCTAGAGAAGGCCTACAGGGTGGACGAGACGCGGACCTACCTGGCGCTTAAGCCGTCCATCGCGCCCCTGCAGGTCGGCGTCTTCCCTCTCGTCTCAAAGGACGGCCTTCCCGAGAAGGCGAGGGAGATATACGACATGCTTCGGTTTGAAATGGACGCCGCCTATGACGAGGGGGGTTCGATCGGGAGGAGGTACGCGCGCTCGGACGAGGCGGGCGTCCCGTTCTGCGTGACGATCGATAGGGAGACACTGGAGGAGATGACCGTCACGGTCAGGGAGAGAGACTCCAAGGCGCAGGAGAAGGTCATGGTCGCAGACCTCGCTGACTGGCTGAAGGCGCGCCTGGCCTAGAGCACGAGCGCCAGCGCCAGGGACGCGGCGGCCCCGACGATCGTAGCGAGCAGGTTCACGATGTTGTTGTCGATGTGCACAACTCCGGACTGGCGTCTGGTCGGCTGTCCGCAGTGGATCAGGCTCTCAGTGGCCTTCCCGCATACGATGCAGACGCTCTTCCGCTGCACCGTCGCCCCTATCACGCTGTCTGCTATCGATCCGACGATACCTCCCATCGTGGCTACAAAGACGACCTCATAAGGGGGGACCCCTTGGACGACCCCCAGGACGGCCGCTATGGTGCCGATGGCTGCGGCCGCTACGATGGTACCGAGGAGACCGAGTTCCGTGACACCGCCTGAGGTACCAGGAGGGACGCGAGCACCGAAGCGCGTTATCAGCCTTGGCACGGACTTGCTGAGCAGACCCAGCTCGGTCGCAACAGTGTCAGATGCTGCGGCGGACATGGCCCCTATGTAGAGGAGGGCAAAGGCCGACCCGCCGAAGGCGAGCTCCGCTAGTCCGAAGACCGCCGCTATCCCGCCGTTGGCTAGTATGTTCGGCCAGCTCCTCGCGCCGCCCTTCTCCTGGGCGGTCCCGATGCTCTTCTTGTACTCGTACCTGAACAGCGTGGTGGCCACCCCCAAGATAAAGAATGACATGATTATCACGAACCAAGCCCACCCGCCTCCCAGGAAGATGGCGTAGCCCACCGCGACGCTCGCGAGGAATCCCCCCCTGTCAAGGGCCCTGGCCTTGATCGCCAGGAGGGCAAAGGCTACGACTATCGCAAGCTCTCCCAGATCCAGCAGTATGTCCACCGGGAGCAATGCTGTCAGAGCGCCGTGACCGGGGGATATGGCTAAAAGGATATTCCCAAGTCCCATCGAATTCACCGGAGACACCAATACCGAGACTTTCAGCCATTCTCTCGGAGAATTAATGGCCCCCGGGGCGGGCTCTGTTTGTCGAGCGGCTATTCGGTGAGCTTTCTGAGCGACGAGATTATCTCGTCCTCGTTGGCGGCGTGCGAGAGGGCGAAGATGAGGCCCTCCTTCTTGGCGAGCTCTATAGCAAGAGGGTCGGTCTGCGCCGGTCCGTGGATTATCACCATCCTTGGCTTGAGCTGGGAGACCCTCACCGCGACAAGTGGGCTCCTGCCCGCCCCCACCTTGGTGAAGATGATCGCCCTCTCGGTCGTCGCTCCGAAGATCCTGTAAAAATCATAACCCGAGAGCGCGTAGATCGTCTTTATGCTGTCTACGACGGTGTAGCCGTAGAGGTTCGTGCGGTCTGGGTCGCCCGAGAGAACGGTCCCCTTGACAGCGGCCAGGAGCGCGGTGGCGGCGATGGGACGGTTGAACTCGCTTATCGCCAGGATCGCCGACGTCTTCTCGGGCGAGAGCAACCGGGAAGCCACCCTCCCCTGGGCCTCGTCGAGCGAGACGAGCGCCTCGATGTACTTCTTAACGAAGATCACCCCGGGCGAGGGCCGCCTCCCGCTCTCGTAGTCGCTCAGGACCGAGGGTGAGAGCTTCAGCACCCTCGCTAGCTGGACCTGTTTTATTCCGAGCTTCTCTCGCCAGACCTTGAGCGCCTTCCCTGGGTCAGGACTCGCTACAACGTCGCCGGCTATCTTGACGAGTGAATCCTGACGGGTCGCTTCCAATGTACGTACTTGGCAGATAGCGAACACGCTTTAAACATTTGCCGAACCTCGGGGCTTTTTGATCGTCGGAGCGGGTCCGGATTACACGACCCGGTCAGGAGGTTTCTTCAGCTCTGGGAGCAGGTCCATCGGTCCGAGGCAATTTTCTTTTTCTGGCCGCAATTCTCGCGCTCCAGAAGAGCCGGATATCAACGCTCTTCTTCCCATCGCGGCGGTCGTACGTGGAGACCCCGATGTGTGAGGAGTCGGTCAGCGTCGCTGGGCCGATCGGGGTCGACTCCAAGTCCGCCGCAGGTTCTTCATCGCTCGTTCGGAGAGACCTAGCTGGAGGGCGAGAACCCACGGTATGACTCACCAACCTGGTTCACCTCGTCAGCGTGGGCAGCACCCTTCCGTCGAAGAAGCGCCTTGTGATCCCGCTCGGAGGGGCGTCGAACTCGTCGACCGTGACGACCACAGGGAGGTTGTTCACCGCGTGTCCCAGCACGAGGCACATCCTGGGAGGCAGCGTCCTCACGATCGACTTTACCGTGTCGGTGTCGACCATCGAGGCCTGGGCGACTAGGTTCAGGTCGTTGTCGCTGGAGAAGTTGTAGAGGAATATGTTGTCCGCCTGCCTATAGATCTCCTGCTTGATCGCGTCCGGCTGGTTGGTCACGAACGTCGCGAAGACCCCAAAGTGCCTCATCCTGGTGATGAGGTCCTCCCAGTAAGTCTCCCGAAGGTAGAGGTGCGCCTCCTCGGAGAGGAGGAAGACGGGCGGGATGATCTTCTGCTCCAGGAGTTCGACGAGCTTCGAGAGAATCAGCTCCACGGTCATCTTCCGGTTCAGCGGGGAGACCCTGCTGAGCGATATCACGAGAGCGCCTCCTTCCGGATGGGTCTTGAAGAACTCGTCGAGGCGGAAGGCCTGGTCCGAGTCGCTAAACAGCCCCGAGTTCGATAGGGTATAGTAGCGCGCGTTGAGCGCGTCGCGGACGAACTCGTTGCACCTCCACTGCTGGATGTAGGTGCCGAGCGATTCCATCGAGACCTCTCGCTTGCTCTC
The DNA here is from genome assembly GCA_027886825.1 of Nitrososphaerota archaeon. Taxonomy (GTDB): domain Archaea; phylum Thermoproteota; class Nitrososphaeria; order Nitrososphaerales; family Gagatemarchaeaceae; genus Gagatemarchaeum. The sequence continues at coordinate 15,727 of JAPCJS010000036.1, forward strand.
CATCCCCTCCCAGATCCTCATGAACTCCCGCATCGTCGTGCCGGGCATCTCGAGTGAGTGCTGGAGGAGCGATGTGACAGAGCGCACGCCCGCCCCCACGAGGCTGAACTTCATGTCCCGGGCGGGCTTCCTGACGACCACCCTGTCCGCTATCTCCGTCTTCGTCCCGTCGGCCCTCAACCCGATCGAGTTGTATTCGTCGTTGAGGTCGAAGATTATGCAGTAGGCTCCGTGCTCGAGGAGCCCTCGTATCATCATCTTGGCGAGGTGGGATTTGCCCGATTCCTTCCTGCCCGTGATGATGGTTATCCGTCCGTCTAGCGCTTCCGCTGTCACTGAGAAGGAGGAGGCCCTGCCCGACTTGCCGATCTTGATCTTCCTCTGGCCCCTGTTGCCCGCCGAATCTAGGATATCGTTCACGTTTTGCCTCGTTATCTTCGAGGTGGTCCTGGACGGTATCCAGTCGATCCGGGAGGTGTACCTGCCGTGTTCCATGCTTCCTCTCGCTTTGCACTGCAGGAGCCTCATGTCGCGTATCTCTCGGGAGATGCTTCCCACGTCCGCAGGGTCCTCCGTCATGCCCTGCACCGACGAGAGGAGCACCTCCTCCCTCGCGACCTCCTCCATGATGCCGTCTACGTCCAGGTAGTTCTCGTCGATTACCTGGAGCACAAGGCTCCTGTCCTTCTCAGTGACCATAAGATAGTCGCCCAATCGCACATCCTCGCTGTGCGACGCGACCACGAAGATGTTGGGACCTTCCTTTCGGAATATTCTCAACCCATCTCACCCAGAGTTGCTAAGTCCGCCCAGAGCCAGCCGGCGCAGGCCGAACGATCTCAGGTGCTTCAGCGCGTACCTGTTCGTGAGGTAGGCCTTGAGCGCCATGTCCTCGGTCCGGGAGAAGACAGAGAGGTGGTGCGCGACCCGGAGCGACTCGGGATAGCCCACGGTGAAGGTGTCGTTGGAGAGTATGCAGCCGAGCGTCTGCGGGATGTGCCCCCTGCTCCTTGCAAGGTCGAGCCTGAAGACGAGGCCGTCCCTCGAGAACTTGGCGACGATGGTGGGGATTGGGCCGTCCTCGACAAGAGAGTATGCAGGTCCCCTGGCCTTTGAGACGAGCGCGGAAAGGTTGTTGGACGATATCATCGAGCTAGACTTTGAGAAACCGATCAGCGACGATTCCGACTCGCCGTCTCTGAAGAGGGAGTCCGGATACGAGTCGAGAGGATGCTTCAGGGAGCCGTCAGCCATCACGAGCATCCTGCCAGGGAATGAGAGCAGCGACGCGAGTATCTTCTTCTCAATCGTGTTCCTGATGATCCTCTCCGCGATAAGATGGTCTGAGAGGGCCACGCGCAGCTCGTACCCCTCCAGCCTGGTCGGCAGGCCGGACGACCCATTCTGGGAGAGATGGACGATTATCGGGCCGACCCTGAAATAACCCTGGACCGAGCCCTGCGAAGCGAAAGAGACGGCGGCCCGGACAGCGTAGACGGCCCCGTCGGATGTCTCTCCGAGGAGTATGCACGAAGAGTCGGTCGATGCTATGGTCACGGTCTCGATGGAGGGCAGGATGGGAACCGCCTCGCCCTCTGACCCTCCCTCCCACTCGTCGAACGGGTATGAGTCCTTCCCGTCTCTGTTGAATATGAAACGTCTCCCGATGAGCCGCTCATGGATCACCTCAGCTGATACGTCGAACTGATCCTTGAACTCGCCCGCGAGCAGGTTCAGGGCATCCATGTTTACTACCGTGGCGACTTTCAGTTGAGTGTTCATGTTGCGCAACATGTGTACTGGACGCTTGATTAATAAGTATTGCGCAACATGCACTTGCGCAATATAGAGCTCTCTGCGAGCCTTTGAACGAGTCTTATATACCGCAGCCAAGATGCGCAACAGGAACAACAGGAACAGCTTTGGCTAGTGAGACCCCGCCGCCTACAGTTACGGTGAAGATGAAGAGAGGTGCCTGGGAGATCGAGATAACGTCCCCGGCGGACAAGGTCCAGCAGGCGGTCGAGAGCGTGATGGCAGGCATGGCCCTCTCTGGAATTGGGATGGCGCTGGCCACGTTCGGAATTCTGCCTCCGGTCGCCGGGGCCTTCTTTCAAGAAGCCATCGACGTGGCGGTGATTCTCAATGCGTTGAGGGCTCTGGGCGGTGGC
>JAPCJS010000079.1 GCA_027886825.1 Nitrososphaerota archaeon
GAACCGCTCCATGTCGAACCGCGCGCCACCCGCCGCTCCTACTTCGACGGAGCAGTTGTGGACGACGGCGTTGGATATCAGGTAGGTGTTGTCGGTCGTCTCGATGTTGTTGACCTCGCCGGAGTAGGGCACCAGGGAGACCTCCCTGACTGGAACGGCGATATAGTCTGGCTCGACCTTGAAGCCGCTGGCCTTCCTGTTCGTCTGGAGCCAGACCTCGTATGAATCCCGGGTATGGACGGTCCTTCCCATGATCGAGGACTCGCCACCCCTGTGTCCAATCCTGACTCTGGCGAAGTGGCCCAGGCGGGCGTACGCGAGCTGCAGCTGCAGGACGAGCGTCCTCGACGTCGAGGTGGCCCGGTCGTAACGCGGTCCCCTTGGGTCTGTCGTTCGGCTGCCGTCGCCCTCGAGATACCCGGACAGGAAGGCCTCGAGTATCTTCGGGTCCTGATGGTAGAGGATGAAATCGGGCATCTTCTTGTTCTCCGCGAAGTGGCCGCACCACTCGCGCAGAGCCCTCGCGAGTATGCTGGAAGAGAATCGGACGTTCAGGCCGGTCGGCCTCGCCTTTGTGGACGGTGAGTAGTCCAGCCCGCGGACGATGGTCTCGACCCGTCGGGCCATGCCTTCTTCGTCATGCCCGAGTGCGAAGAAGACGTCATGGTTCTTCGAGGTCCAGCCCTCCGCAGTATAGAGCCCGAGCAGCCATGCCGTGTCGGCGTCCAGCGGGAACTCGAGCGGCGGGTTCCCACCACGCCCTCTGACGATGTTCAGTCCCTTCTCCGTGGCGAAATCTCGGAGGTCGACAGAGTCGAGACCCACGGAGCCCTTTATCCTCGGGACCAGGATGCAGTCGTGGTCACCCGTCGGGTACAGGAAGCGGCCATCGCGCTTGACCGGAGGAGATGCGACCACCTCGGCCGCCGGTTTCCATCTCTTGTCCGTCGAATATTCGCCCTTGCCCCCGCTGAGTGACCTCGGGACCGTCAGGATGGGGTGCTCCGGGGTGACGAGGAAAGGCAGCATACCCCTCCCCCTGATGCTCAGGAGGTCCCCCTCGAACAGCCTGGAGAAGGTCTGCGTCACGCCCACGTGGCCGGTGAACCCGACGACGCGGTCACCCACGTCGTAGGATGCGATGGGCTTGTTGTCGCCGAGGATCACGGAATCGGGTGGTGTGCAACAGGCCGTTTCCAGGTGCACCGGCCACATGCTGTAGAGCCGGCCCCAGTTCACGACATAGCGGATGGGAGCGCCCACGGAGTCTTGGACCACATCGCTGACCTTGCCGACGAGCGCGTCGAACGCGCCCGTCTTCTGCTGGGCTACCAGATCTCTCTCCTCCCTGCCATGTAGACCGCGAAGCCCATCGGGACCAGCAGGCCCCCGATGAAGATCGTCATCATCCAGCTCGAGATGTCACTCAGGGCGAGGGGCTGGTACGCTGCGGCCCAGGCGTAAAGGAACATAGCCATGACGTCGAAGACCACGAACATGAGGAGGTAGGCGTAGTACTGCATCATGAAGTGCATCTTCCCCTTGCCGGCGGGGACCTGGCCGCACTCGAAGGGCGCGTTCTTTATCGGATTGGGCTTGCGAGGCGCGAGCAAGCGGGGGATGAGCAGCGTCGGGAGCGCGAAAGCCGCCCCGATCAGACCCATGATGAAGACGGAACCGATGTCTCCGAAGAGGACCATAGCGTCGTCTTTTCGAAATGCAGCCCCATATCGTATTTAAATCTTGGATGCGGATTCCAGGTCCCGTCACACCGAGGGGGCGTGCCTGATTGAGCGCCCATCACACCAGGAGACGACGGCACACCAATCTTCGCTGAAGGCTTAAAGCCGAACGGACCAGTTCAGACTCGGTTTGGCAGTGGACCTCACGGAGCTCACCAACTTCCTCGCTGCAATCAGCTCCGTGGCGGTCATCGCAGGCGCGGGGTTCGTCGTCCTGCAGCTCCGGCAGAATGCTGGCATCCTCAAGGCGACACTCCGTCAGGAGAGGTCGAACTCAGCGTTCTCCATGCTCGAGAAGATCACGCACGAATCGTTCGCCAAGAGAAGGGCGCGGATGTACGAGATTGAGAAGAGGGCACAGGCCTCGAACTGGGAGAGCTTTGACAACTCAGAGGACGATTTTGAGGCGAGGAACTTCGCCTACCTGTACGAGCTCTACGGTGTCCTAGTTCGGGAGGAGATACTGGAGTTCCGACTGACGGCGGAGACCCTGAAGTACCTCGTCGTCACCGACTGGGAAATCTTCAGGCCTCATTCGGAGCACCTCATGAAGATCTTCGGGCTCAAGGTGAGCCCCTGGGGGAACTTCGAGTGGCTCGCACGCAAGGTTAACGAGTACATGCAGGAGAAGGAAAAGACGACGGGCTAGCGCCGGCTTCAGGCGCTGCCCAGCTCGAGCCACCGGCCTTCCCGGGCGGACGCGTAGGCCGAGTCCATGATCGCGTTCACGAGTCGGCCATCCTCGAAGTTCTCCGAGGGCTGTCTCGCCCGGGCCATCGAGCCTAGAAAGTGGCGGAGCTCGGCGAGGTAGCCGTTGTTGATGAACTCGTTCCAGGCGGGGTAGAGCCAGCCCTGCTTGGCGTCCGCCTTCTCGACTATGTAGCCCGTCTTCTCCTCGGAGGCAGTCGTGAAGATCTTGATGCCCGTCTCCCTTGTGGTGTCGATGAAGAGCGATCCCTCGCTCCCGAAGACCTCCAGACGCACGTCCAGCCCTCCCCTCGCCGTCCAGCTGTTCTCGCACTGGCCCAGCCCTCCTCCCTCGTACTGCAGGAGGACCAGGCTGTTGTCCTCGAGAGGGGTTTCGTGGACCAGTGTAGCGATCCAGCCGCTGGTTGCCTCGGGTCTCCGACCGAAGAGGTAGCGGGTGACCTCGATCGAGTGGCAGCCCATGTCCAGGAGGACTCCTCCTCCCGCGCGCTCGGGGTCCCAGAACCATCGGCTGTGTGGACCTGAGTGGGCCTCCCTCGATCGGATCCAGGTGATCTTTCCGAGCACGCCGCTCTCGATGAACTTCTTCGCCCTTGAGATCTGGGGGATGAAGATCTGGTTCTCGGCGTAGCAGTGGATCACCTTCTGCTTCCTTACTGTGCGCAGCGCCCTGTCGGCCTCGGCCAGGTTCCGGCCCAGGGGCTTCTCGCAGATGACGTCCTTCCCGTTCTCGGCCGCGACCGTGATCGCGGGAAGGTGGAGGTCGTTGGGGAGAGCGACAAGGACGGCGTCGATCTCGGGGTCCTTGCAGAGGCGCTCGATGGACCCTTCTCCGTGATACGCCTTCTTGATCCCCCATCTGCGGGCGAACGCGTCGGTCTTTCCTCCGGTCCTTCCGGCCACTGCGACGACCTGAGCTTCGGGGATCTCGCGGAGCGCAGGAAGGTGAAAATCATTGAGGATGAATCCGGTTCCGAGCAGCCCGAGCTTCACACGCCTCGAGTCGGCCATCTCTGTGGCTCAGGCGGGAATCGTCTTATAACGGTTGACCGAAGACAGACTCTCCGTCTGGTTCGTGCTGGTGACGGTGGCGTCCCGACCGGAGCCGCAGAGCAGATCGGATGGATGGTTCGAGGGCGGCTAGCTAGCCGGCACGAGCCCAGCGGCTGCGATCATGCCACGATGTTTCCGCTGCGGAGCTCCATCGGGATGTAGACCGCGTCCTTCGGGCCCACGTACTCGGCTATCGGCCTGATTATCCTGTTGTCCGCGTACTGCTCCATAACGTGCGCGAGCCAACCAGGTGTCCGGCCCACCGCGAAGATGGGCGTGAAGAGATATGTCGGTATCCGCAGGTGGTGGAGGATGAAGCCCGTATAGAAGTCCATGTTCGGGTAGATCCCCTTCTCCCTGATCATCACCTCCGCTAGCCGGTCGAGGATGGCCAGGTTCTTCCGCTCCTCGTCGCTGGAGACGATCTCTCCCGCGTAGGCTCTCAGGATCTTCGCTCGAGGGTCGTTCGTCTTGTAGATGCGGTGGCCGAACCCCATAATCTTCTCCTTGCGCGCCAGCCTCTCGTGGATGTACGACTCGGCGCGGTCGGGGGACCCTATCTCCTGGACCATCTCGACGACCCTCTCGTTGGCTCCGCCATGGAGGGGTCCCTTGAGCGCCGCGACCGCCGCCGTCACGCTCGAGTAGACGTCCGAGAGGGTCGACGCCACGACGCGTGCCGTGAAGGTGGAGGCATTCAGCTCGTGGTCCGCGTGTAGGACGAAAAGCACGTCCATCAGCTTCTCCGATGCCCTGTCGGGCACCTCCCCGGTCACCATGTAGAGAAAGTCCGCCGCGAAGCCGAGGTCGCTCCTGGGCTCGAGCTGCGGGAGCTGATACTTGTGCCTGTGGATGTAGGCGACCATCGAGCCGATCTTCGAGGCGATGGACGCGGCCTTCTCGTCGAGCGGCAGGTGGGGGTCGTCGTAGATCCCGAGTGCGGCGATCGCCATCTCGAGAGCGTCCATCGTATCACAGTCATAGGAGAGCGAGTCGAGGCTGGAGCGCACCCCAGCGGGTATCTTCCTCTTCGAGACCAGGTCCTTCGTGAAGAGCTTGAACTCGTCCGGTTTGGGGAGGCGCTCGTGCCAGAGCAGATAGGCGACCTCTTCGTAGTTCGAGTGGTCCACGAGGTCGCTGATGTCGTAGCCCCTGTACACCAGGCGGCCGCGGGCGCCGTCGATGAACGTGATCGCGCTCGTGCCGGCCACTACGTCCTCGAGACCCTTCGACATATGCCGACCTCCGCAAAAAGCCAGAATTTATCCCTTCTATAGTATCAGCAGTATAGCTCAGAAAAGGTTTAGAAGCTGCCGCAGGTCTGGCGAAGAATCTTGAAGATCGCGATCGTGGGCGCGGGTGTCGCCGGCTCCTACCTGTTGAACAGGCTCGACGGACACGAGGTGGAGTGCTTCGAGATGCGCCCGCAGGACAAGTGGTACACGGTCTGCGCCTGGGGGACGAGCGAGCCATACATCTCGGAGATGGTAAAGAGGGCGGGGTTCAACTTCCAGGACTATGTGCTCCACAAGGGCAGCAAGATGACGGTCGATACGGGTCACGGGACCTTCGACATCAAGCTTAGCGGCCTGGTCAGCTACGACAAGCACAGGCTGTGCGAGGACATGCTCAAGGGAAAGAAGATGCACTGGGGGACGCAGGTCAAGCAGCTCGACGCCAGATTCGCGGACTTTGACCTCGTGGTCGACGCGACGGGCATGCAGCGCGCGCTCCTCCCGAAGATCAAGAACGACATCATCGTCCCTTGCGTCGAGTACCAGGTGAAGTCGAACAAGTTCCCGTGGGATGACTTTTACATCAAGCCGTACCACGGGCTCACCGGGTACCTCTGGTTCTTCCCCCTGGGGGAGGGTATGGCCCACATCGGGGCGGGGGAGCTCCACGGAGGATACAAGGGCGAGCTCGAGGCGATGCTGAAGAAGTACGACTGCGAGGTGATAAGGAAGATCGGGAGGCCGGTCAGGATAGTACCCCCGGCATACTGTCAGCCCTTCAGCGAAGGGAAGGTGGTGGGGGTCGGCGAGTCCATAGGCACCGTGTTCCCCATGCTCGGCGAGGGGATAATACCCAGCATGCAGTGCGCAGAGCTCTTCATCGAGAACATCGACGACATGGAGGCCTATGCGGAGGAGGTGCTCAAGAGGACAGACATCTACGCCAAGGTCTTCAGGTTCGTGAAATCCAAGATGGACGGCGACTTTAGTATCATGAGGAACTTCCCCGACCTGCTCTCTGTATACCTGTACATGCACCGGAACGAGAGAAGATTCGGGCTCCAGACCAAGCTATCCGACCTGATGAAACTGGCGAACGCCTAGCGCGGCACAGGGAGGGGCGGGGCATCGACCCTCTGGCGGGATGGGCCCACGCCTCTGTGTCTGTCAGAGCGCGCCGATTCTCTGGAGCGTCAAAGTCAGGCGGTAGCAGAGGCCTCTTAATCGCTAAGGGTCGACAAACCTCTCCCAAAGGATGAAGTCTTGTCCATACCAGTGGTTCTTGATCTCCACGAGCCTGGTGAACCCCATCTTCTGAAGGAGATCCTTCGAGGGCTCGTTAATCGTTCTTGTATCGCACCAGACCTTGTGGGCTCCGCGTTTCGTAGCCGTCTGGATGGTCTTCTTCAGAAGTGCGGTCCCAACACCGTTTCGCCTTCGGGTGGTATCAACGCCATACCAGTCGACCCAGATAGTGTAATCGTCGAAATGACTGATGCAAAAGCCCACGATCTTTCTGTCGCCGTTCCTTGCCACCAGAATAGAGTAAGGATCTTCGGAGAGTTTCCTCGCGAGTGTCGTTGCCGTATACTTCTTCGCCTCGCCTTCCTTAGCCAGCGCATTGTAGTAGGGGATCTCCCGAAGCACTCGAGCGAACAATCGAGCGGTGTCTGGAAGATCACTCTCCTCTGCAATGACGATCTTCAGCATCAGGGGCTGTTTGAGCTTCGCGCAATATAAGAGAGCTAACTAACCGACATCACCCGGCGCCTGTGTCGTATTGGAAGGAGCAACTAGGTCAATCGACTCCTTCGTGCTGGTGTACAAGAGCAGCCTCTCCTTCCTGTAGACCTCGGCTTCCCTTCGACAGGGCAGGAGGCCTGGGACGGTACACCAGGGCTTCTATTGCCTGATAAAACCAGCTAACAGATAGCATCCGGATGCGGGCAAAACAAGATATTGATGTGCCAACGAGCTTCGGATTGGGCCCGTAGCTCAGTAGTGGCCTTCGGGCGAGGGCTGATACCACCCGCGTAAAGGAGGTCGGTGACAGGCTCGCCGGAGTTCGCCGCAAGGCAGTGGCGAACCCAGGGCTGAGGTGAGGCATGGTGGTCATCGTAAACATCAGATGGCAGCTCGGTATTTATTCCCCACTCAGAACGAGGGTCTTGTCTTTCGATTCAAGTTGGGAGGTCAAGGGTTCGGGTTGGAAGGATGCTACCAACTATTCAAGCGATTCGTCATTCGCGCGCTTGGAGACAACTCAACAGGCGTTTCAACCCGCTCTTATCTAGGCAGAACTCCTCTCGGTCGAAAATTGTACAACTTTTGTTCGATTAGCTCTTGAGGTGAGCTCATGAATTCCGAGGAAGAAGCGGCTCTGCGAACGCTGGCATCTGGCTCAAGTTATGGCGATAGGTACAGGAGAAGAGGAGTGAATAATCACAGAGATCTATCGAACCCTAACTTAGGCTGACGTGAGCGAGCCATGGATGACTCGAAGCACTTTCGTTAGACAGTCAATCAAGGGTGGATTGAAGGAGAGCCGGAGTCTTCTATCACGTTCGATCTGCGATGTGGAGGAATTTGTTCAAGGTACAAGCTTTGAGTCAGTCATAACCATGCGAGAATGGGCTATTTCTCATAATTGACACACAGAATTCAGCTTTCTTCATGCGATCGAATTCTATGTGATTTCCAGCCTTATATAGAAGGGAGTGCCATGTCCCGGACTGATCACAAATGGCGATAAACTTCAGATTGTACAGGCTCATTAGAGCACGCTGCATCCAATTTCTTTTCGTTCGATATGGGAATGGAGGTAGGAATCCATGTTAACCGCCAAGACCACCGAGCTCGAGCTAATGCAAGGGTGGTTCGACAGTAATCCGGAGCACACGCGCGTATGTTTCGCGTTTCCGATTAACAAGTGGACGGGCTCCCGCGACAGCGCGGTCGTCTACTTCGAGATCAAGCCAGGCGACCGGCTGCTCCGTCATACCGACAGTGCAGAGGAGGTACTCTACGTGGTCGCAGGCGAGGTAGAGGCCGAGGCCGGCGACGAGCGCGGACACCTCGCGGCGGGCGACCTCGCCGTCATCCCTGCCATGGTTCCGCACGGCGTCGTCAACGTGGGCAACGAGACGGCCAAGATCGTGGGCTTCTTCTCGAAGTCCGAGGTCATCTCTACCTTCAAGGACCCGTTGCAACCGTTCGGCGCGGCGGTACTGAACCAGGGCGCGCCCCCGCCAGCCTGAGCACAGGCGGCTCTGTCAGCGATCTCGAAGCCAAGACTATCGTGCTCCTCCTGTTGGAAAGGCTAAAACGAGAGGGTATTGGCCGCCACGGACGGGCCCGTAGCTCAGTACGGACAGAGTGGCAGCCCCCTATCCTAAACGGGGAAGAGCTGTAGAGAGCGTTCTGCTCGCAGAAGCCGAGGGTTCAAATCCCTCCGGGCCCGCTAACTTTCATTTTTGGTAGGATCCCTCTCAACGGGGTTCCGATCAAGGCGTCGAGCTGCGTGTGGTGGCCTGCTTGTTTTCTTGCATCAGTTTTGAGACGTAATCTTCGAACCGTTTGTCAAAGGTTCCTCTGGATCCTCCCTGGATCCGACCAAACAGAGGGTGCCTCGCAAGTATCTTCAGGAATTCCGACCATTGCGCCCATGTCTCCTCGTCGATCCATCTCTTGCTGTAAAGACCGTATACCTCCTCGAGTATACCGTAGCCGAGCAAGAGATAGGCCAAGATCACCCCGTCCTCCTGTGAGAGCTTCTCCGGACTCTCCCCCGCACCCTGACTGGGCATACCGATGTCGTTGACCATCCGGGTCAGCTCAGGCCTCTCGACAAGCATCCTGACGTAGTCTGTGTAGCGACCCATGACGTTCTGATAGGTGGATTCCTTGAGTGCCTTCTCCTGGCTGCGGAACTGGAATATGAAGACGAACAGGGTAAGAGTTATCACAACGGTCTGGGCCAGCGAAGTGATGATGATGAGGTCAGTGGCATCGACCAAAGTGGAGTTCCTGACCTCGGTGTGATAATCTCCTACTTAAGGAACCTTCGGGACATCTCATCTGGTCAGAGGTCTTCTGATCGTTCGGCTGATCTTACCGGAGCGACAATTCGCTTCGAAACGTCTCCAAGCTCTGTCATTTTGTCGGTCTGACTCCTATTCCACGCGCAGTGGTCGGTCGGGTCCATGCGGCCTACGAGGTCGGCGCGGGGCTGCAACTTGAACGTTGAGCGCCTCCGGCTCAGCTGAGGACTCGATCTATGTCGCAGCAGGCAACATGAGGCTCCTCTGGTAGACGATCAGATAGCAAGAGACCATCCCTCGTCCCAACGAAAAGGTGGCCAAGGGAGAAGAAACTCCCGAAGAAATGCAAACTAGGCGGTTGGAAGCCTTTATATCTCGTCTGTGCATTTTAGCCGTACGATGGTAAATTCGACCAGATCGAACGGAGGAGTGGAGACGTCTGCCGACGAAGACGGACTCGATTCAATTCTGCTCGCCATCGAGAACCCTGTGAGGAGGAAGATAATCAGGAGGCTGAGCAAGCAGCCCAGCTATCAGTTGCAGATCTCGAAGGAGCTGGGGTTCAGCCAGCAGCTGGTCGCGAAGCACCTTGACGCCATGGAAGGGACAGGGCTGGTCTCGTCCCTAATGGAGGAGAGCCCCCACGGGCCGAAGCGGAGGGAGTATCTGCTCAACAAGAGCATCTCTCTCAGCATCGACTTTGCCCCGAACCTTTTCAGGGCCAGACTCCTCTCGTTCGACTCGCCCGAGTCGGAGACGAGCAGGGACTCGAACGATTATTTCAGGAACCTCAACGACGTAGCACAGCGCCCCGAAGAGAGCGGAAGGACGCGTCCTCTGGGTTCGCTCATCTCGGAGATAGACAAGCGGCTTGCGAACATCCAAGACGAGAGGTCGGTATTACTCTACCTGAGGCATCTTGCCATGAAGGAGGTTGCCAAGGCGATCAGTGGCATGCCCATGACCTGGGATGAGAAGAAGGCCCTGTATCAGCTGATCAATGAGCGTGAGAACAGTGTCGAGGGGATATCCAGGACGCTCAAGCTCAGAGAGGAGTGGGTGAGAGGCGTGATCTCGAACCTCCAGAAAGGCCTCTGAGCCACTTTCAAAAAGAAGATAAGGGGCTTCTTCCCGTCGGAAGATTACGTCGGATTATACCTGGAAGGTTGTCTGTGGAACGCCGAGCTGCGTCTGAAGAGTTCTGATCCGCTCGGAGTATTCCTTCATCCTGATCGCGTCGTTCTGGACCTTGGCAATCTTGTATGCCTTCCAAGCCTTCCTTAGTGCCCCCCACGTTTGTCCGGTTGTGTAGGTACTCATCTTTATTCTACCCTGAAGAACGATATCGCCGCGGCGATATTTTGGGGACGGGGTCTATAGAACTTGAGCAGCCGCTGCGAACAGATTCAACCCGCGTCGCTAGTTGGAAGCGGCTGGTTCGGCTTTTGTCTCTGTCTGTTCTACGATGGGAGCCGCTTGCACCTGTTCTGATCCAGCCTGTGGAGAATCCGCGGGCGTAGTCTGCGGGGCGTCTACCGGTGTGGCGAGCTCTGGTTTTGGAGTAGAGACCCGTTCCATTATCGCCTTTGAGACCTCCTCCCTCGTCTTGCCCTGCGTCTCGATCCTCAGCGACTTCGCCATCTCGATCAACATCTGGTCGGACGACTTCTTCGGCGCTACCGGAGGCAACGTGGTGGTGGCGACGCCGTTTGGGCCGATGTAAGCGGGAGAACCGGCTGAGGCCTGGGCTATCTCTTCAGGGGTCATGTTCCCGGGTGTGCCAGCGTTGCCTGCCCCTATCAGCGCGTTGCTGATGCTATCGATGTCAAAGTTCCCATTGTTCATCCCGGTCTGCAGCTCCTTCGTGATGCCCTGGAGCTGCTTGGTCGCGCCATCGAACTCCTTCTTAGCCCTGCCGAGAGTCTTTGCGATCTCCGGGACCTTCTCGGGGCCCCAGATCAGGATAGAGACTCCCATTACTGCGATAACACCCCACTCCAGTATATCGAGTGCCATTTCGGTCCGAGTGTTGCGTTATTCGCCAATTATTTAAAGAAAGTGATAGATGGCTCTGCAGAATCTTTCTGGATTGGAGACCGGGCGAGGCTCGCCATCATCGCTGCGCCGCATTGGACTGTTTTGAGCGTCGTTGCGTC
>JAPCJS010000146.1 GCA_027886825.1 Nitrososphaerota archaeon
ATAGACTCTGGACGCGGCGTGGCCCACAACTCTTCCGCTCTTGACCGTTAGATAGGAAGTCTCTAGGCCCGGCAATACAGTCCAGTTCAACCTCCGACCGAGCCTTCCATCGACGGTCGGTTTGGCAGGTTTCTTCGGTTACCTGCGTCATATCTTGATACAGATGAGTGTTTGTCACGATCAGGACACATTCTAGAGGGAGGGCTCTTGCAAAAGCATTATAGTGAATGGAGCCGGCGCGGCGCGACGGCGCGGGGGTCGCCCAGCCTGGTCAACGGCGCGGGGCTTAGGACCCCGTCCCTTAGGGGTTCGTGGGTTCGAATCCCACCCCCCGCACCAAAGCTCGCGTCTCACTGTCGGATTACATCATCTCTCCCCGCCCACTTTACCAGTAAACATCGTTCGAATCCTATCTGGCTCGAACGTCGGATTCAAGCGGCATGCTATCGACCCTTCCGGTCCCGCCGGCGCCGGGATATGTCGAGCGCACCTCGCAGGTGCACGTCTGGCTCGACAACACCACGGGATACGCGTGGCTGGATCATTTCAACAGCGCGGCGGCCAATTCTCGGGTTCTACACTCTTGCGCCCGTTAACCGTGGTACCCTCTTCTAGACAGGAGGACAGCCTGTATGTGAGGTGGAACCGAGCACACCGGGGGCTTGCGAAGCGATACTCGACAGCAGTTTTGACCGTGCAATCCCTCCTAATTTTCTCTATCTGCTTGTCGTCAACAATAGTACGCACCGTCCCCGATATTGAAATGTGTAAATAGTCAAATCGGAGAAATCAGGCACATGGAAAGCGACCAGAGCCGACAGAATTCGAGAGGGAGAGGTCTTCTAAGTTGAGCGATATCTTCACGCGAATCAAAATGCCCAACCCCATCAATATAGTGATTGCCGGCGCTGCCGTCTCTGGGGTCTCCTCTAGCGGCAACACCATCGGGGTTGTCGGGCAGAGCGACTCGCAGCCAGGCGTGCAGGGGACGAGTAAAACTGGAGATGGGGTCGATGGAACGAGCGATTCTGGGGTCGGCGTCAGGGGAAATAGCAATACGCAAAGCGGAGTGGCGGCCTTTAGCACTAAAGCAGATGGGGTCTGGGCCGAAGGAGGAGACAACGGCGTCTACGGCAAGTCTTCGAACGATAAGGCCAGTGGCGTGTACGGGATCAATTACGGGAAGGGACCTGGCGTCAAGGCAGCGAGCCAGTACGGACCGAGTCTGGTGGCCACGGGATACAACGGGAACCTAGCAGGAGATTTTGAAGGAGATGTCAATGCCACCGGAGATGTGAAAGCAGCCACCCTTACATCGACAGGCGCAGTCAACGCGGGCAGCATAACAACCAAGGGCGATGTTAGCGCGGGAAACATCCTTGTGAGCAAAGACGTGATCCTAGTGAACAGTACTGGCGCAGACTGCGCCGAAGACTTCGATGTACGGGCTGATGATGAAAAAGCAACTCCGGGTACTGTCCTCATCATCAGCGACACCGGGGCGCTCGCCGTCAGCAGGGAAGAGTACGATTCACGAATCGCAGGTGTCGTCTCTGGAGCAGGCAACCTTCGACCTGCAATCGTGCTAAACCGAATCGATTCGAAGCGATCTCGGGCACCCGTCGCGCTCATCGGCAGGACGTACTGCAAGGTCGACGCCGCTTTCGCGCCGATTAAACCCGGCGACCTGTTGACCACTTCGCCGACAGCCGGGCATGCCATGAAGGTGCTGGATCGCAGCAGGGCGATCGGAGCTATACTGGGCAAGGCTCTGGATAACCTTGAGGATGGTCGAGGATTGATTCAGATCTTGGTCAGTGCTCGCTAACCGGGGCAGGTCAAAATGGACAACGACGCCGTCGACCGGCTGATTAAACGAATAGTCGATCAACTTTCCCCGGACCAAAATAGCGCTCAACAAAATCTTGGAGATTTCTTATCGCAATCGAACAGTCTCTTGAGCAACGTAGCCAATTACGCGCAGGTAATTTCAACGGCTGGGCCGATAGCCGCTGCAGCTGTTGATCCAGTCATAGGGGATGCAGCTGCGACTACGACCACGGCGACTGCCGAGGCCGGCGCGGCATCGGGCGCGGTTACAGCTGGGGTAGGGGCTGCGATAGTCTTGTTCCTCTCTTTCCTCCTGGGTTCGATAGCGTCGTCATCTTCGCCGGACTCGAGCCTCGCGAAAGCGCTACAACAGATCGAGACAGAGGTCAGCGACATAAACATCACCACCCTGTTCTCCTATTGGAACGAGCAGCTGAACTCCGGTTTTCACTCCTACTGGAATCCTCCAGGTGGTGGAGGTTTGAAGACCGATTTCGACGACCTGGCCGCCCAGGGAACCGGTGGAGACTACGTCAAGAAGGATGCGAGTAACTATCACAACAATGCGAACGGATTTGTGGGTAACCTCGTCCCCTCGGCGTCCGCCGGCGCAAACAATCTGGTCCCCCCAGAGAATTGGGGTGCTTTCTGGCAGCGACCGGACCTTCAAGAACTAAGATTCTCACCCTACAGCAAGATATGGTATGCCACGCTCTATCCATACGGGGATGAAGGGCTCACGAACATCCCCCCAAATGCCCCCCAGACCGCCCCGGCATATACACAGATGTGGTATGGGAAACTTCCGCAGGCTCAAAGCGTTGCGAACCCTACAGGTGCCCCCATGGTCGCGGACCCACGAACCTTTCGTCCATATCTGTCGCTCGCGGTTCAATCGTACCTGACGCTCCAGAGCCTGGTTAACTTCATCGACCCGAAGCAACCCACGTTCAGCACATTTCTGTCGCAATACAATAGCGACTTCATCGGGTACGCGAACTTCCTGTACTCACTCTACACGCAGAGTGTCCACGGAATCGTGAAGAGTGATATGCCAAGCGCTGCCGACGCTTTGGGGTACCTGACGTTCTACATTTTTCAGCGCGGGCACAACGCAGGGAAACTCGGCTCGCCCAGCGACGCGGTCCAGCCCATCATCAATGACCCGAAGATCGGTCCGGCATCGATGCCGCAATTTGTCCTTAGCCCAGGTGTCTACACTGCACTTCCAACGGCAGGAACTCAATGGAACGGCGTCTACGGTGTCGTCGACGTATATCCACCGTACGGCGCCTATCAGCCTCAACCCTCTTCCTGGGTTAACCTTTCTGCCCCCGGAATGGCCGCACCCTCATACATAATCGACATGATTAACACCGACGGCATAGACCTGGTCCTGACCACTGACCCATATCCGTACCTATTGGAGTTCACATTCGGGTACTGGCTGTTTCCATGGCTTCGAGCCAAGTTGACGCTGGGGCGAATGGCTCGATGGAAGGCGATCTATATTTTCAACGGCCATGACAAAGTGTGGTCGTTCTTGCAAAATCTGCGCAAAACGATTACGAGCGTGCCCGAGGGAGCCAAAGCACCCTCGTATCCAGAGGTGAAGCTTGGGGACGGAACCATCGCGAACGGGGATTGGTCTGCGCGGGAACTATGCAGGGTTCTAAGTCAAATTGGGGGAGGCATCCTTGGCCCCACGCCTTCCTTCACAGACCCATCGGGCAAGGGGCTCTCCCTGTTCCTTCTAGACCAGTGTCTCAATAACATAGCCAAGGGTACATGGGCTGGACCTGCGTATTCGACCGCTGACCGACCGCGCAATGAGTCCGGAAAACCGCTCCCCGCCGGTCTGTCGAGACCAGCTAGTTTCCGCGACCTCCTCGCTGCAGCCGCCGTGTGATCCCCGTCATACCAGCTCCAAGGAGCAAGTGGTCAAGGAGAATCCTGACAAGAAGGTCCGAAATCAGCTGTGGCTCGAACCCTTGTGGCTTTGTGTCACGGTTCCATTCCCTGAAAGGGGTATAGGTCCCTTCCGGCCTATGTTAGGTACATCCCTTCCGATTCGAACCCTGTCTCCAGACCCAGAAGAGAATCACTTCGACGCCCTTCAGGTACTTGCCAACGGCGCGAGCTAGCAAACCAAGCACAAATTGAGTCAAATTGGCGTCCCATACGAATCCTATCATAGGAATTCCACGGACTCCCTACAACTCGCAGGAAACTTGACCTCAACTGGTTCAAATCCCGCCCTTGAGTGTAGGAGTACCTCTTCACCATTCTCTGTTTACTAGTAAATTAGGGCTGGAATCCCACCCCCGCATCTCTTACGCCACTCCTCTGGATGGTCTCAGATCGGAGCCCCTGAATGACCGAAATCGAGAATAATGTAGCCGACCTCCATCCGGATGATGAGCGCGTCTATGGAAGAGAGCGTCCTGAGCTGGCTTACGGAATCTGCACAGCCTGCGGTCAGATATCGCGCTCTCGCTGGTCTCCTCGATCGTGGCGGAGGAGATGGCGAGGTGCGTCAGGCCCTCTCCGCGATACCGGAGAGGGGGTGGGTGGCCCAGATCCTTCGCGACCAGAGGGAGGACGGATCCTGGGAGTCCAGACAGGATTTGTACCGTCCCAAGTACACGGCGACGATATGGAAACTCATCGTCCTGGCCGACCTGGGCATGACCGCACGCGACGACAGGGTGCGCAAGACGTGCGATCTCTTCCTGGAGGAATACTCCAGGCCAGATGGTGGGTTCGACACTCCATCGAGCGACTGGTCGAGAAGCGAGCACTGTCTGACTGGGAATCTCGCGAGGACGCTCGTCGCGTGCGGATACGCGGACGACACGCGCGTGCGCGCCTCCTTCGACTGGCTGGTCGAGAACCAGATGGAGGATGGTGGCTGGCACTGCTTCTACGGGGAGGCGTTCGGGAGGGGTACCCTCGACTGCTGGGAGGGTCTCAGCGCGTTTGCAGCGCTGCCGCGGGCCCTTTGGACCCGTCGCATGAAGAGATCGGTCGAGCGCGGCGTCGAGTTCTATCTGCGGAAGGAACTTCACAAGCAGGGCAGACGTCGCTATCTGCCGTGGTATCGCTTCCACTACCCGGTCCACTACTACTATGACATTCTCGTGGGGCTGGACGTGACAACAAAGCTAGGCTATGCCGACGACAGGAGGCTCGATTTCGCGCTCTCGCTGCTGAGGAGCAAGAGGCGGTCGGACGGGACCTGGGCGCTGGACTCGGTCCACCCCGACCTTGGGGTAGGGGCGGGCTACAGGCTCAGGCGGGGCGTGACCCCCTTCGCTCTGGAGACGAAGGGAGAACCAAGCAAGTGGATAACGCTCACATGTCTTGAGGTGCTCAAGAGAGTGGAGGAGGCCCGCTGAGCCGGATGGCTCCCTCATCTAAGTTCCGCGTTCGTTACTGCTGAACGGAAGGGCCTCGCTTTCGAGATCGGACTAACTAGGTTCTTGGAGAGTAGGTTGCGGCGAGGTGCCGGCCTTGGGGATATCTGTCGAGGTACTCGAAACTGTAGTCGAGTCCTGAGAGGAGCTCGAAAATGGCAGCCTCCTTCTCCGCGCCCACCCAGTGGTGCATCTCGACCATCATCACGGGATGGCAGCGCTCGAGCGTCTCTACCGCCCCCTGAAGCACCTCCAGCTCGTAGCCCTCGACGTCCACCTTGAGGAGATCTGCTCGTGGAAGGTGGAAGCTGTCGAGCGTGCGCATCTGGACTCTGAGGTCGCCCGCATCAGAGACCCTCGAGGCGGCCCCGTTCGGAGAGAGGCTGGCCGTGCCCTCGGACGACCCGAGCGCGCACTCATGCAGGTCTATGGAGAGGCCGTTGATCTCGCAGTTTCTCTTCAGGACCCTGACGTTCTCAGGGTTGGGCTCGAACGAGTGGACGCTCATCCCCTGTAAGGCGGCCCTGAGCGAATAGGCCCCGACGTTGGCGCCCACGTCGACGAAGACCTCGCCCGGGCGGAAGCGGCTCGCTAGGAACTCCTTCACTATGGGCTCATGGTCGAGCAGCCCGGTCCAGGCCCCCGGATATCCAGCCGGAATCTCCCAGGAGAGCCCGTCACGGCTCTGTACCTCGACATTCCCGGAAGCCGTCTTCTCGCTCTGCGTGACCGTGAGGTTGCTGTTGATGTCCATCTTGTACTCGTATCTCCCGTCTTGGTGAATCAGCCTCACCGGCGATCCGAAGGTTACCTTCATCTCGGAGGACGAGCCGTCGGAGAGCGGAACGAGGACCAAGAGTTCGATCAAACCCGCCGATGTCTTCTGAAGCACCATGATGTTGGTGTGATCGAAGGCTATCCTGTCCTCGGCAGCGGGCTGAGCGTCATGGCGGTCCTCTTCTTCTACCCGCCTCTGTCCCTCACCTGCACTCGGGGCCATCGTTCCGTCCTGATCGCGGTCGTCTGTTCTCGACAAGGTCTAACCCTTCGAGCGTCCCGCAAGATCGATTAATTACTTAGCCCTGTCGGATGGTCGACCATCCGACAGGGCTAATCGAG
>JAPCJS010000120.1 GCA_027886825.1 Nitrososphaerota archaeon
ACCCTCTGTGCGACCGTGACCACGGAGACCCCGGTCTTCTTTGCGAGATCCCTGAACGATTGGCGCCCATCACTCTCGAGCTCTTTGAGCAGCGACCTGTCTAGGTTGTCAGGTTTCATCTGTGAACCTCAATCCCCATATATTGCGCATTTGATAAGCATTATTATTACTAATGTGAACGAATGTAAAATCTCGGAGTAAGATTTATAACCGCTGGGCAGGGCACCCGCCCGTTTGCCTTTCGACAAGTCAGCAAAAGGCTTTGTTCCAAGAAAGAGAACTCCGAAGCAGGTTGTGGATACCGTCGCATCGAAGGGTATCCGGTTCATCGACCTGCATTTCACCGATGTGCCCGGGCGCACCCAGCACGTCACTATACCGAATAACATGCTCGAGGTAGAGGCCTTCCAGGAAGGCATCCCGAAGCTGGACGGCTCCTCGATCAAGGGGTTCGCAGAGATATTCGACTCCGACATGCTCCTGCTACCAGACCCTTCCACCTTCGCCATACTCCCCTGGGGCGACGAGCGCTTCCCTACGGCCAGGATGATCTGCGACGTCCACTGGGGCTACCAGAAGGGCAGGTTCTCGAGGGATCCTCGATACATCGCGCAAAAGGCCGAGGAGGCCGTCAAGGCCGCTGGCTTCACCGAGTCGTACTGGGGACCAGAGATGGAGTTCTTCGTTTTCGACACGGTCACCTGGGACGTGTCCAGCCCGTTCGGGACCAGCCACAAAATCACATCAGTTGAGTCGGCCCACGAAGCCCGGGGCACCAACTACCCGATCAGGTTCAAGGAGGGATACTATCCAACGCCGCCGTCGGATACCCTCCAGGACTACAGGAGCGAGGTCGCATACCACCTCGACGAGTCGTTCGGCGTTGTTAACGACGCGCACCACCATGAGGTAGCCACCGCAGGACAGTGTGAGATCAACATCTACAGGGACACGCTCACGCCGATGGCAGACAGCATGGTCACCTACAAGTACGTGGTAAAGAACGTCGCCTCCAAGCGAGGTCTCATAGCGACCATAATGCCCAAGCCAATCTTTGGCGACAACGCCTCAGGCATGCACGTCTCTTCGAGCCTCTGGAAAGACGAGAAGAACGCCTTCTATGACGAGAAGGACGAGTACGCTAACCTCAGCCAGACGGGAAGGTACTACGTGGGAGGCCTACTCGCACACAGCAGGGCGCTGTGCGCCATCACCAACCCCACGACCAACTCCTACAGGAGGCTGGTACCCGGATACGAGGCGCCCGTCTTCGTGGCCTGGAGCAGGGGGAACAGGTCCGCAAACGTAAGGATCCCACTGCACTACAAGGGCAAGTCAGGAGCGAAGGGTAAGAGGGCCGAGTTCAGGACGCCCGACCCATCCGCAAACCCCTACCTCGCCTTCGCAGCAATCGTATCCGCCGGCCTTGATGGGATCAAGAAGAAGATCGACCCAGGAGACCCTGTCAATCAGGACATCTACGAGCTTACACCGACGAAGAGGAAGGAGTTCGGCGTCAAGGAGCTCCCCGGGAGCCTCCTCGAGGCGATCGAGTCTCTCAAGAGCGACTCCGAGTTCCTCAAGGGCGTATTCTCGGAAGACCTCATCGAGATGATGATCGAGCTAGAGATGGCGAACTACAGGGCAGTCTCTGCGAGGCCGCACCCGTACGAGTTCTACCTGTATTTCGACATGTAGGCAGAGCTCATCTTCCCAGTGCAGGAAACTAGCAAGGGGAGGAGTTAATTCTCCTTCCTTTTCCACTTCTCCGCAGTAGTCAGATGGACGACCGTTCGAATAGGCACGGCGAAGATATCGCGGATACCAGACTGCGGGAGCTGGATCCAGACAAGCCAGGGCTGAACCACATCTGGCTCTCCTCCGATACCATCTGGACCCAGGCTTCTGAGCCTGAGTCATCGCTGCCTCATGACCCAGAACGTGAGGGATCGACCTCTGCCAGTTCCGCAAAGTGTTTTCTCGAATCGGTTATCGACGAGTATGTGGTTGTCATCTGTGCATCTATCAGAGTAGAATACAAAGGCAGGGCCTCATCGGTGGCGGACGTATCCCAGAGGATAGTGATCACAAAGCCCGACGGGACGCTGATCATACACGAAGACACCAAACATCGACCCCTCAACTGGCAACCGCCGGGCACAACGTTCCACCTGTCCGTTAGGGACGGACCAATCCTAATTCTCGAAGCCTTCAGAAAGAAGGACAGAGAGACGGTCACGATCTGGTTCGAGAAGGTCTTCTACATCGCCGCGTCGAGAGTAACTCCCGGCCAGTTCAGGTTCTCGGGAAGCGAATCTGAGATGGTTGACCGGGTCATTCGGGATCCAGGACTAGTCGAGGAAGGATTTACACCTCAGAAGAGAGAGTTCAGGACCAGGTACGGAAGCGTCGACCTGATAGGCAAAGATAGAGAAGGGAACCTCTTTGTGCTAGAATTCAAGAGAGGGCAGGCACAGCTGGCGAGCACATCGCAGCTGGACCGCTATGTCAAATATTTCATCGAGATCGAGCGGCTGGAAGGACCTCCCAAAGCCGAGAGAGGAGAAGAGAGGAGAACGAAGGAGTATCTTCGGACCACGGATCGAAAGCGGGGACATAGGGAGAGCAGGATCCGAGGAGGCATCGTTGCCCCGACTATTACCGCCGAGGCGCTCACGCTTCTGAAGAAACTGGGGTACGAATTCTTCAGACTGGAACCAAGATCCAATCCCTAGTCGCTCGTCTCCTGACAACCCGCCGCTGATACGTTTTGGTGCTGGAGACGGCATCAATCAAGCTCGGGTTCGACTCCTCATCTGTTCCAATCACGGCGGATTAGGGGCTGCAGGATTTTCTTTCAGTAGAATAGGTACTCCCAAAAAGTCGCCATACCTCTCCGCCGCCCGCCTGACACCTTCCATCTGCTCGTTGTCCAGTTTCAGGAACGGCTGGATCGTTACGGTGGCCTTTCCCCTCTCGTCCCTGCGCTTCCAGGTGCCCACGACCTCGCCATCGATCACTATGGTTGGGAGGAATATTCCGTTGCTGTGTGTGAATGTTATCCTCCCGCTCCTCAACATCTCCTGTGTCTTCTCGTCGCTGAGCATCGCCGACCTGTCGCTGTAGCCCACAAGGTACTCGTCGAACGCCGGCAGGAGGTGCACAGAAAGTGCACCAATCCGTGACCCCTGTCCGCTGCGCGGCGCGTAGTATGTCTTCCCGCCTATCTCCTCCTGGACTAGCGGCGGTGACGCCTTCTCTATGCCTGTCTTTGCATCGGAGACCTTGAGCCCCGACCACCACACATAGTCCTTGATTGTCGCGGGGCCATGGCTGGTGAAGTACCTTGACGCGAGCTCTCCGAGGGCCCGATCATCAGAGATCTCTTTTCTTCTGACTATCCATTCGTCGAGCAGCGTGAACCTGGGCCGCTTCCCGTCGTGCGCACCGAAGCATATGAGGCCGTCAGATGCAGCCCTGTAGAGCAGGTGGTAGCCGCGCGTGTCTGTGGTGGCTATACCGCCCTTCTTCAGCACCTGGTACATCTGATCTCTCGTAAGCTGACCGCCGCCTTGCAGTGCCTTTGCAAACAGCATCTCTGATTTCTTTACGATGTCGTCGCTCATGCCGAGCTGCCTCTCCCTCGAAGCCGAGAATGCGGTCAGACGGGGAGCGAGGAGGCGGAGCATCCAGCGTATATCGGAAGATGCGACAAAATGGAGCGTGCCCCGCATCAGCCAGGTACGGACTATCGTCTTTTTCGCTATGGCTGCCTCGATACCCGCCTGCGTGGAATTCTCACAGCGGAGCCCTATGGCCCACAGAGCAGCCGGATAGTCCTGGGCCTGTATTGCCCCCATCGACGCCAACGCGTCTTCTGGTCTTTTCACACCGATGCCCAGATCGGAGATGTGCTGGTTGGCCAGGCGACGGTAAACGATAGCGGGGTTCTCCATCGTGGACAACTGGTGTTTGTTTCTGAGTTAAAATAAAGTGCGGCCTCCAAGGCGAATCCATGCCCCTGGAGGGAAGTGAGGTCGAAGCACAGCCTTCCCTGCTCAGACCCGGGTGGGTCACCCGACAGCGTATGCTTCAGGCGCTGGGGTGGGAGGGTCTGATGTTCTGGTTGAGATGGAAGAAGTTCGTAGGATCGTACTTATCCTTGAGTGCCACCAGCTTTTCGTACTTCTCCTCCTCGTAGGCCTCCTTCACCCTGTCGGCGCCCTCCTCTCCAAGGAAGTTCACGTAGGCACCGATGGAAAATCTCTTCATGGCGGCGAAGAAATCCCTGGTCCACTTGATCTGCTTTTCGTTCTCGACCGGGTCCTGCCAAGCAGAAACGATGTTGAGCAAGCAGGACGCATCACGATGGCTGAAAGCTGTGGCATCGTCTCCTACCCTTCGCATGGCTCCACCTAGCTGGTGCATGTGGACCGCCGAAAGAGGCGACGCTATCTTCTTGCCGTAGGACAGGATCACATCGATCGCGTCGTCACTCAGGTCTGAGATGTACGACGACTTCCAGTAGTTCTGGATCCCCGCGGGCGAGGTCTCGTCCAGCATGCTCTGCAGGACCACATACGGCAGGGGCTGGATTACGTCGGCTACCGGCTTGCCGAACTTCCGGAGTGGGGCGAGGACCCGTTGCCCCTCCTCGATCCCCCCGCAATAGCAGACCGCGATCGCGAGGAGATGAGTCCCATGGACCTCCTTTGGCAGGAAAGGCAACGGTGGCGCCGTCAGATAGACCGCTATCGTGGTAAGCTCATCCGGTGCATCTTTCACATAATCTCTGTAGAATCTCAGCAACGCCTGACCGTCTTCCGCCTTGTATGCGATCAGACCACCAAGGACGATAGGCCCGACCGGATACAGCTGGTATTCGAAGGACGTCACTATGCCGAAGTTTCCGCCCCCTCCTCTCACTCCCCAGAACAGGTCTGTGTTCTCGCTCATGCTCGCGGTCAGCAGTTCGGATCTCGCGGTCACCACGTCCACGGAGACCAGGTTGTCCAGCGCGAGTCCATACTTCCTCACGAGCCATCCTATCCCTCCTCCCAGAGTGAACCCAGCGATCCCTGTTGTCGATACGAGGCCGCCGGTGGCTGCGAGGCCGAACGCCTGGGTCTCGAGGTCGAACTGCCTCCATGTCGCTCCGGGTTCTACGCGGACGGTCCGGCTCACGGGGTCGACCCTCACGCTCTTCATGCCTGACAGGTCGATCATCAGTCCGTCGTCACAGACGGCGTTGCCCGCCACGTTGTGGCCGCCTCCTCTCACCGAGACCACCAGCCCCTGATCGTGCGCAAACCTGACGGCCTTCATCACGTCGCTCGTCCCGGCGCATCTCAGAATTATCGCCGGGTGTTTGTCGATCATCCCGTTCCAGACCTTCCTCGCCTGCTCGTAGCTAGGTTCGCCCGGAAGTACGATATTCCCCCTGAAATCGTCCTTCAGAGCTTTCGCGGCCTCTGCAGCGACGACCTTCGAATTGAGTTGTGTTGTCAACCTTGTGCTTCCCTCCCGTAATGCTCACTACATTTCTATTTACACGGGATGTTTACATCGTAATACTTATTCGCCATCGGCTGCTGAAGACGGGAAGGTGTTGACTGCGAGCAAGAAGACTGTGTTGAGGACCATCCGTCTGAGCGCGGAGCACGACAGGATACTAGAGGAGGACGCCAGGAAGAAGGGGTTGAGCGTCAACTCGCTGCTTACCACACTGATCACCAAATATGCAGAGTGGGATCGTTTTGCCGAGAGGTTCGGATATGTCTCGATTGGGCGGCAGGGGTTCGGGCGCCTCTTCGATTTTCTCACCGATGAAGCGCTGGTCACCCACGGAAGGGACGCAGGAGGTAGGAACGCTCCTGAGATTACGCGCTTCTGGTTCGGAAAGCTCAACATTGAGACATTCTTCTCTTTCCTCACCGTGCACTCGAAATACAGCGGAATATACCACTACGAGCTCATCAGTAGCGGGCGCACCCGGACGATAGTCTTCCATCACGAGCTCGGGCCGCGCTACAGCATAGTTCTGGCGAATTACTTCGACCAGGCCATCAAGAAGATAGTAGGGGTCGCTCCCAAGGTCGAGATAGGGGATAGTTCCTGCACCCTGTCGTTCGATGAACCGCACCCGTGATGCCATGCGTGAGACGAGGCCAAATCAGCATTCCCAGCCAACATGAGAATCCCGTCCGAGTATGAACGGCCTGCCCTCGCAAGGATATGGGCAGCCAAAAGATCTGGTCCAGCGTCATGACGAACGCGATACCATAGTAATCGCGGTTGGTGAACTGGCTGAAACCGCGTGATCTAGGTGCTCACCTTCGCTTTTCCCTTCGACCTTCTCCAACTGAAAAGTAGCACAACCACGATGACCAGGACCGCAAGGATCTCTATCGGCAGGAAGTACGTCTGGAGTGCGCTGACGATTGCGGCGTAATTCTGTCCTGATACCACTCCGACGTAGATGAGAATCGCATCCCAGGCGAAGATCCCGACTATCGAGTAGCCGACGAACTTCGCCAGGTTCATCTCCGCGATCCCGGCAGGAAACGCGATCAGAGTCCTGAGGAGGGGGACGAACCTGGCAAGGAGAACTGTGACGCTGCCGTGTCTCGCGAACCACCCTTCTGCCGTCTTGAGGTTACCCTCGTTCAATCGGATTATGCGGCCATATCTGAGAATTGCAGCCCTTCCGAGATAGTAGCCTATGGCGTAATCAATGAGCGTGCCCAACAGAGAACCGATCGATGCAGCAATCACTACGAGCCAGAAATTAAAATGACCGAGGTACACCAGGTAATAGCCCGCCAGTGGGAGTACGACCTCGCTGGGTATCGGGAGCGTCGCACTCTCCATCGCCATGAGACCGAACACCCCCAAGTACCCGGAACTTTGGATAAGACTCACTGCGAGATTGTAGAGTGCTTGGGAGATCGAGACCAAGGAGAATCAACCTGGGCAGTTATCGAGCGGTCAGTCGGATCCGACCTTCTTTGCACGCGCAGAAGAGGCGGGGGTTGCAGCGCGTCCTGTAGTTGAGACCCTTCGATCTGGATGTTCCCGATATGGCGTTCATTATGGCCCCTAGACTAGGTGATTTTGTCTCGTATTTTGATATTTGTGGTGCAAGTGTCTATCGTTGCCGCCGATCTGGCTACAATTCGCATGTTCCGTCCTGATTGTGGAGAGGAATCGCGCACTTCTGTAAACCACCAGGATCCTGTGAATCGACTGGTCGGCCGACCAGTCGGACGTTCCCACGGACGAGAGAATAGGACCGCCGAAGACCACCACTCACGGGTGCAAGAACTTCGGGAGAGATCGCACGGCAGTCTCGCCGAGCTGGGCCGCGAGGTCAAAAGGGAAATCGGCTTTTCTCCTGGCAGCGAGATAGACAGTTGCACCACAATGGATTATTAATTAACGGACGGATCTTCTTTGCATGATGCCGGAACCGCAGCCGAGACTTCGCAAGGGCCTAGCTGCAATCGCAATTCTTTCGATCCTAGTCGGCTCGGCATTCGTCGTCCTCTACTATGATGGGTCGTTCGCGCAGCAGACCATCCAAACGACCAACTCAACGATAACGAGTCTGCAGCAGACCATCGCGTCTCTCGAGAATAGCAACAATGCTCTCCAGGTGCAGGTCTCTGCGCTTAGCAGCTCGCCGACACACTCTGCCTCTGAGGCTCAACAGATCTACGCCGCCTCCAATCGGAGC
>JAPCJS010000080.1 GCA_027886825.1 Nitrososphaerota archaeon
CTCCTGCGGGATCCGGACGACTGGCAGGGCCAGCTCGTCTCGGTCAACCCTATCCTCTCCTGTGGACAGTGCAGATTGTGCAGAGGGGGACTCAGACAGCTTTGCGTTTCCCGTAAGATCATCGGTATCGACTATCCCGGTTCCTACGCGGATTATGTGACCGTCCCTGTCGGAGCCTGTTACACGATCAAGGACCCGCTCGTGGGTGCACTCGTCGAACCGCTGGCGTGTGGCGTCAGGGCCACAGGACTGGCCCAGATCGAGTCAGGCGACGCTGTGATGGTCATAGGGGCGGGCACTATCGGGCTCATGGCGACGCGACTTGCCAGAGCCAGGGGCGCTAGCTCTTGCGTGGTTGTGGATACGAATCCTACCCGTCTCCGCTGGGCTTCCAACTGGGGTGCCACCTCGGTCCTGAACCCCAAGACCGATGACGTACTCGCTTTGGTCAGGGAGTCGACGTCCGGAGAAGGTGTCGATTCCGTGATTGATGCTGCCGGCTCATCCCAGACGAGGTCCCAGGGCGTGGCGGTCGTACGCAGAGGAGGGAGAGTAGTCCTGATGGGGCTGCACGAGAACGCTACGAACCTTCCCGGGAACGAGATCGTCCGCTTTGAGAAACAGCTCATCGGTTCTTTCTCATACACGGACGAGGACTTTAGAAGGGCGGTCGTGCTCGCGGATGGTGGCTTTATCGAGACCTCAAGTGGTTGGCTCGACATCAGGGGACTCGAGACAGGACAGGCCTCTTTCACCGAGCAGTCCCTCGGGTCGGCGCCGTTCTCCAAGATCATACTGCGGTCCAGGGCATCCCATCAACAGAAATAGGCACAAATCCTGTGGTTGAGTGGTCACACTTGACAATGTATCTTGACGAAATAGACACGCCGGCCCTCATCCTGGACCTCGACAGGATGGAGTTCAACATCAAGAGGATGGCGGCGTTCGCGAAAGAGTGCGGGGTCTCGCTGAGACCTCATGTGAAGACTCACAAGTCTCCAGAGATAGCAAAGATGCAGCTCGCCGCTGGCTCGAGCGGCGTCTGCCTGCAGAAGGTGAGCGAGGTCGAGGTATTCGCGGGGGCGGGCATCAACGACATCTTCCTGACGAACGAGGTGGTCGTGCCTGAGAAGATCGAGCGGATGGCCAGGGTCGCGGAGATGATCCATCTCGGAGTAGCCGTCGACGACATCGATGTCGTCAAGAAGACCGGAAAGATATTCAAGGATGCGGGAACGAAGCTCGACGTCTACGTCGATGTCGACAATGGCATGGGCCGGTGTGGGGTCCAGGCGAAGAACGCGGCGGAGGTCGCCAAGGAGGTCTCGAGGCACGACAACCTCGTCCTGAAGGGGATAATGGGCTATGAGGGCAACGTCAACGGTGCAAAGACGAAGGAGGAGCAGTTGAGGCTCTCGAACGTGGCGATGGACAAGATCGTGATCGCCAAGAAAGGCGTCGAGCGGGCCGGCATGAGGGTAGACGTGGTAAGCGTCGGCTGTTCGGTGAGCACCTGGATCAACGCGAAGCATCCCGCGACCACCGAGGTCCAACCCGGGATGTACGCGCTCAACGACCACGTCCTGGTCAAGCGGGGGGTCGCGACTATGCAGGAGTGCGCCCTTACCGTGGTAGCGACTGTGATGAGCAAGCCCGCAAGGAACAGGGCGATGGTGGACGCGGGCTCCAAGGCGTTCAACTTCGATACGGGGCTCTTTCCGATCCCGCTGGACCGGAAGGGTGTGGTGATGGAGCACTTCTCAGAAGAGCACGGATGGCTGCACCTGACGGGGACCGGGACGTCCACAAAGATAGGTGACAGGATCCGCTTCGTGCCCGCCCACTGCTGCACTGCTGTCAATCAGCACAACGAGATGGTCGCGATCAGGGGCGACAAGATGGATAGGCTGATCCCGGTCCTGGCGCGCGGGAAGATGCTCTGAGACAGCTCCGAGTCTGGACTACTCTGGTGGTATTTCCCTGAACCTGAGCATGAGGTCCACGCCCCTGCTCTTCTGATAGTAGTACGAGATCGCGTAGACGGCCAGTCCACCCACGAATACGCTCACCAGGGCAGCCACATAGTATGGATTGACTGCCGCGCCCGTGTACGCGGGACTCGCAGCTGCGACTGCCACGAAGACACCGACGACAAAGGTTGCGAGCCCCAGTATCGCGATGACCGGCATACCGCCCACCTTTCTCTGGACGGAGGCAGGGGTGCTCTGGAACATCGCCTTCTTCCGGTACGGGAAGATAAGCCCGCTCAGGCCCACGAACGCTATCGAGAGATACAATCCGGAGGTTGTGTAGGCCAGGAACGTTAGGACGTTGGCCTCAAAGATCGAGATCAGTATGTAGACCAGCCCTATGACGGCAATGAGGGCGAGCGCGAAGTTGGGTGAGCCCCTCCGGTTAAGCTGAGAGAGCTTTGCGGGCATCACACCATCGAAACTCCAAGCGAAGACAATTCGGACCGTAGCAAGGACGATGGTCTCCAGCGAGCCGAGGACAGATGCGATTATCGCAAGTGGTACGAGCACAGCGACAAGCATGCTCGGGTTGGCGAAGATCACAAGGTAGGAACTGACTGGCGGCGAGGGCAGAGTGTATGCAGCGCTGCCATGACCGGCCAGAAGCGCTGCAGAGTTGATGAACTGGCCTCCCATTATGGCGAAGGGCGCCTCGAAGACAAGGAACACTATCACAGCAAAGACGACTACCGAGCCTAGAACCCCGATCAACTGCGATCTCTGATTCTGCTTCACCTCTCCGCCTATGTACGTGGAGAAGTTGTATCCGAGGTAGTTGAGGAAACTGTAGAACGTTCCTAGGATGATCCCGGATATGGTGAAGACGGTGACGTATCCTGCCTTGTTGGCAGCGTCGATT
Source organism: Nitrososphaerota archaeon (assembly GCA_027886825.1). Classification (GTDB taxonomy): domain Archaea; phylum Thermoproteota; class Nitrososphaeria; order Nitrososphaerales; family Gagatemarchaeaceae; genus Gagatemarchaeum. The sequence continues at coordinate 2,893 of JAPCJS010000080.1, forward strand.
ATCCCCTGGTAGGTCGACCCCGACAGCGCGTTGAAGTTATTCTGGAAGGTAGTTGGCGACGAAGTGGCAAGTGCGAGCAGGAATACCGTGAGCCCCAGCACCACCACTACGAACGTAACCCAGGTATACCTGAAGGTGTTCTTTATCCCGACCGCCGCCGCGAGCACGACTATCGCGAGAACGAGCAGGCTTCCAAGAAGGATCGAGTTCTGGCTCGTGACCTGCGCCGCCAGCGTCATGTAGCTCGTGTTGCCCGTCGCTATCGCGAGATTGTAGAACATCGTACCCAGGCCGTAGGTCATCAGCCACCCGGAGACTGGACCTAGGAAGGAGAGGAAGAAGACTACGACGCCGAAGCTCTCCATGAACCCGACCGCAGGATGAATGATCCTGCTCACCCAGACGTAGTCGCCTCCTGTCCTCGGAAAAGCGGAGGTCATGTAGTAGTAGAGCATCGCGATGAGGACGTTCGGCAAGAACGCGATCAGGACCGTGACGGGGGTGTCGATTCCGGGGTACCCCGCCCCCGCGAAGAAGACATACAGAAGTGGCCACGGAAGGCCCATGTTGAGGAGATTGAACATGAGGACGTCCCTCGCGGAAAGATACCGGACGAGGCCGGTCGCCTCCCTTACGAAAACGTTCGACTTGGTAGTTGCCAAGTACCACTTGTTTAGTGCCGTCTATATTTATATCTTAATATTTGTCAGATCTCTCTGATTCTTTCTGATTGTGTGGACTTCCGCTGGATTTTTTACTCCACCTGTGTGATGTAGAAAAGATAGGGTTGAGTCTGCGTAGGATAGGAGTCGGCCGCGACGAAGTTGATTCTGCAGACAACCATCCCGTCGATGGGGGAGAGTATCCTCTCCAGGACCTTCCCTTTGAAGTTCCAGATCTCCCCCAGCAGCTGTCCCTTGTTGACGCTCTCGCCGTACCCGACCTTCGGGATGAAGAGGCCAGCAGACCTGTTGGCCACCAGGACCGGGTTCTTGAGGATCCTTACACCTCTCTGGTATTCCGCCTTTCCGGCGAGTATCCCCATGTGCTTCATCACGTTGATCAGGCCGTCATAGTGGATCATGATGGTCTCCTCTTCGAGCTTCCCCTCCTTCCCCGACTCGACCATCGTGGCGGGGATCCCGCGGCTCGCGACCTCCCAGTAGAGGGTGCCGTCTGCGGTCACGGCGTAGGTCGTGCCGACAGGAGGGACGCTCGTGCTCTTGGAGGCCGGGAGCGCGTCGAGGTGGTAGAGGACGGGGAAACAGGATGCCAGCCGCGATGATTCCTCGTCGACCTCCTTCCTTCCCGTCATCGGCACGTAGTTGAAGGGCACGAGGGCCTCGTTGTAGTCGGCCCCGTGCAGATGGACCACGGCGTCACCCTTGAGAGCGATGTCGTTGAGTATCTTGTGCGCGATCTGGAATGTCACGGTAGCGCCCGGCTCGCCCGGGTAGGCCCCGTAGGGGTTGACCTGGTCAATCGGGTTCACGAAGAGATACCTCGCATCGAAGGCCACAGGGTTAGCCAGCGGCACGATTATGACTGTCCCTGAGAGCTCCGAGGCCCTGAGGTCGCGCGCGAGCTTTACAGCCGCCACTATGCCGGAGTACTCGCATCCGTGCTCTCCCGCGATGATGACGAGCGTGGGACCAGGTTTTCTGCCCTGGATTATCGAGATCGGCAGGTCGATGGTGCTCGCCGCCCTCTCGGCGACCTTGTAGGTTCCGTGGACGCTCTTCCCGGGGATGCTCCGCACTTCTCCGATCTTGATCGACGTTACCATGTGGACCGCTGGGCATGGAACTTCCTTGTTTTTAAGACGGCGAGGTATCACCTGTGTCGCTGAGCTCGCTGGACCCCTGCGACGGCTTCCTCCATGATATCGAGACCGACGCCGGCGAGTCTCTCGGTGATGTTGAGTGCGGGTGTTATCCTGAAGACGTTCCCATACAGACCGTCATATGCGGTCAGCAGGCCGCTCTCGAAGGCGAGGAGACAGGCCTTCTTTGCCTCGGCGACCCCTGGCTCCTTTGAATCCTTGGACCGGACCATCTCCACTCCTAGAAGGAGCCCCAGGCCCCTGACGTCTCCCACGATCTCGTACTCATTCTGCATCTTCTGGTAGCGCGCCTTCATGAAGGAGCCGACCCTTGCCGCGTTCTCCCAGAGTCTCTCGTCCTCAAGGACGCGCATCATTGAGAGTGCGCCCGCGCATCCGAGAAGGTGTCCGGCGGCGGTGAGCACGTGGGAGCCATGGGGCCAGTCCATGATCTCGCGCCTCGTCACGCAAGCGCTCACGGGGGTCCCTCCTCCGAGCGGCTTTCCGAGCAGCACCACGTCTGGGTCTATCCCCCAGTGCTCGGACGCGAACATCTTGCCTGTCCTGCCGAACCCTGTCTGGACCTCATCCACGATGAACAGGATGCCGTGCCGGCTGCAGATCTCCTGCAGCCGCTCCAGAAAGCCCCCGGGGGGCACGAGTACGCCCCCGTCTCCCTGGATCGGCTCGACGAAGATCCCTGCGACCTCGTCAGGGGGGACTATGGTCCGGAAGACGTGCTCCTCCAGATAGTCCAGCACCCACTGGCCGGGCTCCTTCTCTCCGGCCCAGCGGTACGGATAGGGAAACGGGATGTGGGTCACCTCAGGGACGAGCGGTGAGAAGCCCCTGACAGTGCTCGAGCTGTAACCGGAGACCGAGAGCGCGCCGTAGGTGGCCAGTCCGTGGTTCGAGCCGGTGAAAGAGATGAACCTCTTGCGTTTGGTGTGCCACCTGGCGAGCTTCATGGCGGTGTCGGTCGCGTCGGCGCCGGAAAGTCCGAGTGAGACCTTCTTCTCGCCTCCGCCGGGGGTTATCCCTGCGAGCTTCTCGCAGAGCTCCACCACGAGTTCGTTGTAGAAGTAGCCTGGAATCGGTTGGTAGGTCGCCATGGCGCTCGTCTGCCGCTTCAGTGCCTCGACGACCGCGGGATGATCGATCCCCAGGACCTGGGTCGCCGCGCCGGAGTTGAAGTCCAGGAAGACGTTGCCGTCGACGTCCTCTATGAAAGACCCTTCGCCGTCCTTGATGACGAGGGGCAGGTATCTCCAGTTCGACTGCGAGACGACCTTCTCATCCCTTGAGATTATCGCCCTCGCGCTCGGACCTGGAGGCCGGACCTTCACGGAGGGTCTCGAGTATTTCAAGACGTGTGGCCTAAGCATGGCGCGTCCGGATAAAAAGCTTGAAATGCGGCAACGGAAGGCGGAGAGCTAGATAGAAATGGGCGACTCGAAGATAGTTACGCCTCCTCCAGGTCCCAAAGCAAGAGCGCTGATCGAGAGGGAGCTGAAGCTGCTCCACCAGCCATCGATAGACAGGGTCTATCCGATCTTCACCAAGAGGGTGGATGGTGCCGTGATCGAGGACGTGGACGGAAACCACTATCTGGACTTTGCCATCGGTTCGGGCAGCATGTCGCTGGGCGGCGCTCCGGAGTCCCTGGTCAGGACGATCACGGAGAGGGGCGGAGAGCTCGCCCACGGATCGTATCCATATCTGAACCCCGCCGTGATAGAGTTCGCCGAGAAGCTCTCATCGATCGCACCCGGCAAGACCAAGAAGATGGTCGCCATGCTCGCTACGGGCAGCGAGGCGGCCGATTTCGCTTTCAGGGTGGGAAGGGGCTTTCAGAGGAAGCCGCAGTTCATAAGCTTCATCGGGGGGCATCACGGTTTCTCGCTCGGCGCTCTGGCGCTCTCGGGTCACTACGCCGCGATGTTCAGAAATCACCCGCACCTGGTCCCTGGGATCACGCACACGCCCTACGCATACTGCTACAGGTGCCCATTCAAACTGGAGTACCCCAGCTGCGGCATGGCGTGCGCGGACTACATCGAGGAGACGCTCCTCACCACGATATCGCCTCCGGAGAACACGGCTGGACTGATAGTGGAGCCGATCCAGGGACCTGCAGGCATCATCCCGCCTCCTCCAGGTTGGCTCGAGCGCGTCCATGAGATATGCAAGAAGAACGGCATCCTCTACATCGATGATGAGGTCTTCGCCGGGCTCGGGAGGACCGGGAAGATGTTTGCAATAGAGGACCATCCCCAGATCGAACCAGACATGATGGTGCTCGGCAAGACACTCGGAGGCGGCGTGCTCCCCGTGAGCGCGGTCATAATGAAGGAACAGGTTGCCATGAGCATCGAGCCCGGCGCCACTTCGAGCACGCTCCACGGTTACCCGCTGGGCGCTGCCGTAGCTACCCAGGTCATCGAGACGATCCAGACAGACGGCCTCCTCGCGAGAAATGCAAAGCATGGCAAGCACATGATGAAGAGGTGTCTGGAGCTTCAGGAGAAGCACAGATGGATCGGCGACGTCAGGGGAAAGGGCCTGATGGTGGGGCTCGAGTTTGTCAAGGACCGGAAGACCAAGGAGCCGCTCCGAAAGGAAGTCAAGGACATCGCCTGGCGGTCGGTCCAGAAGGGGCTCATCTTCGAGTGGTTCGGTCTGAAGGGGAACGTGATCAAGCTCTACCCCAACTACTTCGTCACGAGGCAGCAGATAGACGAGGGCCTCGACATACTCGACGAGGCGATAACCGACGTCGAGAAGGGAAGGGTCTCTCCGACCAACTTTGACTCTGCCTATGTGGTCTCGGCAGGTTGGATGTGAGAAAACATCCGTTCCCGATGCTTTTTCAGCCGGAGATCAGGCCGAGACAGGGCAGAGCAGAGCTCGTCTCTTTCCATGTGGCTCTCGCTCGCTCTCGCTTTGACCTATGACCTGGCACGCGGCCCGGGCTCGTTCGGCTACCTCTGTCTGGTACGCTTCTCAGACGGCTTCCTGCCCTTCTTAGCGTCGATCTCCTTTATCTGCCCGGGCGGTTGGACATCGGGCAACGCGTCCTTCAGCTGATTGCGCCGAGCTTGGCCGACCTTGCGCTTTCCTTTGGAGTCTTCGTCTGATCCTGCATTGTATACGCTCATGGGGATTAGAAGGCGACGCGTGTATTTAGACCTCGCCCATCCTTGTTCTAGTGATTTTCTCGCCGTCCTGTCCTCCAGCGCAGGGGTTGAGGCTTCGGCGGCGCTCGGTTTTTCACTGGACGTCGTAGTTCACGTACAACGGGAGCTCTCCCGAATGTCGCACTGCTTCAAACCCCCTCTCGGTAAGAGCGCGCTTCTCGGTTATGAATCCCCCGATGTAGAGCCGGGCTATCTTCTCTGAGATTATGGGTAGAGCCACCCCTGTCACACTTGCGATCTCCCCTTCGTTCCTTCCCTGCGAGAGGAGCTGAAGTATGGAGAGGTCGAGTTCCGAGAGCGCCGCATAGGCCGTCACGGTACGGATCGGCTGGTTGAGGACCACCTCCCTGATTATGGTCGGCTCACTGACCCTAGCGACCTCCCTCTCACCGATTGTCGCTAGTCCGCCTATGACCAGGCCAAGACCCACTATCGCGATGGCGCCAAAGAGCAGCACCGCGCCGAGAGTCGTGAGGTACACGTCCACGACTGCCAGGTTGAAGGGCAGAACGGCGAAACCATACAATTGCATCAGGCCAACCAGTCCGAGGGCAGACACGATCAACCCCGCGAGTACTGTTCCTGCGCTCATTTCTTGTCAGCTGTGTTGCATCATCCGTTTTCTTATGTGAAAAGGGAAAGTTTACACTGCGATTTCCTAGAGTGATTCTTACAAAGGGGGTTATCTTCCAAAGGGGGCTCGACCGGCGAAGGTCAGACGACCCTGAGGTACTGGGTGAACGGCTCGAGAGAGGTTTCTTTTGACGACCAGGTTATCGAGGGTGGCTGGAGACGAAAACTGTTAAAGATACGTGGCTGATCTGGTAACTGCTTTGTTAGCCATAGGAGACGCCGCGCCGGATTTCGAGAACCTCAGAGGAGCAGACGGAGGGAACTATTCTCTCTCATCGTTCAGCGACAAGCCCGCGCTGGTGATCATATTTTCGTGTAACCACTGTCCCTACGTCCAGGCGTACGAGGACCGGATGGTCTCGATACAGAAGGACTACGCCAGCAGGGGTGTCCAGCTCGTCGCGATAAACTCGAATGATGAGAGGGCATCCCCGGGGGACAACTATCCCGAGATGGTCAAGAGGGCGAAGGCGAGAGGCTTCAACTTCCCCTATCTGAGAGATGCGGATCAGAAGGCAGTCGACGCCTATGGAGCCGTGTGCACCCCTCACGTCTTTGCGTTCGACGCAAAGAGGGAGCTGAGATATCGCGGACGGATAGACGACTCCAAGGACCCCTCGAAGGTGAGCGTCAGTGACCTGAGAAATGCGCTGGACGAGATGATCGTCGGTCAGAAGGTGAAGGTCTCTGACACGAAGCCGTTCGGTTGCAGCATAAAGTGGCTTGAGAGCTAAGCGATCAGAGCTAGAGAGGACGAACTGTCGCTAGGCGTCCGCCGAATCGTACCTTCTTCATATCACATGGCCGGTAGTGGAAGGTCACCCAATGAGCACATCTGCCATGGAATAGGAGAAAGCCCTGGTCGGAGATTCTGATCTGTTTCGTGGGGCCACGTTCATGCCCGATGACGACCCATCGAAGATCGAGACGCCGCTGCAGACAGTCTCGCGTAACCGCCGCACCACCTTGGTCACCGTGTACATGGAGCCGATGAAGCTGGCACCAGACGTCTGCGATAGCCCAGGTTTCTCCGACTCTATTCTGGAGGTGATGGGGTCGCAGATGGAATCGCCCGTTGGCTGATCGATTCCGTTCGGTCGAGGGGTCCGCAGCGCGTCGTTGACGGGCCGAACGCGTTGAGAGAGGATACGCTTTTAGACGGCGAACAGGAATGTTTCAACGTGTCTGACAACAGCGGGACGACGACGAGAGACAAGAAGGTGGAAAATCTCCTCTTCAACTACTCGATGCTGCTCATGGCGAGTTTTGAGGCGGCCTTCGCCAATCTCGCTTCCACTATGACCGACGCTCTCGAGAAGACAGGTGCTGTGATGGTCGATGCCATGACGAGCAGCTTCGGGGGCTCCGACGAGGGAGAGATTGACAATGGCCCCAGCATGAAGCTGGACGACCTGGGCCCTCGGACCTCCGAGAAGGTTAAGGAAGCCTTCGCAGACATCAGGACACAAGCCAGCGCCGATTTCTCGACGAAGGACGAGTCGATAAGGAAGATCGTGAAAGACCCCGCGGCAGACGAGGCGGTCAGGATAGTCGAGAGTTTTGATTTCAAACTTCCGAGACTCACGGAGCGGCTGAGCGACGGGGACATCACGAAGTACATGGACCTTCTCAAGAACGAAGACAGGCAGCTCATGAAGATGCTAAAGGAGCTCGCCATCTGGCAGGAGAAACTGCCAAAGCCGACGGAAGGTCAATGACGGCGCCAGGCGGCTCGTTCGGATGAACACCTACATCTCGATGCTTCGGGGGATAAACGTAGGCGGACAAAAGAAGGTAAGGATGGGAGAGCTGAAGGGGCTGTATGAATCTCTGGGCTTTGGAAAGGTGCGGACGTACATCCAAAGCGGGAACGTCTTGTTCGAGTACCGTGACACGGATCGCTCGAGCTTGGTCCGCAAGATCGAGAGAGGGATAGATGATCGTTTTGGTTTTGAGGTTCCGGTCGTGATAAGAACGAAAGATGAGCTTCAGAGGGTGATCGCGAACTCCCCTTTCGCTGGGAAGGATGATACAAAGGTCCACGTGACCTTCCTGTCCGCCGAACCCACAGGGCTGACGGCGGAGGAGATCAGCGGGGCGAAGGACGAGGCCGAAGAGTTCTCCATCTCTGGCAACGAGATCTATCTTTTCTGTCCCAACGGGTACGGTGTGACTAAGCTCTCGAACGCCTTCTTGGAGAGAAAGCTGAAGGTGTCTGCCACGACGAGAAACTGGAGGACCGTGAAGACTCTGCTCTCCATGGCCGAGAGGTGAGCAGGAGAGTGTCGAAAGCGAGATCTATTGGTCGAACTCCAGTGTTAGGGTGGCACTGCGGGATCCGACGAGCAGGAGCAGGATCATGCC
>JAPCJS010000039.1 GCA_027886825.1 Nitrososphaerota archaeon
CCGATGATCCCGCTCGTGATCTACACGAGCAGCCGCAGGGTGATGGGGGAGTTCGTCAACAGACACATCACGATCCTGGTCGGCGTGGCCATAGCGGTGATAATCATCGTCCTCAACGGCTATCTTGTCTATGCCTCAGTCTAGGCGCGGCACGAGCTCCTTCTGCCTCTTCTGGGTCTTCGAGCGCCTGACCTCTCCCCGCTCGTATGGGAAGACTATCCACGTGTCGACGGTCTGAAGCGAGAAGTCCGGGACGAAGGTGCTCCAGGGCTTTGTGAACAGGACTGCAGTCTTCATGAGCTGGGGCTTCTCGGCGCTCAGGTACTCTGTCACGGTCTGCATCGTCTCGCCGCCGTCCACGAGGTCGTCGACGATCAGCACCCTCTTCCCGGAGATTCGCTCGACTATCGTCGTGAGTATCTGCGGCTTTACGCGCTCCCCGACGTCGGTGTAGGACTTGACGTTGATGAAATCTATCTTGGTGCCCTGCCTGTCGGCGATCACCATGGCGACGGGGATGCCGCCCCGGGCTATCCCGATGACCAGGTCGAACTTTTCACCGCTGGATGCAACATCATCGGCTAGTTTGGTCACCAGTTCGCCGTACTGAGACCAGCTGAGATAGCGCAGCCTCGGCAATTGGCCCTGCTTCGCCGCGACCCTCTAAAAAACATTCAAGGTGCCTTGGTAAGAACCGCAGTGTCCACCTCCGTGGGCGCTACCAGGACCCTCCCGGGCCGGAGCCGCGAGATGTAGATCCCTGCGAACATGATGCAGACGCCGAGGATCTCAACCGGGCTGGGTATCTCGCCGGTGAGCAGAGCCTGGATTATGACGGTCGTGGCAGGGACCGCGAACGCCAGCGTGGTGACCCTGCCTATGGACTCCATCCGGACCATTGCGTTCCAGAGCAGGAGTGTGACCGCTCCACCGATCACCGAGACGTAGGCGAGGTCGACGAAGAACTCAGGGGTGGGGTTGAGATAGAAGACGAAGGGGAAGAGCGGCACGTAGAGGAGCCCTCCGATTAGGAACTGGGTCGCGACGGTCCGGATCGGATCCTGGTTCTTCAGCTTCCTGTAGTAGACCGTGTAGAGGCCCCAGAAGAACGCGTTCGCCACGCTGAACACTATCCCGATCGGTGAGCCTCCCCCGATGTCGGCCAGCGCGAAGCCATAGGTCGCGACACCGGCGAAACCGATAAGCGCGCCGATCGTCCCGAACCGCGTGGTACCTTCCTTCAGTATCAGCACCGCGAGTGGGATGGCGAAGAGCGGCATCGTGTAGCTCAGGACCGCAGACTGGCCTGCGGACACGTACTTCAGGCCCGTCACCCAGAAGGCGCTGCTGATGAACGCGAACAGCCCGAGAAGTAACGTGTCCCTGTTGAGGATGGGCCTGAAGTTTCGGGCGATCGCGAAGCAGATCAACCCCGCGGCGACGTACCGGATTCCCATGAACACGAGCGGGTCGACGTACCTCAGGCCATCCTTGGCGAACTGGTACTGGAAACTCGCCACGAGCACGTAGGGTACGGCGTAGGCGAACATACCTCTCTTCGTGCTCATTAGCGGCGCGCTGGGGCACCTTGCGGTCGCTTCATAAGTTAGTTGAGGAGGATTGTCGAAGTGGGCCGGAAGGGATTCGAACCCTCGACTTTCGCCGTGTAAGAGCGACGTCCTAGACCAGACTGAACGACCGGCCCCTGTTTTCGGGATATGAATTCATGGGCAAATAAGTGTTGGAAAGACGGTTCGCGAAAAATGGTAAATGCTTAAATAGAAATCGGGGAGCCGATTATCTCAGGTAGTGCGAATGAGAGGGGATCAACTTCATGGGAGCTGGTTCACTTCATCGGTCAATCAGCCAAGATAGTTTTCTCGAGCTGTATTGGATCCTTTCCTGAGGGTTCTGCGGATAATTTGGGATGATAAGATATGCCTAAGCTAAAACTGACGCTGCCAAACGGTCATCTGGGAAAATCAAGCCTTGAGATATTCCAGAAAGCGTACTACAAGATCTCGGGACAGGACAGGACCTATCGGCCATACTTCGGCGATCCAGACGTTGAGCTGAAGATATTTCGGCCACAGGAGATTCCTCTCTATGTCTCGGATGGAATCCAGGACGTCGGGATAACCGGCATAGACTGGATAACGGAGACCGGTGCCAAGGTCGAGAGGGTGCTCGACCTTCAGTTCGGTGGAGTGAAGATAGTTGCTGCCGTTCCCAATGCCACCCCCTATGACACGGTCAACGACATGCTCGACGGTTACTGGAAGGAAGGCAGAGACGTCCGCGTCGCCGCAGAGTACCTCAACATAACGGCCGAGTTCCTAAAGTCGAGGCCCGCCTACAAGAAGCGGTTCGGAAAGAAGGAGCCGATGATAATCACACCGTGGTGGAGAAAGGGCGAAAATCCAAAGGCCGCAGTCTACCTTTCCTTTGGAGCCACCGAAGCCAAGCCTCCTGAGATAGTCGACATGATAGTCGACGTGACGGAGACGGGCACGACCCTGGAGCAGAACAACCTCAAGCAGATAGACACCATAATGAGGTCGACCGCTCATCTGATAGCCAACAAGAAGGCTCTTTCTGACCCGTGGAAGAGAGAGAAGATCTCCGACCTCAGGATCATGCTGAGGGGAGTCGTGGAGGCTCAGCAGAAACTCCACATCTTCGTCAACGTCAGGGAGGAGAACCTCCAGAAACTCATCTCAGAGCTGAAAGCCCTGAAGCGACCGACCATCAGCCCTCTCTCGGAGAAGGGATGGTTTGCCGTCAACACGGTGATAAACAAGAGTGATCTGCACGCGATGCTCCCAACGCTCAGGAGGCTCGCGCAGGGCCTCGTCATCCACGAGCCTCAGCAGATCCTCTCGCTCGAGGAGTTCGCGGGAGAGAACGGGGAGAAATGAGGAATGACCTCCTCCCCCTGATGAATGTCGGGAGAAACAACGACTATCTCGAGGTGGCCTCCCGGATCAGGGGCCGGACGCGCGAACTCGCAGCCGTCGAGGATCGGACCGGAGAGATAATCGCCAAGGTAAGGCGGGATGGGGATGCAGCGCTGCGGGAGCTGACGCTCGCGCTCGACCACGCGGAGATCGGCCAGAGTATCAGTGTGGGAGACGACGAGATCGAGAGCGCCGTGGAGAGGGTCGACAGGGACCTGCTCGAGGCACTGAGGTTCTCGCTGAACCGGGTCAGGAAGACCCAGGGGCAGCTTCTCCGCCGTCTCTCCTACTCCTACGTCTCGGACGGGTTCGTCGTGCGGACCGTCGCCAGGGGCCTGCCATCGATCGGGTGCTACATCCCCGGCGGGCGCGCGGCCTACGCGAGCACGGTGCTGATGACTGCCGGTGTCGCCAAGATGGCAGGGGTCCGGAGGGTCGTCGTCTGCACCCCGCCCGACAGGGACGGGACGGTCAACGGCGCCATCCTCGCTGCAGCCAGGATGTGCGGTGTGGACGAGATATACAGGGTCGGAGGCGCGCAGTCGATCGCGGCCCTGGCCTACGGGACGGAATCGATACGGAGGGTGGCGAAGATCGTGGGGCCCGGAGGGTTGTACGCCTCGGTCGCAAAACGCCTGGTCTCGAGGGACGTCCCGATCGACTTCTTCGCAGGGCCGACCGAGATCGTGGTCGTCGGCGACGGGACGACGGACGCGAGGCTGGCGGCGTGGGACCTCGTCGGACAGGCGGAGCACGGACAGGACAGCCTGTGCGGGCTGATCACCTGGGATGCCGGCCTGGCCAGGAAGGTACGGGCGCAGATCGCAAGCATAGCCGCGGGAGTCGAGAGGGGGGAGTTCGTGAGGGGAGCGTTGGCCCGGGGGTTCGCCGTGGTCTGCCGCGACAGGGAGGCGGCTGCGGAGATCGTGAACGCGCTGGCGCCCGAGCACGTCGAACTGATGATGGAGGACCCGAAGGAGTTCTCCGCCAGGGTGGAGAACGCCGGGCTCGTGCTCTCCGGCAAGTACGCCCCGTGCGCGGCGAGCGACTACTGCATCGGCACAGACCACGTGATCCCGACCGAAGGGTATGCGGTCGTCAGGTCGAGCCTCTCCGTGCTGGACTTTGTCAAGCTGAACTGGGTCGTCAGTGGGACAAAGGGAGGGCTCAGGGCGATACTGCCGCCCCTCAGACGGCTGGCGGAGGCCGAGGGCCTTCCCAACCACTACAGGTCGGTGGAGGCTAGGTTCAAGAGATGAAGCCTGACTCCTACAAGGTCATGGGTTCCGACGGCGGGAACGTCATGGTCCGTCCCGAGTCCAGGGACGCGCTGAAGAAGGTCGATGCCGTCGTCTTCGACTGCGACGGGACTCTGATAGACGTGCGCGAGTCCTATGACGCCACGATAATGAGGACCGTCAGGACTATGGTCGAGGGGTTCTCGGCCGTGAGCCTGCCGATGGAGGAGGTCGGAGGGCAGATGATCCTGAAGATCCGCGGGACCGGCGGCTTCAACAGCGACTGGGACACCACATACGCCCTCTCGCTGCTCTCGGAGGTCGCCATCGAGCAGTGCCCCCGAGCGGAGACAGGCGCAGAGGGAGCGGGCGTGAACCGCATACTTGCCAGACTGAGAGAGCTGATCGCAGAGTTCTCCTCGAAGAAGAGACTCGAGGGGAACAGGTCCATCGACCTGTATCTATCGTCTCGTCCGGGGCTGGAATCTGACCGTCTGAGGGAGTTCCGGAAGTTCCTCGGCTTCCCGGGGAGCGCCACCCAGAGCCCGATGGCGAGGACGTTCGACCAGATATACTATGGAGGGGAGCTGTACCGGGAGGTCTACGGGGTCGGGCCGGCGGTCTGGTACGACGATGGACTGATAGACAGGGAGACCCTCTTCGTAAGCCGTGAGGACCTGATACGGTTCAGGAAGATCCTAGGCGGAAAGAAGGCGATGGCCATCGCGACGGGTCGCCCGTTCGTGGCGGTCAAGCACACTCTGGGGAGCCTCCTCTCCTACTTTGAGAGGGACGCGTCCGTCTACATAGGTGACGCCGAGATCTATCCGGAGCTGGCGTCTGAGATGGCAAAGTACAGGAAACCGAGCGGCGCGAGCCTGGTCCTCGCCCACAGGAAGCTCTCGGCGAACGTTATGCTCTATATCGGTGACTCTGCCGAGGACAGGCTCATGGTGGACGACGCCCGGAAGCGCTATGGTGAGATCCTGTTCGCTGGCATCTACGGCAGTTCCTTCAGCGAGGGAGCGCAGATCTCATACTTCGCCGGGACCGACTCGGACCTGCTGGTGAGATCGGTGAACCAGATACCGCCGGCGCTGGAGATGATGAGAAGATGATGAGAAAGGCCAAACTTCAGAAGAAGACGCGGGAGACGCAGATAGAGGTGTCAGTCGACCTGGACGGGACAGGGACCTCTGACTCCAAGACGGGGGTGAAGTTCCTAGACCACATGCTCGACTCCTTCGCCACCCACAGCCTCATCGACCTCAGGGTAAGGGCGGAGGGAGACCTGCAGCATCACCTGGTCGAGGACGTCGCGCTGGCCCTGGGAGAGGCCCTCAGCACCGCTCTCTCGGACCGGGCGGGCATTACCCGCTTCGGGCAGGCGATCATCCCGATGGACGACGCGCTGGCCCTGGTGAGCATCGACCTGGTCAGGAGGCCCTACTCTTCGATCCAGCTCGGACTGGAGCGCGTGATGGTGGAGGACGCCCCGAGGGAGGACCTGGAGCACTTCTTCGTCTCTCTGGCGACCAGCCTGGGTTCGACGGTGCACGTGAGGATGCTCGACGGGAAGAACGACCACCACAAGTTCGAGGCGGCCGTGAAAGGGGTCGCTGTCGCGTTCCGCAAGGCCGCGACGCCCGACCCTAGGCGTGCCAAGAAGATACCTTCCTCCAAGGGCGCGATGTAGCATGAAGTTCAAGATATTCAACTACGGGGCGGGGAACATCTACAGCATACAGGCCGCGCTGAAGAGGGAGGGGGTGGCCACGAGCGTGACGAGGACGGGGGCGGGGATCGAGGAGGCCGACGCGCTCGTGCTCCCGGGGGTGGGAAGCTTCGACCAGGCAGCGAGGACCCTTCCCATGGAGCGGACCCGGGAGATCATCGTCTCGGGCAAGCCGGTCCTCGGAGTCTGCCTCGGCCTCCAGCTCTTCTACGCCTCGAGCGAGGAGGGCTCCGCGAAGGGGCTATCCCTACTCAAGGGGAGGGTAAGGCGCTTCCCGTCCTCGGTGAAGGTCCCCCAGATCGGGTGGAACACGCTGACCATCAAGGGGGGGAGCGAGCTCGTGGATGGGGTGGCCGAGGGCTCCTGGGTGTACTACGTCAACTCGTACGTCCCGGAGGCTACGGGCAGGTCGGTGGCGGCCACCAGCACGTACGGGGTGGAGTATCCCGCTCTCATCGCCGAGAAGAACGTATTCGGCACGCAGTTTCACCCCGAGAAATCGGGGCCCGTCGGCCGGAGAATACTGCAGAACTTCATCAGGGCAGTGAGGAAGTAGACATGGAGCTATGGGCTGCCATTGACCTCATGGAGGGCTCCGCGGTGACGCTGGTGCAGGGAAGAGCGGACGAGAGGACGGTCTGGGAGGAGAGCCCGCTTCAGCTCGCCAAGAGGTGGCAGGATGAAGGGGCGGACGGGCTGCACATCATCGACCTCGACGCCGCGTTCGGAAGGGGCTCCAACGCGGAGACGGTCCGCAGGGTGATCGAGGGGTCGAAGGTTCCGGTTCAGGTGGGAGGGGGGATGAGGAGCGCGAAGGTAGCGAGTGGATGGCTGGAGGCCGGAGCCGCGAGGGTAATCGTGGGGACGCTCGCGTTCAGCGACCCTGCAGCGGCCCGCGGACTTGTGGAGACACACGGGGCGGAGAGGGTGGTGGTCGCCGCGGACTACAGGGAGGGGATGATCGTGACAAAGGGATGGAAGGAGAGCCAGGGGATACCGATAGTCGCCGGAGCGAGAAGGCTGGAGGGAGAGGGGTTCAGGAACCTGCTGACGACCGCCGTTGGAAGGGACGGGATGAGGTCGGGACCCGACGTCGCGACGGTCAGGGAGCTGTCGCTCGCGACGCGGATGAAGATACTCGCATCGGGAGGGATCCGCGACCTCCGCGACCTCGTCGAGCTGGAACGTGCGGGGGCGCAGGGCGCGATCATCGGAAGGGCGCTGTACGAGGAGACGGTCAGCCTGTCCGAGGCAAGAAAAAAGGGAGGGATGGCCTGATGCCACTTGCAAAGAGGATCGTCCCGTGCCTGGACGTCAAGGACGGGAGGGTCGTCAAGGGGGTGAAGTTCGAGGGCCTGAGGGATGCCGGGGACCCGGTAGAGCTGGCGGAGAGGTACAGGGACGAGGGAGCGGACGAGATCGTGTTCCTCGACATAACGGCCAGCCTGGAGAAGAGGGCGACCCTCAGGGCTCTCGTCAGGAAGGTTGCAGCGAACCTGGACATCCCCTTTACCGTGGGAGGCGGCATCCGCACGATGAGCGACGCACGGCTGGCGCTCTGCAGCGGCGCCGACAAGGTCGCTGTCAACACAGCCGCCCTCCAGAGGCCGGCCCTGATCGGGAGGCTTGCCGAGGTGTTCGGCTCCCAGTGTGTCGTCGTCGCGATAGACGTTAGGGATACGGGACAGGGATACGAGGTCTTCAGTCACTCAGCGACCAGGAGCACGGGTCTGATGGCAGCGGACTGGGCGAGGGAGGCCGAGAGGCGCGGGGCGGGCGAGCTCCTGGTGACCTCGATAGACAGGGATGGGACGAAGAAGGGGTATGATACGGGGCTGCTGAGGGGGATCACCTCCAGCGTCAACATCCCGGTCGTGGCCAGCGGGGGCGCAGGGAAGCTCGACCACTTCCTAGAGGTTTTCAGGGACGCCGGATGCGACGCTGCCCTCGCCGCCTCCCTCTTCCACTACAGGGAGCTCACCGTGGGCCAGGTGAAAGATTATCTTACGGAGAATGGTGTCGTGGTGAGACCTTGAACCAGGTAGAGATGAAAGAGATAGACTTCGCCAAGGGGGACGGTTTGGTCCCCGTGGTGACGCAGGACGCAACCTCAGGGAAGGTGCTGATGGTCGCGTACGCAAACAGCGAGGCCGTGAAGCTCACGCTCGAGACTCACATGGCGCACTACTGGAGCAGGAGCAGGAACAAGCTCTGGAAGAAGGGCGAGGAGTCGGGGAACGTCCAGAAGGTGCGCGACGTTCTGATCGACTGCGACGGCGACACCCTACTCTATGTGGTGGATCAGTCGGGGCCGGCCTGCCACACCGGGAACGAGACATGTTTCTTCAGGGAGCTAGAGTAAGTCCGCTCATAGGCCATTGGATGGCGGATAAAAGCGATAGCATGATAATGGCCTGTGAGAGATAACGGTCTAGCCGATCTCGGCGCCAGGAAAACCGAGCCGGAGCTCGGAAGCGAGAAAGCGATTCGACGAAAACTACCACCTCTTGATGTTAGAATGAAGATGTATGAAGAGATGTGTGGAGAGGTCCTCACGCTCAGGAAGAAATCGAACACGTTCCGGGGGATAGTCAACCAAGTCGAACAGCACCACAATTTCAGACTGACAGAGAAAACGATTTCAAATTGGACAAGATGCATCAGAACACCCGTTGGTTCTGCACGTATATTTGTCCCGAAACCTATGGCAGAATTAGCGTACGCAATTGGTGCGGAGACAGGGGATGCGTCTCTCAATGTCAAACTCGGAGGCTACCAATACAGGATAAGACTGCAAGCGACTGATCGGGATTTCGTCGAGGCGTTTAATCACGCCATGTCGAAAGTACTCCATTGTCCACCTCACCGTCTATGGAAAGGTATCACCGCGAAGGAAATCCATGTTGAGTTCGGCAGCTTTCTCTTGCACAAATTCCTGCTACAGGGGCTGGAAGAACTAAAGCCATTTATCGAGCATGATAAGAAATGCGTTTCAGCATTCCTCAAAGGTTTCTTTGATTCCGAGGGATGCATCGAAAAGTCGGGAAAACTGACTGCCAGCAATACGAGCTGGAACTTCTGAAATATGTACAACTATTGCTCAGCAAGTATTTTGGCATAGAAGCCACAGGACCGCATTCAGACAAGAAAAAGGGAACTGTGATGACAAGACGAGGAAGATCATTCTTGAGGAACGCAGACTGCTACCAGTTGTACGTCAGAAGGTCCTCCCTCAGTGCATTTTACCGAGAGATTGGACTCACAATAGAAAGAAAGAGGTCTCGGTTAGAGAAGGTTTTGGTTGAGGCAGTCGTACGAAAATGAAGAGAGATGAAGTTCAAAAATGGAGCGCGCACGAAGGGAGATGCGCGCAGGGGGTGGGATTCGAACCCACGAGTCCTTGCGAACAAAGGATTAGCACTAAGGGAATCAGGCTCTTCGCCTAATCCAATCCTTCGCCATACCAGGCTTGGCTACCCCTGCCCGCCGCGATTTCCGCGAGTCTCCTTATTGTGTGTTAGGTCGCGTTCGTGTCCCGAACCCATGAGACGGCCCGGCGGAAAGTGGTGGCAGCTCCGCCGGTATTCGTCGCCTCGTCCTCCCCCAATCCCGCACAGTCGTCGGTCCCCCACGTAGACGGAGCAGCGTAACCGCGTCACCTTAGGGCTGCTCCCTCCCGGACCTCGCCCGGTTCGGCAATCCAGAGTCAGGACCCCTCCTTCGAGGAGTCTGCCCCTCACGACCACCCGCTCCGGCGTGAGATCAACCCACCGAAGTGCGTAGGTAGAAGGAGAGATGGCTTGACCCAACGGTTACTGGCCTCTGCGTATAGCCGGTTTCAGTCTATGGGAGACGGCTAATCTCCCGACCCTCCCCGCCACCGAGCGTGGGACTAATCTGGAGTATATTTAGTGTGTTGTTCGACCAGCTGCTTCATCCTGCACACGTTGCAGAGCCCTCCCGAGGAGGGCTGACCGCAGAGCGTGCACGGGACTGGGCTGGGCCCCTTGGAGGCGGAGATCCTGGAGGAGACCTGCAGCGCAGAGCTCAGAAGCACATTCTTCATTCCAGGGTGCTTCGCCTCGAGCTCGTTGAGATAGTCCCTCACCTCGCTCCTGAGGCCCTCGTGCATGTAGGGGCAGCTCGCGCTCTGGAAGGGCAGTCCGGAGAGGTGCGCGTACAGCGCGACCTCCTCCTCGTATATCTCCATGAACGGCTTCACCCGGTGGAGCGGGAAGTCTGTATCGACCACCCGGGGGTCGATCCACCCCAGCCTCTCCACGTCGCCGTGCATGAGGTTCATCATGAAGGTCTGCACATAGTCATCCAGGTTGTGGGCTGTCGCGATGACGCTCACGCCTGCCCTGACCGCCGCTTCGTCGATGGCTCGCCTCCTGAACACCCCGCACATGCTGCACGACGAGACCTCCCGTTCGTCCTTCCACGCGAGGGCATGGTCGAGGTCGAACCCGTAGAGCTCCTTGTACGAGACAATCACGTGCTCGAGACCCAGCTCCCTCGTGAGTGCTGCCGAGTGCTCCATCGATTCCTCCCTGTACCCCTCTACCCCCTCGTCGACCGTCAGGACCACCAGCTGGTAGCGCCTCGTCCCGTTGAGGGCGTGGAGCACGTGGAGCAGCGAGAGGCTGTCCTTCCCGCCTGAGACCGCTACACCAACCTTCTCGCCGTGGCGCAGCATGCCGTAGCGTGAGATCGTCTTCCTCGTCTTCTCCACTATCGAGGCCTGGAAGCAGGGCCCGCAGAGCACCTCTCCGGAGTATCTCCGCGTGTAGAAGGCCTTCCCCCCGCACCTCACACATACCACGGATGACACGCCTTTCGCGCCAAGTGGATGAACCCTTAAAGAGTTCCCCTCCTGCCCGGCTTCGCTTTTGGAGAAGGAGTACAAGCCCATCACCTTCACATACGGAATAGTGATGCTGAGGACGCGCAGGGGCCTCTCGCTGATGGAGAGCCTCGGGAAGCGCAGGATAACCAAGCCCCTAGCATGGTTCATGCTCTTCCTGATGCCGATATCGGGCGGCCTCGCAATCTACCTGGTATTACAAGAGGTGCTCATCTTCTTCTCGCCGAGCGGTCCCGCCGTCATCAGTTACATACGAACGATCACGCCCCTCGCGAATCTTCTGCTGCCTGGGATCAACCCATACGTGCCGATCGTGTACGGCTGGATCGCGATAGTTGTGGCGGTGGTCATACACGAGGCATCGCACGGCATAGTCGCGAGGAGCCTCGGACTCCCTGTGAAGTCGGCAGGACTCATATTCTTCTTCATCGTACCTCTTGGCGCTTTCGTAGAGGTCGACGAGTCGCAACTGAGAGAGACGAAGGCGCGAAACTCGCTGAGGGTCCTCGCAGCGGGCTCGGGGATAAACTTCATCGTGGGGCTCGTCTGCCTCGCTCTGCTCATCCTGTCTGTCGCAGCCCTGGTGCCTGCCGCGAACGGATCGGCGATAATCGGGGTCGAAGCTGATGCCCCGGGACTCCCTTCGCCGGCACTGCACGCGGGGATAATGCCCGGAGATTTTATCGTCGCCATAGACGGGACACCAAACAATGACATTGGGTCGCTGACCCTACAGCCGTTTCAGGTCGTCAACATCACGATCTGGAGAAGCGGGCAGACGATGGTCTTGCCGAACGTGAAGCTGGGGGAGACGATACAGGAGAACACCCAGACCCATCAGAACATAACTCACGCCTATCTGGGAGTTACCTACTCGGCCTACCAGACGCTCGCCAACACGGCCCACACTTATGCGAATGACTATACAAGGCAGCCCATAGTCTATTTCTTACTCCCGGCATTCCCCAACGTAGCATACGTGATCCCATTCTCCGCCCAGCTGAGCGGCTTCTACACCTCACCCCTGGGTAGCGCTACGCCGATAGTGGAGAACCTCCTCTTCTGGCTGTTCTTCGTCAACTTCAATCTGGCGATCTTCAACAACCTCCCGATCTATCCGATGGACGGCGGGCAGGCGCTGGAACGGTTCCTGGTCGGCGCCGGGAAGGGGCGCATCAGCGACGAGGTCGCGAAGAGGATCACCCTTGCGGTCACGATCCTCCTCGTCTTGACGCTCGCCGGTGTCGTAGGAGGGCCGTATCTGAGCGCATACCTCTGAGGGTGGCCGGTTAAATATCTCCTAGAACTCATAGGATAATGATAGCGCCTTTACTCTCTCTGTTCGCGTCGCTCTTGGCCCTCGCACCGCTCGACGTCCCCATAGTGCCTACGGCCGCCCCCGCTCCTCCGGATCTTGCCGGAACCCTGCAACAGCTGGCCAGCCAGTTCAGCGCCGGGGCCACACAGGTGCTCGTGGCCATAGACGGCACGGTGATCGACATCACCCGGGTGGCCTACATCACGGTGCTCATAATAGGGGTCTTCCTGTACTTCACGAGGCTAAACAGACACCTGGGGAGGGAGCTGATAGCAGGAGGGATAATCCTGGCCATCCTCTCGCAGTATGTCTTCCCGGTCCTCCTCGCTACCTGAGCGCGTAGCGGAGGGTGGCCACGATCCCGCCGAACGAGGCGACCTGCTTTCCCGCCTCGAGCGACGAGTCGGTCAGAAAGACCGTCCCACCCTTCTCCTCGACCGTGTTGAGGACCCTGACCACCTCCTCTTCGGCGCTGTTGCGGGCGAAGACATCGTCGGAGACGAGACACGACTCCACCATACCCGCCTCGGCGGCCGTCTTCACGCGGGGTAGGGTGTACGCCACCTTTCCGTCGCCCCTCGCTATCCGCTTTATCACCTCGTCGACTATGGTCTGGACCTCGACGAGCAGGCTGTCGCTGGCGACCTTCTTGAAACCCTCGAACTTGAGGAGGCTCCTGACCCCGTCGGCGCCGGAGAGGTCGAACCCGTCCACCACTACGTAGCTCTTGCGCAGATCAGGGTCGGCGGCCACCCTGTTGGCGAGGGCCATCTTGGTGTGCCCCGGGCCCGCAATCACCACCATGTCTCCTTCACGCCAGGAGTTCCTGAGCACGCCGACGATCTTCCTCAAGAAGGGCTCGGTGTCTACCTCCTGTCCGCCCTTGCCGGAGGCCCCCGATTCGATGGTGGAGAGGATCGTCAGATGGGAGCCGCCGAGCAGCCCTATGCCCGCCTCCCGCCGGTCCATGGCGACCAGGAGGAAGCGCCTCCCGGTCTTCCTCGCCGAGTTCAGGATGCTCGTGTATACGGGCGTCCACTCCTCCTTCCTGAGGGTGAGGCCGTAGCCGGGAGTTATCGAGACGGAGTGGCTCCCCGAGGTGCTTACGTTCTCGTCGCTGGACTCGGTTATCCTTCCGCGTATCCTCAGCCGGCCAACGCTGCTGTCGAGGGAGACCCCCTCCACCAGCAGGGCGATGATGACCTTGACCCTCTCGCCCCTGTCGGGCCGGGAGAACTCGTCCTCCTTCTTCGATACCCTCGAGCTCTTGGTTACCACGGTGTCGCCGGGACTGATGAGCCTTCGCAGAGTCCAGAGGTCGTCAGGCGACTCTACGACAAGGGCGCAGATCCCCTGCTTCGGGATGAACGTCGATACGATCAATGGGTCCAGACAGACGGACAGACAGGAGGCAGAAAGACAGGCTACTCGAGGCCTAGGTCCCTGAATGTGCCTACGCGGAGCGTCTCAGGCATGTTCTTGATCTCACCCACCCTGTGCCCGATTATCCCGTCCACCTTCGCCTTGGCGGCTGCATCGATGAGCCGTTGTGTTATGATCCCGTCGAAGATGATGAACTTGATTCCAGACTCGCCGTCCACCTTCTGGACGAGCTCGCTTATCGGGAACCTGCCCTTCTCCGCCAGTGACTCGTCCAGGAGGACAGCCTCCAGCGTCCCATTGAGCGCCGGGAATATCTCTCCGACCTTTACGACCACGGGCTCAGGAGCCTGGGGCTCCGGTGCCTGCGCCTGTGCTTGCGCTTGCGCTACCGGCTCGGGAACCATCTGGCGGTTCTCGCGCTGCTCGCGGGGCTCGCGCGGCTCTCTCGGTTCGCGGTACTCCCTCCTCGACTCTTCCTGACGTTCGGAACGCGACTGTCTCTGCGGCTGGTCTCCCCTGAGAAGCTGCAGGACCTCCATCGGGGTGAGATCCTCGACCTCCTTGCCGTGCGGCGCCCGGAGGACTCTCTCTACCCTTGCGACCTGTTCCAGCTCCTTCTCTATGAGGTCTCCTCCTCTGTCTCCGTCCAGTATCGCGATTAGCCTTCTCTTCCTCCCGAGGTCTATGACAGACTGTGGGATGCTCGTCCCTTCGACTGCCACCACGTTCTCTATGCCTGCCCTCAGGAAGAGTATTACATCGGCGCGCCCCTCCACGACGTAGACCATCTCGGAGGTGTATACGCCTGGACCAGCGGGAAGGTTCTCGACTCCATAGCTCACGACCCTCGCTCTCTTGGTGGAGTCCTGGACGTCCTTCAGGAGGTTCTCTCCTTCGCTAGCGGTCCTCGAGCCCCATTCCTTCATGATGTCCTTGGCCCTGTCGACGATCTGTTTCCTCCTCGAGGCCCTTACGTCCTCGATGGTTACGAGCTCGACCCTGGCGGAGCAGGGGCCGACCTTGTCGACGCTCTCCACGGCCGCGGCGATGAGCGCCGCCGTGCTGACGTCGGTGGACATGGGTATCAGGATCTCACCGTAGGTGCGATCGTTCTTTGACTCTAGATTTATCTCGATCCTACCCACCTTCCAGCTCTTCTGGAGCTCGTTCAGGTTCATCTCTGGACCGAACAAGCCCTCCGTCTGACCAAAGATGGCGCCGATCATGTCGGCCTTTTCCACTACTCCATCTACTTCGAACCTCAACTTAACGAGGTACTTCACTATAGCCGAATCTGGCAAATTGCATTCAACTCGTGTCAGCTAGTTATCCGAACTAACCTTTACGGTGCCGATGCAAATTTCTCCTTTATTTAAACCCTTGGAGGAGGGTCCGCCAGTAACCCGAGGAGCAGGCGATAGCAGTCGGCCGCGATCGGCCCAGCAAACCTCCGCACCTGCCATGGAGAGTGTGGCCCTCGTGCGCCTGATGGCGCGCGCCTGGAGCTCCTTGACGCGCTCACGAGATTGGTAGCCATCCCGATTCGCTCACGCCCGATCAGGGAAGTGGGACCAGATATCTGCCTGTTCGTCTTCCGATCAGCTCACTCTCTCACTTCCTTCGTTCGATGCTGTTTCAGGGCACAGGTTGACACTAGGCGTCTTATTCGCCCGACTTTGAGGAGCGAGAAGAGGCTTGCTCGGAATGGGGACTTTTGGTCAAGACTGCTGGAACCAGAGCGCAGATCATTGTCATTGGAAGAAGGAAGTAGCTCCAGAATCCATCCACGGGAAGCAGGAACGCGCCAAGTGCGCTCACAACTGCAATCCCGACTAGCATCATCGTCTTTGTCTTCGAGAATAGAAATGTTGAGAACGCTGCCGGTACCAAAAAGACGATCAATCGATACAGCGTCCCGATCTTGAAACCAGTCGTGGCGTAAAGAAGACCGTACAGACTGAACAGCCCGTTCGATTGTAGGGGCCTTTCAAACTGGAAGAGCAACACGTCATAGGCAAATCTTGAGGGAGAGTAAAGAAAGAATGGAAGGACGATCGCGCCGGATACCAAGATCGTAGTGAGTAGCGGTTTGAGCTGACGATTTCTGAAGCAGTAGAGCGCTACCAGAGGAAAAACCAGGACCATGAACTGGTTTGTTGCCAGGGCGAGCCCAAGAAAAATCGAGGAAAGTATGTAGTGGTTCCCTTCCAAAAGGAATGCCAGCGCAACGATCAAGAACATCGAACCGATCATCATGTTTGATCCAGTAACAGCAGACAGCCAGATCGAGGTTGGAAGAACTGCATATGCCAGAGAGCCGGAAAAAAGGACCGGTGATCTCGAAGATGTAGTCCTAGACGATGACTTTCCGATGAAGTATAGGGCAGCCGTTATGATGAGATCAGCAAGAATGTTTCCATATCTTATGTCGGCGCCAATCAGGACGAAGGGTGCGTAGTAGACGGGGACCAGCGGGAGGTAAGCAAATGTGACGATCCCGCCGATTTGGTTGGTGTAGTTCGAGTAGAGGTATGGGTCTTTCAGTTCGAGAATCAGCCGTGCTGCTTCACGATCTACGTAGTAGATATCCACCGGATTTCCATTCAGGCCATCGCCGAAATAAGGAATTGCGATGATTCTCACTGCTGTAGCAAGCGCGAAGATCAGAGCGATCGCGCCATAGTAAGAATGCGTTTTCATTGTACACTCTCTGGAAGGGTTGCCACCGTCGCTTCAGCCAGAGTAGATAAATCGCTATTGTCACGCGGCGTAATTTTCCAGGCTCAATTGAGTTCGGGCTCCGCGTGACCTGCACTATGGCTGCGAGAGAGTTCTCAGCCTGTTGTGTAAAACTCCGGCGCGTTTTCAGTCATTCAGAATCTCGCCGTGAATCTTCGATCCGAGATTCGGTCTTCCTTCCATCATCCTTCTCGCCACACCGCCTCCATAAGAGTAGGACCGAGGGGCCCGAGAACTCCGCGGGGGGAATTTCTAGAAGGACCGTTCGCGGTCAGTCCGCTCAGATCCCACAGGGATTCTGAAGATTGTGCAGGTTGTGTCTCTCATCAGGTCCTGCCCTCCTTTCCTCTGTGTGAGCAAGAGACGAAAAATGCGGTTAGAATTAGAGCTGCTGGATCACGATCCGAACCCTAGATTTTCCCAGTGATTGCTATTATCTCCGGGACCGTGGGTGCGAAACGCACGAGATTCTCCACATGCAGAAAGGTCCCGTGCGAGGCCTTCCACAGCCTCCTCCTCTGTGTCAGCGACGTCTCGATGCCCCTGAGCGCGAAGAACTCCGCATACCTGGCGGCCAGTCTCCTGCCCTCCTCGTCCAGGTCGGTCAGGATGATCGC
>JAPCJS010000117.1 GCA_027886825.1 Nitrososphaerota archaeon
CGTGTGCTCCGACGAGGCCCGGGCGTACTTCCTGGAGCTGTACAGGGTACAGAAGGAGCACGGCGACCGAGGTTCTGTGATAAAGAAGTACGCGGGGACGGGGATCAAGCCCGAGAAGGTCATCAAGCTCCAGTACGAGCTGGGGGCCGAGCTGGTGGAGAGGCTCGCTCTCCTGAAGGGGTTCGACGAGTTCGAGATCCTGAGCGGCGCCGCCCAGTTCATCTCGAGGGAGATAGGGATGGAGGTGCGCGTCTTCAAGGCGGGCCAGAACGACATCTACGACCCTGCGAAGAAGGCCAACGGGGCTCTGCCCTTCAGGCCCGCCTTCTACCTCGAGTGAGACCGACAGAGAAGAACTACATCGAAGAGGCCGGTCCGACCAGCGTCGAGGATGCAGGACGACGCTCCGGTTCGGGAGATGCGTGCATGGGTGCAATCATTCATGTACGCATCCCTCCGTACATCCATCCCTCCGTCCACAACGTTTCTCTATCGGTATAGACCAGGCCGCCTCAAGGTTCAGATTTGAGCGTGCCCTCAGCCCGGATCGTCGCGCACTTCGACATGGACTCCTTCTATGCGTCCGCAGAGACGAAGAGGAACCCTTCGCTCAGAGACGAGCCTGTGGTGATAGGGGCCGACCCCAAGGACGGAAAGGGCAGGGGCGTCGTCGTCTCCTGCAACTACCCGGCGAGAAAGTTCGGATTGAGGTCGGCCATGCCAATCTCCGAGGCCTGGAGGCTCTGCCCTCAGGCGGTCTACCTCCGTCCAGACTTCGAGTACTACGAGTCGCTCTCCAGCCAGGTGATGCAGATCATCAGGGCGCGGGTCAGGGACTTTGAGCAGGTGAGCATAGACGAGGCCTTCGTAGACCTCAGGAGCATCGCGACGACGATGGGCGAGGCCGAGGCCTGGGTGGCGAGGCTGAAGGACGACCTGAGGACCGAGACGGGCCTGACGTGCTCCGTCGGCCTGGCGGAGAACAAGTCCGCCGCCAAGATCGCCACGGACCTGCACAAGCCTGACGGGATCACGGTCATCGGCCCTGGCATGACCAAGGAGTTCCTGGCCCCACTGCCCATCGGCGTGATACCGGGCGTGGGCGTCAAGACCGAAATGCTGCTGAAGGAGATCGGGATCACAAAGGTGGGCGACATTCAGAAGCTCGAGGTCGACCTGGTGAAGAAGCGTCTTGGCGGCTCAGGCCTCTGGATATGGGACGTGGCCAACGGACTCGAGAACGAGCCAGTGAAGGAGCATGAGCTCAAGTCGTTCAGCACGGAGAGGACCCTCGAGGAGGACTCAAAGGACTGGGTCGTCATAGAAGGGATAGTCTCGGAGCTTGCAGCGGAGCTCGGGGACCGCGTGCGGTCTGCGCACATCGTCTTCCGGAAGGTAGGGATCAAGGTGCGATTCAGAGGATTCGAGACGCACACGCGGGAGGCGAGGCTCGCGACATATTCGAACGACAAGGACGCGATCCTCAGGGAGGCGCGTTCGCTGCTCAGGACATTTCAGGACAAGAAACTTCCCGTAAGGCTAGTAGGTCTGAGGGTCTCGGAAGTAAAAAGAGAGGCCACAGACCAGACCAGTATCTCTGTCTGGATCGATGGATTAGTTGACTGATTGATGGGTGGATTGAGAAAAAAGAGGGGGGAGGTGTCTAGACCTTGCCCCCGATACGGAAGAGCTTCGTACCGCAGACTGGACAGATGCCCTGCACTGCCGCCTTCCCGTTCTTCATGGTTATGTTCTGCGGGGACTTCATCTCTCTCTTTGCCTTACATTTGACGCAATAAGCTTGTGTCATGCAGATTCGCCTTCAAGGCGGGTCTCCTGAAATGGGTATAAACCTTGCCCGCCTCACGGCCAAGCTTTATAGACGGATAATCCCCGATCAAAACATAGGTAATCTTGTCCTCCGAGACTCTCCAGCAGGTCGCTCTTGAGAGCTCCCAGGACGAGATAAACGACTACGAGGTGTACAGGAAACTCTCGCGGCTCCGCATCGAGAAGAACCAGGAATTCCGGGGGGTACTCCAAAGCCTCTCGGAGATGGAGCACAGGCACTACGAATTCTGGAAGAGGTACGTCCCAGACGCGAAGGTCGACGCGAGCGCGCTGCGTGTCTACCTGTCCATCATCATGAGGGTGCTCTTCGGCACGACGTTCGCCAGCAAGTTCCTTGAGAGGAACGAGGGCTCGGTCATAAAGAGGTACAGGGACGTCGCGCACCTGATCCCCGAGGCCGACAGGGCAGAGTTCGACCGGATGCTCCAGGACGAGGTCGCGCATGAAAAAGAGTTCGAACAGAAGACGGAGGGCGGCGCAGTCAAGTACATCTCGTTCGTCGTGCTGGGCCTCGCCGATGCCGTGGTGGAGATAGCCGGGATCCACGCAGGCTCTCTCGGGATCTACGACTCCACGCGGCTGGCCGGCCTCGCCGGGATCGTCGCCGGAGCCGCAGCCTCTATCGCGATGGCCTCCGCGGCCTACGCCCAGGCGAAACAGGGCTTTGAAGGGTCGGCCAGCCTGTCTGCTGCGTATACGGGGGTGTCCTACTTTGCCACCGCGCTCATCCTGGCGAGCCCCTATTTCATCACGGAACAGATGGTGTGGGCACTTGGGACCTCCCTGATATTCGCCATATCGCTGATCGCGTTCATCAGCTTCTACAGCTCGGTGATCTCAGACAAACCCTTCACGCGGGACTTTCTGGAGATGACCGGGATAATGCTGGGTGCGACGGCAGCGCTCTATGTCCTTGGGACTGTGATCCATATCCTGTTCCACATCACCATAGGGTAGCGACCGAGCCCGGGGCGCCCGGGATGGCCTATCCCTGGTTCAGCTCTATCCAGATCCCGTTTGGGTCCCTGAGGTACACCCACCTGCTGTGCTCCGTCTTCATCTCGGCCACAGGCGTATACCCGATCTTCTTCGCCTCTGCGAGCAGACCGTCAAGGTCATCGGCCCTGAAGGCCAGATGGTCCAGCCCCTCCCCCACGACGTATCTGGAGTTGTACTTGCTCGCCTTGTCATAGTGGTTCAGCTCCAGAATGAAGCCGCCATCCTCGCTCACGAGGTTCACGACCTCTCCCTTTGCGATGGGGATCTTGTTCCGATCGACGACCTTCATCCCCAGGAGCTTTGTGTAAAAATCGATGGACTCCTTCAGGTCCTTGACCCTTATCCCGGTATAGAAGTAGCTCGTCTTCACCATAGCGCCTTCCTGCAGCCTGGCTTTACTTATCGGTTGTGTGCCCGTGAGCTCGAGCCATGAAGACGGATTTTATTACTCGCCGTGGTGACCGAGCACCGTCTTGGTCAAGATGCTCTACGGGGTGAGCTCCATCGGGTTCGGTCACGCAGCGAGGTCGGCCGCTGTGGGCCTGAAGCTCAGGGAGAGGGGCATCGAGCCTGTCTTTGCCACCGGAGGGAACGTGGTGCCGTTCCTTGAATCATACGGCTTCAAGGTTCATGACGTCGTCGCCGAGCCGACGCCCTGGGAGAGAAACGGGGCGATGAGATATCCTGCGATCTGGTACATGCGGTACTGGTTCGGCTACCGTTCCACAAAGCGGAGGATGAAGTCGCTGGTCGACGGGCTGAGGCCCGACGTCATCACCGGAGACGAGGAGTTCTCGTGCATCTCGACGGCCATCGACAAGGGGATTGACCACGCGATGATCTCGGACGAGCTGGAGCTCGGGTTCGCCAAGGGCCGGTTCTCCCGCTATGTGGAGAAGAAGGCGGGTGCGTGGTACGCGGACCTGCAGCACCGGACATCCAGCCTTCTGGTGCCTGACTTTGGGGAGGACCATGAGAACGTGCACTTCATGTCGCCCGCGGTCAGAACGGTGACCAGGAGCAGGGAACAGATGATGAGCGCCCTGGAGCTGGGGCCGGGCGCGCAGATCATCCTGTACAGCGCGAGCGGGAGCGGCATAGGCGGCTTCATCTTCGACCGCCTGATCCGCGCCATCGAGCTGCTGAGCCCTCCGGGGGTCGTCTTGGTGGTCACCGGGCTCTCCGAGGGACCGGCGAGACCATGGATACGCTATCTGGGGGTCCAGCGCGACAACCAGGACTTCGTCGCTTCTGCGGACCTTGTGGTCTCGACCGCAGGCAAGAGCACCATCGACGAGGCGGCCAGCTACGGCTCCCCGCTCATAGCCATCCCCATCAAGAACCACTCCGAACAGGAGAGGAATGCGGCAGCTCTCGGGTTCAGCTTCGAGGACCTGTATCGCCTCGACCAGCTCGTACCGAGATATCTCGGGCGAAGGACCGAACCGCTGAACTATCACGGCGCTGACTCGATCGCCGCGTACCTGCAGGGTCTTCTCCAATAGGAAAACGCCGACGGGGCTTGATTTCCAGTGGTTTGCACTGCCACGGGCCCCGCTTCCGAGAGTCTGAATCCATTATAACCGGTGGGAGTGACACGCAGGAAGCAGAGCCCGTCTCGCCCAAAGCTGATCGCATTGAACATCACCCCCGTCGTCCTCGGCCTGATCATGGCCTTCTCGTTCGGCACCTCGGATTTCCTCTCCAAGGGGGTCACCGCCAGGATAGGGTCATACAGGACGACACTCTACATCCTGACAATCAGCGGGATAGGCGCCCTGTTTCCGGCCCTGCTGTTAAAGTCCAGCTTCGAGATCACCCCGTTCTTCGCTGGAATCCTCGTCCTGGTAGCGGTCACGACTTTCCTCTCATTCGCATCGCTCTACAGGGCCTACAACAGGGGCATGCTCTCGCTCACCTCTCCCATCGTGAACGCCTATCCGGCGCTCTCGGTGGTCATCTCCGTGGTGCTGCTGGGCGCGACCTTCTCCGTCGGGGCCTTCCTTGCTCTCGGGGTCGTGATCGTCGGGATAGTGCTCGTATCGACGAGCTTCTCCGACCTCCGTAAGAGGGTCTTCACCGGCGGCCAGCCTGTCGCGCCCGGTATCGGCTCGGCCCTCCTCGCTGCGATATTCTTCGGCGTGTCCTGGACAGCCTTCGGATACGCCAGCGAGCATCTCGGGTATCTCCTTCCCGCACTCGCTGTGAGGATCGGGGCCGCTGCGGTCGGGCTCGCCCTCATCCCGTTGGTCAAGCCGGAGATCCGTCCCGTCTCGGGGAGATGGGTCCCGATGCTCCTCGTGATGGCGCTGCTCGAGACGATAGGGATTGTGATATTCAGCCTCGGTGTGACCATCGCGCCGTCGCCAGGGACAATATCGGTCCTCGCGACCTTCGGAGGTATGTCCGCTGCGGTCACGGTCTCCTACGCGATAGTCATACTGAAGGAACGTCTCGAGATCAACCACATCGTCGGGGTGGTATCGCTGATCGTCGGCGTCGTGGCCCTGATCTATCTCACGAGCTAGTTGGTTGGCTGCTGGCCGCCGTCCGCTTCAGCGAGAAGTACAGTCTTCGGTTGTTCTTGCCCTTGTTCTCAGCCTTGTCGATCACTATCTCGCCTATCTCCCTGGTGTTCCCCACATGTACCCCTCCGTCCGCCTGGGTGTCCACGTCCCCTATCTGCACTATCCGGAGGACGTCGACGGAGGGCGGCAGCGCGTTTGCGAGCTTGACAAGGCCGGGCATCCTGAGCGCTTCTTCCCGGTTCATGAAGTAGCTCTTCACCTCCAGCCCTCGTACCACGACGTCGTTCGCAGCCTTCGTGTAGTCCGAAATCCTCTCTCGATCGAAGGATTCCAGGTTGAAATCTATCCTCGACTCGCCAGGGTTGATCTGGTTCCCCGTGATTAGCGCGCCTGTCTCGCGGTTCACAATAGCGCACAGTATGTGGGCGGTCGTGTGCATCTTCATCACCTCGTAGCGCTTGTCCCAGTCTATCGAACCGTGCACGACAACTCCTACCTTCAGGAGCTCCGGATGGTCGACCAGATGGATTACATCCTCGTTCTCCTTGATGACCTCCGTGACCATCGCGCCCCCCAGCTTCCCAGTGTCTGAGACCAGACCCCCTCCTCTCGGGTAGAAGGCCGTCTGATCCAGGATCACCCTGTTGCCTTCAATCGATACCACCGTACCATCAAACTCGTGAAGGTACATGTCGCGCCAGTACAACTTCTCTGTCAAGACAGTCTGCACTCCAGAGTTGAACCGAGAGCAGGCCGCCTCCAATCGCTATTCGACAACTTGTAACCCGAGCATCTCCAGTGCATTCCTCTTATGTGCATTCTCATATTAATACACTATCTGCTAACGGATGGGATTCGAAGTCTCAGAACAGGCGCTTGGCCATCTGAAGCCTTGCCAAAGTGCGGGTCTAATGAACCTTCAGAAGGCCGTGATCTTAGTCTGGGTGAGCTCTCTCGATATCAGCACCGAGGTGCTCGCCCACTTCTTGTGGCCGATCGACATCTGGCCCAGAGCGGCCTGGAGCGCGCCGTCAAAATTGTCGAATCTCTCGGGCTCCTGCTTCATGAGCGCCCTGATGCTCTCCCTCACGTTCCAGACACCCAGAGGGATCAGGTAGCCAGGATATGTCTCCCTGAGCACTATGGCGGCCGCCTGCCTCCTCTCCTTCTCCAGCTCCTCTGCCACCGCCAGCCTAGTGGAGTAGTAGCAGCCTCCCACCTTCGCGTAGGTCTTCTTCCCAAAGTGCTCCTCATAGTCCCCGATCATGTAGGGCTCATTCGTGAACTGGTTCCAGGTTGTGTTTGGGAACCAGGCCTCGATCCACTCGAACCTCCAGGGCTCGGGGAGCAGGATGGCGACGTACTGGTTGTCATAGACGCTGTACCTGTAGACCCTGTACTCGTTGATCGTTGGGTAGCCCTTCACCTTCTCGAGCAGCCTCAGGCTGATCCCGCTGTCGACGGCGGTTATGCTCCACCTCGTGGGGACGAGCTTCCGCCTGGCGCCCTCCCCGAACATCCCTATGCTCAGGGCGCGCTGCAGCCGGGTTACGATGGCACCGT
Source organism: Nitrososphaerota archaeon (assembly GCA_027886825.1). GTDB lineage: Archaea > Thermoproteota > Nitrososphaeria > Nitrososphaerales > Gagatemarchaeaceae > Gagatemarchaeum. The sequence goes on from JAPCJS010000117.1 coordinate 6,942, forward strand.
CCTTGTAGAGGGAGAAGATGGCGTCGGACGCCTTCAGGTCTCTGTCATAGTACGCCTTCTCAATCCTCTTGTCCACCGAGATGTTCCCTGTCACGAACCTCTCCATGGGCGCTGACGGCCCGTAGGGCTGGGAGTCCTCGCTCAGCGTCAGCATCTTCCTAGGCTGCTTCGAGAGCCTCAGCTCGGCGTCGACGGGGCGCGCCGCCATCGAGAGCTCCTGGAGCTTCTGCAGCGTCGAGTCTGGCTTTGCCGCGTCGTCCACCCGAGCTCTGGTGTTCCCCCTGACAAGAGCGTACCTGTAGTCGATTATCGTCTCGATGGGCCTCCCGAGCCACTGTTCGGGCGTGTCGAGGATGGTGGTGTCCCCGTACTGGGGTGGGACCATCGGCCCTATCGAGACCTTGGGGTAGCCCAGCCTGCCCACGAAGACTCCAGGTGGCGAAGACCCCGCGATCAGGTCTGAGTAGGGCGCCTCCCCGACCCTGGCCATAGACTGGGCCTTCACTATTATCGGACACCGCGGCTTGCCGCAGAGCAGCTTCGCTCCCCTGCATTGAAGGCACATCCAAGCCGGAGGATTCTCGACCACCTCTATCGATCTGGCGGTCTTATCCTCAAAGCCGATGGCCTCAGCGGCCATCACGCTGGAGAGCCATGTAATCCTCTGAGGCAGTTGAAATCGTCTGTTACACGACCTGGAGATTCTTAAAGGTCTCTGTCCTGCTTGTGAGTCCCGCCCATAGCTGACGGCCCTCGGTCTCCTGGATTAGAGCACACCATGGGGACAGAGACCTAGCTCACGGTCCCGGTCGTGACGTTGGACCCCTCGGAGGTCGATTCGAACCTCCACACCTGGTCGATATCGGCGTTCTCAAA
>JAPCJS010000204.1 GCA_027886825.1 Nitrososphaerota archaeon
CCATGAACGAGACGCCCTTGCCCTTGACCGTGTGCGCGATGATTATCGTGGGTCTGTGCTTTGTCATCTCGGCGTTGTCGAACGCGTCGATCAGCTGCAGGTAGTCATAGCCGTCCACCTCTATGACGTTCCAGTTGAATGCGCGCCACTTCGACGCGAGAGGCTCCAGCGGCATTATCTGCTCGGTGAGGCCGTCCTGCTGGATCCCGTTCCTGTCGATTATGGCGGTCAGGTTGTCCAGTTTGAACTTCGAGGCGGACATCGCCGCCTCCCAGACCTCTCCTTCCTGCTGCTCCCCGTCTCCCATCAGGACGAACGTGCGGTAGACCTTCCCGTCGATCTTCCCCGCCAGAGCCTCTCCCACGCCCACCGAGAGGCCTATCCCCTCCGAGCCCGCAGGCATCTCGACGCCGGGTATCCTCAGGTCGGGATGGCCCTGGAGCAGGGCGCCGAGCTTGCGGAGCGACTGGAGCTCCTCGGCCGGGAAGTAGCCTGCCTGCGCGAGGATGGAGTAGAGCAGCGGGGCTGCGTGGCCCTTGCTGAGGATGAAGCGGTCCCTGTCGGGCCAGTGTGGGTTCTTCGGGTCGTGCTTCATCTTGTAAAAGTAGAGCGTGACCAGGAGCTCGACCGCGGAGAGCGAGCCTCCCGGGTGGCCCGAGCCCGCCTCGGCCAGCGTCCCGAGTATCAGTTTCCTGGTGTTCCTCGCTATCTCCTGCAGCCTGATCGCCTCTCGCGCGGTCTCCATGCCAGCTACCTCCTCACCGGTGCCTGTGATATGCGCTGTAAAAAGTCACCCAGCGCGTCGAATCCTGACTGGAAATCCGAGATTGTGAGAGCGACGTTTCTTGCCTTGTCGCTCCTGAGCGGACCCGCTATGTTGCTGAGGCACGCCGCCTCCGTGATCGATCCCCCGGCGGCGACCCCCAGCGAGAAGACCCCCGTCATCGCGTCCCTCACGCCGACCTTGCTGAAGAAGTTCCTCCTCCCATAGATCGGAGGGAAGTTGGTTATCTGTTCCTTCTCGAAGACCGTCATCCCCTGTTCGCCCCTCGTGATCAGCATCCCCTTGCAGTCGAGCCTCTGCATGAGGTTGACGCCCATGTTGCGCAGGCTCGTCTCGTTCACCATGTTCATTCCGGTCGCGTGCGTCGCCTCCTCGAGGTTGGACTTGATGTAGGTCACGCCGGAGAAGTCGAGGTAGTGCCGCATCTTGGGCTGGGCCACCACGATCTTCTTGGCGACCTTCGCCGCTGAAACGACCCCGTCGATCAGCGGAGGACTGATCACACCCCTGTCGTAGTCGGAGAGCACAACGGCGTCGACCTTCGGGATCTCGGCGGCCGCGGCGTCGATGAAGACCCGGGTCACGGCGGGCGGGATGTCCTTTCGCGTCTCCTGGTCGATGCGGAGGTAGTGCAGCCTGTTGACCATTATCCAGGTGCGCAGCGACGTGGGCCGGTTCTTATCGGTCGCGATCCCGCTGGTCGCGATCCCGTTCCGCTCGAAGTCCTCCCTCAGCCACGCCCCCTGTGCGTCGTCGCCGACCACCCCGAGGACGGTCACGTTCGCGCCCAGAGAGGTTAGCTCCCTCGCGAGGTTGGCGCCGCCCCCCGGGATCAGCGTCTCGCCGACGTAGTCGCCCGCAGGGACCGGGGCCTCGCGCGCGAGCTTCCGAGCAGAGACCTCCACGAACCTGCTGATTATGAGGTCTCCTACCACGAGCAGGCGTCTCCCCTGGAACTTCGCCACGAGAGAAGAAAGACCTTC
>JAPCJS010000139.1 GCA_027886825.1 Nitrososphaerota archaeon
CCGGTGGGCAGCGCCCACAGCACACGCCGGCGCTGGCGGTCGGCCTCATCGTGCACGGACTCGGTCACCCGAAGATCCCCCCGGTGCCTTTGTCCGTCGTGGTGGTCGTCGAGACCGTCTTGCCGTCGATGGCGGCGATGCGCACCAGGGCCTGGGTGATGAAGGCCTCGGCCTTGATCATGTTGTGTTGCGAGGTGGCCAAGAGCGTCGGGTTCGACTCCTACTGCATCTTCACGGTCGACCTGACGCCCCAGCTGAGGAGGAAGATGAGGGAGACCCTCCAGGAGACAGGCCTGCCCTGTTCCAACTTTACGATCGTCCTGACAAGTCTGATCGACCTGAACGCGGAGATCAGGAGGCTGACCATCGACTGGGCGAAGAGGCAGGTCGACATCGGGTACGACTTTGGGAGCACCAAGCAGATCCTCGTCCCCGGCGAGTACGTCTGGGAGCGACAGGAGGTCGACCCCAAGGTCCAGTGGGGATGGGCGGTCGAGGGGATGAGGGAGATCGCGGACTACGCCCACGGCCTCGGGATCGAGACTGGCCTGGAGTTCGAGACACCCAAACACAATATCATCAACTCGGTAGAGTCCCTAGAGCAGATGCTGGACGACATCGGCCTGTCCTACGTCAAGGCAAACGTCGACTTCGTCCACATGTACGTCGTCGGCGACGCCCCTGAAACCCTGAAGAAGCTGAAGGGACGCCTCCTGAACGTCCACTTTGCCGACGGCAAGGGTGGGGTTCATGCCCACTGGCCGCCCGGCTCGGGCGTGGTCCCTCTCAAGGAGTATCTGGCGGTCCTCAAGGAGATCGGCTACACCGGCACCATCCAGATGGAACTCGAGTGGTCACCCGAGCCGGCGAAGATCGTAGAGTGGGTGACGGATGGATACAATTCCACGGCGAAGATGATGAGAGAGCTGGGGATGCGGGCCTAGCAGTCGGGAGATCGGTGAAAATCAAGATGAAGGTCGCTATGCTGTACGGTCCGCTTGACCTCCGGATGGAAGACTCACCCCTTCCGACGCTCTCTCGCAACCAGGTCCGCGTCAAGATCCGGGCTTCCGGTATCTGCGGCTCCGACGTGAACTGCTATACTGGCAGGACGTACGAGGGAAACTTCCCGTACATCCCCGGTCACGAGTGGTCGGGAGACGTCGAGGAGGTGGGGGATTCGGTCACGACGCTGAAGAAGGGCGACCGGGTAGTGGGAGAGACGGTTGTGGGTTGCGGTATCTGCGACAAGTGCAAGGCTGTCTCGAACCCCAACTTCTGCAGGAACCCCACGATCTATGGTTTTCAGACAAAGTCGCCCGGAGCCTTCGCCCAGTACGTAGTACGCGACGAGAGCAACCTCTCCAAGATCCCGCCCACGATCTCGTACGAGCAGGGAGCGCTGATCGAGCCCCTCTCGGTGGCCTACAACGCAGTCTGGGGGCTAGCCGGCGGCGTCGACCCGAGCCAGACGGTCGTCGTATTTGGGGCAGGCCCAGTGGGACTTCTCGCTCTCGCGGTGGTGAAGGGCTCGCGGGCCAGGGCCATCTCCATCGACCCCATCGAGATGAGACGGGGACTGGCGCTGAAGCTGGGCGCCGACGAGGTCATCGACCCGGTCAACCAGGACGCCGTGAAGGAGGTACTCAGGCTCACGGGGGGCCACGGGGCCGACCTCGCCCTCGAGGCGTCCGGGAGCGACCAGGCCCGGTCCACGGTCTTCGACGCGGTCGACGCATCCAGCCGCATCGTGATGATAGGGCAGACCATGATGAAAAAGATACCCGTCGAGATGGAGAAGCTGGTGGCGAAGGGTCTGACCGTGAAGGGGGCCCAGGGGAGCCCCGGGATGTTTCCCCGGACGATAGAATTCTTCGCGCGCAGTCAGGCAGACCTCGCGTCGATCATATCGCACCGCTTCCCGCTGGAGAGCGCGAAGGAGGCGCTGGACCTCGCGAGCCAGAGGACCGGCAGCGTGAAGGTAATCCTCAGAGACTAGGCATCGCTCAAGAAGATGGTGCGGTCCTTCTTCGTGGTGAGCTCCTTGAGGGACGACTTGCCTATGACGAAGGTCCTCTCGACCTCGTAGGAGCCCTCGCCGGCCTCGTAGATGCTCGTCTCGAGGCTCACGACCATCCCCACCTCGAGCGGGATCTCTGTGCTGACGCTGACCACTTCATCCACTACGGTCTTCGGGCCGCCCTGGCCCATGATCGGGTACTCCCTGGGCTCCAGGCCTATCCCGTGGCCCTGATAGTCGGGGTTCGGGATGTTCTTCCTGCTGTAGAGATTCCGGAACCTTTCCATCACGTCAGAGGGGGTCATCCCTGCTTCTGTGTGGTCGGCGACCTCGTCTATCGCCTCCCAGATCTCCCTGTACCGGTTTACGACATCCGGCCTCTTCTTCCCCACCAGGAGCGTGGTGCCCATGTCCCCGAAGTAGAGCTCGAAGGTGCAGCCTGTGTCGACGATCGTGTACTCACCGCGCCGAAGGCGGTAGCCCTGCGCGCCCGACAGCCAGAGTCCATCGGGCGAGTATAAGTTTTGGTCTAAGACCTCCACCTCCTTCGCGATCTCCACAATGTATCTTCGCGAGAGTTCGCTGACTGGAGCTCCCACCCTTGCCAGCCTGAGGCTCTTGTAGAGGGCCCTTTCGTTGATCCGCGCCGCTGTCGTGAGGAGTCCTAGCTCTGCATCCGTCTTCACCATCCTGATGAGCGCTAGGACGAGGCCGCCGTCGAGGAACTCCACCTGTGGGAGAGCCTTCCTGAGCGCGCTCAGGGTCTCCTCTCTGATCGATGCCATCTCGACCGCGACCCTCCCCGCGGTCACCCCCTGCTCCCTCAGCGCGGCCGCCAGAGCCTCCACCGGTGTATCCTTCTGCGAGGCGAGGGCGCTCCGGAAGAACGACGCGTGTCTGGACGACCCTCTCTCCGAGATTGTCGTCGGCGCGCCTCCATAGCACCGCAGCTCGACCCCCTGCAGCTCCGAGGCGAAGAGCGAGGTATAGGAGTCGGTCACCAGAACGGGGCCGCCGGTCTCGCCCAGGAACGAGAAGGTCTCCTTCCTCTCGTGGGTTGCCCCGAGCACGAGCATGTCCTCGGTGTACTTCTGGTACAGCCAGCAGTCGAATCCCGTGAAGTACGCGACGTTGGTCGGGGAGGTCGCGAGGACCACCCGGAGTCCGTACTGCTGCATATAGCCTCTGGCGCGTCGGATGTTCGGTAGTGTGCTGCGCAACGCCGTCGCTCTCTCGGGTCCGATGTATTAGTTTGCACTCTGCCGCTCGCAGGAGACCATTCACGATGCCGCCTGTCGGCTGGCCTTAAGTATCCGAGGGAGGAGCCAGAGGCCCCCATGAAAATAACGAACGTAGAGCCCATGGTCCTCTACGCGCAGGACGACGAGTATGAGGGTGAAGCCAACGTAGGAGGTTACACGGGCTATCAGCTGGTTGTCAGGGTCGACACGGACGAAGGCATCCACGGATGGGGAGAGGCCTGCGTCGGGAGCGAGAACGGCGAGGCAGCCTACGCTGTGAAGGAGCTGATCGAGAGGGGTCTCCTCCCACGGGTAAAGGGGGAGAACCCGATCGAGTTCCGGAAGATATGGGAGAGGCTGTACGAGGCGACCTACTGGTACGGCCGGAGAGGGCTGGCGACCTTCGCGATGAGCGCAATTGACACAGCGCTCGTGGACATCGCCGGCAAGGCCCTCGACCTCCGCGCCTGCCAGCTCCTCGGAGGCCAGTACAGGAAAGAGATCCCGCTGTATGCAAGCCTCCTCTTCGACATGGACGACCCCGAGGGTACGGCGAAGAAGGGCGAGAAGTATGCGCGCTTGGGCTACGCCGGGACGAAGTTCGGGTGGGGTATGGTCCCCTCGAAGCCCTTCGGCGCCGACTTTGCGAAGGACGAGGAGATCGTCTCCCTGATCAGGGAGCGGATCGGGCCGAAGACCTGGCTGATGGTCGACGTGGGTCGCTACGTGAACTGGACCGTCCCCTATGCAATAAAGATGGGACGGATGGTCCAGAAGTACGACGCCTTCTGGTTGGAGGAGGCTCTTCCTCAGGACGACCTGGACGGCTACGCCGAGCTCGCGGCGGCCCTGGACGTCCCCGTTGCCATGGGCGAGGAGCTGTACACGGTATACGACTTCGACGACGCGATCAAGCGCAAGTCCGCAGACGTCCTGCAGCCCGATGCGAGCAAGATGGGCGGGATCTCGGAGATGAAGCGCGTGATCGAACTTGCGCACATCAACAACGTGATGTGGGTCCCGCACAACTGGAGCACCGCCGTGAACACCGCGGCCTCCCTGCACCTCTCCGTCTCGTCACCAGACGGCTTCCTCTGCGAGTTCAAGCAGGAGCCGAACCCACTGGTGGACGACCTCGTAAAGAGAAAGTTCGAGGTAAAGGACGGGAAGCTGCAGGTCCCCGAAGGCCCCGGGCTCGGCATAGACATCAACGAGAAGGTCCTCAAGAAGCTCAGGGTCGGGTGAGCCGGTTGGGCGGCTCTGCTGTATGTCGATGATCGGCCCTGTGCGTCGATGCTAGGCTGGATCGAAGAGCTTTCTCGAGAGGCCGTCCGGGCTATCTACCTCGCCCCTCGCGGGCGTTTCTTTGAGAGCCGAGTGGCAGAATCGTGGCGCTGCTGTATCGGACGGACTTTACAGGGGATGAAATCTGCAGGATAGTCGCTCGACGGCTGGACCAGGCGCTCTGAGGAAGCGAACGAGCGTCTCGAGTTCGAACGGTAGCTCCCGAGCCCAGGCACCGGGCATTTCCTTCGGAGCAGCGGGATTCGTCGGGCCGGACCTGTGGTCCTGCTTCAGGGGAGACGCTGCGAAAGAGTCTTCTCTTCTCAGCGGATCCTCACTCGCCGCCCCGTTCAGGCGGAGCCATTCAGTGATATGACGCTATCAGTTTCTTGAGGCTCTGGATAGTCCTCTTGGTGGTCTTGGGAGCCAGAAAGTCTGCGACGATCATGTGCCTGATACCTGCCTTTGAGAACTGGTCGACCAGTCCCTTCACCTCTTCCAGGGTGCCGATCGCCATGCAGCGGTGAACGAACTCGTCGGGGATCTCCGAGGCCGCCTTCATTATCTGCGCCACATACTCCTTGGTGATCGTGAAGTTCTGATACTGGAGAAAATCGGCCCGCGCCTCATAGCCCATGCTGGCGAGCGTCCTCTTCTCCATCAGAAGGGTAGCCTTCGCGCCCAGCATCGCCGAACTCCTCTCCTCCGAGTTCCGGGGGAGCGCGATCATTAGGTGGGAGCACGTGTCTATCCTCCTCGGGTCCCGCCCCGCAGCCTTGGCGGCCTCCGAGACGACCTTCCACTTTCTGACGAAGGTCTCGGGGGTGTTGAACCAGCTGAACCAGCCCTCGCCCAGCCGTCCGGAGATCTCCAGAGTCGTCTTGGCGTTCATCGCGCCCACATAGACCGGCGGAGGGGATGACCCGTACTGCCGCAGGCTGATGAAGGCCTTGTCGAGGGTATAGTAATCTCCTGAGAACGAGACCATCTCCTCCCTGGTGCTCGACCAGAGCAGCTTGATGACCCTGATCGCTTCTTCCAGCCTTGCGGCGCGGCCCGCGGGTTCCTCCCAGGGCAGACCGTAGGGTACCACGTTCATCGCCTCCCCTGCGCCTATCCCGAGCAGAACTCTCCCTCTCGAGATGTGATTCAGGGTGGTCGCTATGTGCGCCGTCCGGGAAGGGTGGACCCTCTGCGTGTCGGCCACCGCCGAGCCCAGCTTGACCTTCTTTGTCCGCACAGCGACTGCCGAGAGCACAGTCCAGGGCTCGAGCTTGTCACCGTTCACGTCGACTATGTGGTCAGGTATCCAGACCGAATCAAAACCAGCCTTCTCCGCGAGGACGCCTTCCTCGATCGCCTGCTGGGGTTCCACGCTGATCTCCGTCAGGCCGAATCTGACACGTACACGACTGTCGCGCAACGGCCTTCGGACAACTCCGACGGGCTTGATAACCTTTGGCTCGCCTCCACCGGACCTTGATCACATGGGCACCTCGCCGGAGTGCGCTAGACCCTTTAATATCAAAACGAGGCCACGGACGACCTCGGATGAAGATCACGGATATTCGGACGACGATGCTGGAGGGGAATTTTGATTGGATAATCGTCAAGGTCTACACCGACGAAGGCATATCGGGTCTGGGGGAGATATACGCAGGGACGATAGGCGGCGCGATGCTGACCCTGTTCAGGCCCTTCCTTCTGGGAGAGGACCCGCTCGACGTTGACCGACTCTACTGGAAGCTCTACTCGGCCTTCCAGAGGGAGATGGGCGCCTCGCTGCTGGCCGCGATCAGCGGGGTCGAGACCGCGCTCTGGGACATAGCAGGGAAGGCGATGGACGTCCCCGTCTACAGGTTGCTCGGCGGGAAGTACAGGGACGAGATCAGGGTCTACGCCGACTGCGCGGCGGGCGAGGCGGAAGGCGACGACGAAGAAGAAGAGATCCGTCTTGGTCCGGTGGTGCTCAGGGGTGTCCACACGCCGGAGGCCTACGCCGAGAAGGCGCGCAAGGTGAAGGCGCAGGGGTACGACGCCCTGAAATTCGACCTCGATCTCCCGGACCGATACAAGCAAGACAGGTACAATGGGTGCATGGGGAACGAGGACCTGATGTTCCGTGTGAAGCTGGTCG
>JAPCJS010000022.1 GCA_027886825.1 Nitrososphaerota archaeon
CACGATAATCATCGCGCACACGGTCAAGGGCAAGGGCGTCTCGTTCATGGAGTGGTCGCCGACGTACCACGGCACCGCCCCCTCGAAGGACAGGATGACCGATATCTACAACGAGCTGAAATGAAGTGAGACAGATCAAGATTGCACCCTCCATCCTCGCGTACGACCTCGGCAACCTGAGGGAGGGCCTCGAGATAGCATCGAGGGGAGGCGCCGACCAGATCCATCTCGACGTCATCGACGGACGGTTCGCCCCAAACATCACCTTCGGTCCCGGGACGATCAAGGCGCTGCGTCCGAGGAGCAAGATCAAGTTCGACACGCACCTCATGATCTCCGATCCGCGACTCTACGTCGACCGTTTCATCGAGGCGGGGTCTGACCTCCTGACATTCCAGGCCGAGGCGCTCGACGCAGCCGTCTTCGACCTGCTCCACGCCGTGGTCCATTCCAAAAAGAAGGAGATGGGACTGGCCCTGAAGCCGGAGACGCAGCTCCCTGCGTGGGCGGAGGAGCGGCTCGACAGGCTGAGCACCCTGCTCCTGCTAACGGTGAACCCGGGTTTCAGCGGCCAGAAGATGGACGTGAGCGTCTTCCCGAAGATTGAGAAGCTCAGCAGGCTCGTCGCCGAGAAGGGGCTGGAGATAGACATAGAGGTGGACGGGGGCATCGACGAGGAGAACGTCCACGAGGTGGTGGCGCGAGGCGGGAACGTCCTAGTCGCTGGCGCCGGAGTCTACGGCAGGCCCGACCCCGTCAGGGCGATCGGAGGGCTCAGGGAGAGGGCGGCAACGGCAGCAGAAGGGAGGGGCGGTAGCTGATGCTCGAGAAGCTTGGCTCCATGCGGAGCGCGTACGGCGAGGCCCTCGTCGAGCTCGGAGCGAGCAACCCGCGCGTCGTGGTGCTGGGCGCGGACACCACCGAGTCGATAAAGTCCGGAATGTTCGGGGCCAAGTTCCCCGAGCGGTTCTTCAACCTCGGGATCGCGGAGCAGAACCTCGTGGGGGTGGCGGCCGGGCTCGCGCTCGCTGGAAAGATCGCCTACGCCGGGACGTACGCGATCTTCATCCCTGGTAAGTGCGTCGACCAGATTCGGAACATGGTGGCGTACGCCGACCTCGATGTCAAGCTGATCTGTTCCCACGGAGGCATCTCCGTGGGCCCCGATGGCGCCTCGCACCAGCAGCTGGAGGATATCGCAATCATCCGCGCGATTCCGAAGATGAGGGTCGTGGTCCCCTCGGACTCGGTCTCTGTCAAGAGCATCATAAAGGCGATCGCCGACATCTCCGGGCCGTTCTACGTCAGGCTGACCAGGGGCGTGATCAAGGGGTCGAGCGTCCCGGTGATCTACGAAGACGGATTCGAGTACAAGCTCGGGAAGGCCAACGTGCTGAAGGACGGGAGCGACGTGGCGATCTTCGCCTGCGGCGTGATGGTCGCTGAGGCTCTCCGCGCAGCAGAGTCCCTCAAGGCCAAGGGAGTCGAGGCCGCCGTCATAGACTCGCACACCGTCAAGCCCATAGACGCGGAGCTGGTGAAAAAGTACGCCCGGCAGTGCGGTTCGATCGTCACCGTGGAGGAGCACAACGTGATGGGGGGGCTGGGATCCGCGATCTGCGAGGTCGTCACGGAGGACTATCCGGTCAGGGTGCGAAGGGTCGGCGTCGAGGACAGGTTCGGGGAGAGCGGCGAGGCGACGGAGCTCTTCGAGAAGTTCGGGCTCACCGCCCGGAAGATCGAGGCGGCCGTCGACGCCGTCCGATCCAGGTGAGGCCTGCATCGTGGGCCCGTGCCCATGGGCCTGTCCGCCGAGAGCCGCTCCACTCGCGTTCGACGGCCTGCTAGGCCATCGATCGCCTCCTGATGGCACGGAAATTGACGGGACCGCGACGGGTTCTCGAAGGTGCATCGACGGTGGAAGCAACCGAAAGCAAGGGCAGGCACACCAGTGGCCCAGCTGACCCGCACAGTTTAATCCCGACCGCAGGCCGTCGCCTGACGATGTCCGAAGGCGCAGAGGCAGGCAGGCCGCCTCCACCCGACCTGGTCGAGGGAGAGGTACCATTGTGGAAGATGGCAGACGTGAGAGGTCTGTTCGTGAGACACCTGATCACAGGATATCTGGTGACGAGCTACAGGTGCTTCATCTGGGATGTCGAGAAGAACGCCGTCACGGTGAGCGTCCCGATAAACCTCGCAGACGTGACCGTGGAGGGGAAGAGGCAGGGGAAGAGACAAAGGCGTGGAGGCAGCTTCATCGTACCCAGGACCGCTGACTTTGTCCCACCCGCCATGGGCGAGCCGGTCGAGATAGGTGACCTCTTCTTCCGGATGGAGGGCAGACCGGTGATGGTCCTGCGCGCGGTGGCCGAGCCTGTGAGGGTGAAGTCGCTGATCGACGCACTAAGGTCGCAGGTCAGAGTGCCGCCGGGGCTGGGGGTGGACTCCTTCTGGTCCACCCCGGATGAGACCCATGGGCGCCGCTCCTGAGTGCTGACAGCCCGGCGCGGTCGACACGGGACGCAAGTTCGCACCTGCCCGCTATCTTACGGATCCCCTTTCTCGGCCAAAACTTAAATGATGTCCGACGTTAGGCCGAAAAGCGTTTGCAGCGGTCCCGATTTGATGGATTCAGCTCCTTCCTTAGGAAACGCCGTAAACTCATAATCGTAGCCTGGATCATCGCGGTGATAGTCGCGGGCACCCAGATCCCTGCTTTCTTCAGCAACGTGTCCTACAACGTGGGGAACTCGAACTTCGGGGGGCCCTCGAACGCCGAGTCCCAGCTGGCGCAGAACATAATCGACGCCCAGTTCCCATCCTCGAACAACTCGGGAGGCAACGGGATCATCGTCGTCCTCCAGAACGGCCAGATGTACTCCGGCGCGGTGCAGGCGGCGGTCCTCGGGCTAAACGGGAGCCTGGCCAACGACCCCCGCCTCGCCCAGAACTTCACGGGGATGAACAGCCTCTACTCGACCGAGTACTCGTTCCTGTCATCGGTCATCCCGCCGCTCGTCTCCCAGGTCGCCCTCCTCAACTCGAGCCTCGGCAGGAACTCCACCAGTGCGGCTCAATCCTGGGACCTGGCCTCACAGATAGTCGCGAACGCGAGCGCTGCCTCGTTCTCCACCTCTCCCCTATTCACGGCGAACGAGGAGCAGCTTGCCTCCCTCCTATCGTCCTTCAGCGGCGGGGCAAGCCCGTCGCAGGTACACGCAGGGATTCTCAGCGTCACCTCGAACGAGACCTACTCCCGGTATCCCCTCGTCCTCTCCCGCTCCCTGACGGGAAACTTCGTCAGCCCCGACAACAGCACCATGATCGTGATCTACAACTTCTCGGTCCTGCCCACCGTGAAGACGATAGCCGCCTTCCGGGATGACATCGCCGCCTCCAGCGTGCCCGGGCTCGGCACCTACTACGTGACAGGCTCCGCCGTCCTCTCCCAGGACATCACCGACGTCTTCGGGCCGGTCATCGGGATCACCGTCATCCCGGGCGTCCTGGCATCTCTTGCGATCGTCGGGATCCTGCTGCTCTCCCCGCTAGCCGCGATCGTGCCGGTGCTAGTCGGCGGGATCGCCATAGCGATAGCGCTGCCCAGCATATACTACGGCGTCGCGGTCCTGGGCCATGGCACGCTCACGTTCCTGACCCCTGCCCTCACGATCCTCCTGACACTTGGCCTCGCCGTTGACTACTCGGTGCTCCAGCTCCGGAGAACGAAGGAGGAGCGGGTCAAGGGAAGGTCCACCGAGGAGAGCGTCTCCATCTCGGTCCGCTGGGCCGGCCAGGCGGTGATTACCGCGGGCATCACCGTCGTGGTGGCGTACATCGTCATGGCGGTCGCCAACGTCCCGCTCTTCAGCGGTGTGGGGACCGCTATCGCCATAGCCGTCTCCATACTGATACTCGCCTCTATGACGCTGCTCCCGGCTATCGAGCTCACCATGAAGGACAGGCTCTTCTGGCCGGGCCTGAACAGGAGAACCATCCAAAAGTCAAAGGTCAGTCGCCTCCGCAGGCTCGGCGAGCAGACCCTCAGAAAGAAGATGGCCGTGGTCGTGATAATCTCCGCCCTTGCGCTCGGCGCATTCTACGTAGCCGAGAGCACCCCGAGCGGCGCCGACATACTCAAGCTCTTCCCCGACTTTCCCAGCAACCACGGCCTCACGGTGATCACCGACGAGCTGGGCAGTTCCACGATCTCTCCCTCGATAATCGTGGTCACGACGCCGACCCCAATAATCTACGGGAACGATCAGTTCAACCAGACTCTCCTCAAACAGCTCGAGCTGATCAGCTCCACCGCCTCCTCGGTCCCCGGTGTCTCCACCGTAGGCGGGCCCACCAGGCCCTACGGCTCGCCATTCAACTACACCGGGGTCCAGCAGCTCTCCGAGCCCGTAAGGTCCCAGTACCTCTTGGGCATGCTCGCGGATATCGGCAAGGACAACAAGACCGCACAGATCTTCGTGGGGCTCCAGAGCGACGGACAGAGCCAGGCCGCGATCAATACGCTGCTGAAGGTCGAGTCCGCGATCTCCTCACAGCCATTGCTGAAGGGCGTCTCCGTCTACTACGGGGGCGAGACCCAGTCCACGTACGACAACCAGTCCTTCCTCAACGGGATCCTGCCCGAGGTCATCGCTGTCCTAGGGGTGGCTGTCTTCGTGATACTCCTGATCCAGCTGAGGTCTGTCTTCACCCCTGTGAGGCTCGTATTCACGATACTCTGCAGCGTGGCCTTCTCGCTGGCGCTGCTCGTGTTCGCGTACGTCTATCTTCAGGGGCTCCCCATCCTCGACTTTGCGCCTCTCTTCGTCGTCGTGACGATGCTCGGCGTCGGGATCGACTATGACATCTTCTTCGTCACGAGGATAAGGGAGGAGGTCCTGAACGGGTCCACGGACAGGGAGGCGATCAAGACCGCCCTCGACAAGATCTGGGTCACGATCTTCGGACTCGGGCTCGTCCTGGCGACCGTCTTCACCTCGCTCATATTCACGAAGATCGCGCTTCTCGGCGAGATCGGTTTCGTAGTTGCCGCCGCGGTGGTCATAGACGTGAGCGTGGTCATACTATTCTTCGTCCCGGCCCTGATGGGCGTCGCCGACCGGTTCAACTGGTGGCCTAGTAAGATAGGCCGGCGTGCCGGGAACGGTAAGGACGAAGAGCCCGTGTCCTCGGACTAGCTCTCCATCCAGGTGACCTTGCCCTCGGCGGGGCTCCTTCTTCCAGGGGTGACAGGTCCTGCGACATAACCGAGGTAGACCATCCCCACCAACACCTCCCTTTCGTTAATCCCAAAGAGATGCCTCACCTCGTCGGAGTACGCGAGGAGCCCCGTCCTCACGAAGCTTCCCAGCCCCAGTGAGTGCGCGGCCAGCAGCATGTTCTGGAGCGCCGCTCCCGCCGCGATCAGCTCCTCCTGCGGGACTATCTTCTCTCCAACCTGAGGGCTGCTGATGAGGGCGACGATGACGGGGGCCGCGAGGGGTTTGCTCCGCTCTATCTCGACCCTCTCGGGGACCGGTCTCTCGCCCGGGCCGCTCAGAGATGCGGCCGCGAGCGCCTCGCCCAACCGTCTGCGGCCCTGGCCGGAGACCACCACGAACCTCCAGGGCTCTGTCATGTGGTGGTTGGGAGCCCACATCGCGGCTTCGATGATCGCGTCTATCTGGTCCTTGGTCGGAGACCTCTCGGTGTCCATCTTCTTGACTGTCCTCCTTGACCTGATGGCGTCGATGACGGGGTTCAAGCGCGACCGAACCTGTCCGGGCCCTAGATAAGCAAGTCCCCGCCCGGTCCGACAGACCCACACCACGAGCGATCCGTCCCCGCGCCCCATTGCCGAGCCTCACCGCCTGTCTCCACATAAATCAGGAATCGCTCTCTTTTATCGGAGCCACGTCGGCTACAGGCGAAGACGCGATGGCGAATGCCGGTCGGTTCGTCCTGCTCCCCATCCTGCTTTTCATCCTCGCCGCGATCGTCATCGGCGATCTCTTCCCGCAGTTCAGTCCGGTGAACCAGGTGGCCCTCGGTCTCTCTGTCCTCCTCGGTATATCCTACATGCAGGCCGTCGGAATCTTCGTCGTCGTCAGCCTGCTGACGGTGGCCGTCTGCTACGTGGTTGCGATGAAGAAGCGGATCTAGCCCGGTCCCTCGCCTGCCGTGTGGGACGAAGGAACGAGTTAAATAGAAAGTCGAGGGGTTGCTGTTGAGCTTGAAGTTCTACCTCGATACCGCGAACCTGGCGTCGATCAAGAAGTACAACCAGATGGGTCTTGTTGACGGGGTCACGACGAACCCGTCGCTCGTCGCCAAGGAGCCCGGGGTCTTCGAGGAGATAATCGTCTCGATCTGCAAGGAGGTCAATGGGCCCGTCAGCGCGGAGGTCGTGAGCGTCGACCACGACGGGATAGTAGGCGAGGCGAAGCACCTTTCCAATCTCGCGCCGAACGTGGTCGTTAAGATCCCGATGATCCCCGAAGGGCTCAGGGCAACGAAGACCGTGAGCTCGATGGGGATACGGGTGAACGTGACTCTCGTCTTCTCCGCCAACCAGGGCCTGCTGGCCGCCAAGGCCGGTGCCTCCTACATCAGCCCCTTCATCGGGAGGCTCGACGACATCGGCCAGAGGGGGATGGCTGTCATCGAGGACCTGGTGATCATCAAGGAGAAGTACGATCTGAGGGCGGAGATCCTCGTGGCTAGCATTAGGCACCCACAACACGTCCTCGAGGCCGCAAAGCTCGGCGCGGGGATAGCGACGATGCCGGCGGACGTCATGGAGAAGATGATGATGCATCCTCTCACCGACTCGGGCCTCAAGAAATTCCTCGATGACTGGAACAAGGCCAAGAAGGAAAAGCCGTCGCTGACGGTCTGAGTGAGCGAATCAGCCAGTTAGCAGAAGAGACTGCGGCCTGATGTGTCAGACTTACTCGGCTCGATTTATTGACCATGGCAGCAAATGCGGAATCGAGATTATCTCATCCCGAACGGATCGCAAAGATCCCATTGATTTTTAGGTAACAATCCAACAGCCTACCTTTAAGGCCCAACCCCCTCTCTGCTCTCAGGATAGACTTCTGTCTTTGATAATCCTGGACGCCCTTTTGTTCAGTGCGATTCAAGCCCTGGCAAACACGCCCCTCTTTGTGGGAGAGAGACTCCTCACCGGAGTAGCCGACCTCTTCGGAGGGATAATACTTATCGTCATAGGCATACTGGTCATAGCGCTGATCATCGCTGCCGCGATAATCCTGTTACCGGCGATCATCGTAGCGGTCGTGGTCTGGTTCCTGACGGGCAGTTTCTTCTACGCGGGAATCGCGTTTCTCGTCGTCGCACTGCAGGGCATAGTCGCAGTCGCAGACGACTGACGCCGATGATCGGAGATGCGTGCCGCGCCCGAACGCCCCGAGATAGAAGCGCATTAACGGTCTATTTCCTAGCCTTTTGATCTGCGATCTACACCCGATGGACAGGAAGGAAATTCTAGTGTGTCAGCTTGAAGGACGGTGAGTTTCGCGGTATTCTACTGGGAACTGGGAAGAGCCCGGGGTGGATGCGTGCTCTTGTGTCCGTTCCGCAGGGAACCGATCAGATTCTTTCCGAAGAACTGGGCCATCAACGCCTTTGCGATTCTGCCGAAGCGAGCCGCCATCGCCAAGATGGAGAAGACGAGTGCGACGAGCGCAGTATCAGGGATCATGCTCTTCTAATATGTTGCAGGCGATCAGCGTTAATAAAGCTTCATCCGAATCCCGGAATCTAGATCAAACTCATGCACCGGAACTGAAGCCAATGGTACTCACCTCGACGGGGAGCTCTCCACGTACTGCACCACTATGGATCCCTGCTTGCGGGTGCATAATCTCGCCCTCCAGCACATCACCACACGCTGAAGTTCCTCATGATAGTCGCTCTCTCCTCAGACCCTGACTCGGGCGCCCCTCTATCCTTCTGATTTAGCGCAATGGCCGAAGACTTGACAGGATGCCAGAGCAAAGGTTTTAACGGCTAAGACCGACAACGCAGTCATGGCCAAGACATACACTCTACCACCGTTACCGTACGCATATGACGCTCTAGAACCGTACATATCGAAGCAGATAATGACGCTTCATCACGATAAGCACCACAACGCATACGTGGTCGGCGCCAATGCTGCCCTCGACAAGCTCGAGAAGGCACGGGCGGGTACGCTGCAGATCGATGTCAGGGGAGTCCTGAGGGACCTCAGCTTCAACATCGACGGGCACAAGCTCCACTCTATCTTCTGGACCAACATGGCCGCGGCGGGCAAGGGCGGGGGCGGCAATCCCACAGGAAAGCTCGCGACCCAGATCGAGAAGGATTTTGGGAGCGTGGACAAGTTCAAGCAGCAGTTCGGCGACGCTGCCAAGGCGGTGGAGGGAAGCGGCTGGGCTTTACTGCTCTACGACGCCGAGATAGGCTCTCTCGTCCTGACGCAGGTGGAGAAGCAGAACTTCATGCACCTCGCAGAGTTGCCGATCGTGTTGGGGCTGGATGTCTGGGAGCACGCTTTCTACCTGTCGTATCTAAACGACAAGGCCAAGTACGTAGACGCGTGGTGGAATGTCGTCAACTGGGAAGATGTGGCGAAGCGCCTCGACAAGGCGATGAAATAAGCCTCCACGCTGTATCCTGACCTTTCTTGTAAGGAAAGAGGGAGATAGCTGGGTTCCTCCTCAGCGCACCCTCTTCTCCTAAGATACTCTATCTTGGCCTGTTCTTTGAATTGGAAACCTTCTCTCGAATTGTCTCTCTAATCTTTTGATATTTGAGTGCGTTGTCAGTCCACTTGGATGGGAGGCGTATTGAGACGGCCATCTCTTTCTGTGCAATCTTCTCGGCGTGCTTATTTGGGAGACTCATGACAAGTAGTTGTGCTTCCTTTGTACGCTGGACATACAAATGCCACATGTCCCTTGAGTAGGTAATTCCGTATGGAGTTGTGAATCCGGAGCTATTGCCACGATATGGACCTGTAGCATGGTAGCCAAAAATACTCAGTGCCTTTCGTATCGAACCCAACAGACAATAATTGACACTTCCGATGTCTAAGCCGATTCTTGTATAGCCACTGCTATTGCTGATTCGTATGTGGCCGTCAGAGTCAACGAGGCCGGCCAGCCAGGATAAGAATTTTGTTCGATCCGCCGCATATCGCTGCAATGCTTCATCTGACTTCGTCAGCAGGAACTGGAATGAGTTGTCGAGGCGCGTCGCGAGTCTCCATTTGTATCCTCTCACCTCGCCATCATACATTGGATACTGGTATACGGGACCGTATCCGTTGAAGAGCTGATGGAAAAGATCTGCAAACGCAGGGTGAGTCGTGCTCGACGTCACCATCATGGCTGTCCCGCTGATCTGCCATGCCGTAAGGTCGCCGTTCTTGAACCCAAGCATGTATGCGCGATCCTTTTCTGTACCATCGAAGGGTCTTCGTTTGTGCTTTGATCGCGAGGCTGCTGATTCCCTGTCCGCATCCGCAAGATTCCTTGTCGGAATCTGAAGCGATCTGCAGAGACCCCATATCGCTGTGTAGGACCGCCCTACCTCCTTCGAGATCTTTAGGAGCGAGAGCCTCTTGCCGTTGTGCAGCTCATCTAGGACCGTCGCTATGTTCCTCTTCTTATCTTCAGTAAGCCACCGAAGATCGACTCTTTTTCGCGTTAGCCAGATACGTTAGGACCTTCCTCTCCTCTTTTGTCAACTGTATCTCAGGTTGCTGTGGCTGACCATTTGGTCCATTGAAGGTCTCAGGCATCTGCATCACATCGATTACCTGCTCAGGGTTCCTCACAATAGAACTGGATTTTCTATTTAGCCGCCAACCCTTACGTCGCACCTCCTCTATTCTCTCACCTCCGACCTCTTCCGCGCGTCGGGCGGGTGGGCACGAAACACGCGGCAGATTGTTTTATAGTCGGTTCGGTCCAACCTGACACGCTCTCATGGGCCAGTTCACGATAAACACGGAAGGCCTTCCGTTCAACCTCCGCTACACGCTGGACAGCGGCCAGGCCTTCCGCTGGTCCGAGAAGGGCGAGTGGTGGTACGGGGTCCTCGGTACAGGTGTGGTCAAGCTAAAGCAGGAGGGTCCGGCCCTCGTCTGCGTCTCGAGCTCGGATGCGCTCAACAGCCACACCGTCTACAACTATCTGGGGCTCGAGGAGGACCTTGAGCACATACTCTCCTCGATAATGAAGGACGGGAACATCACCGAGGCTGTGCAGACGTTCTACGGGCTGCGGCTGATGAAACAGGACATCTGGGAGTGCCTCCTCTCCTTTGCGATCGCCACCAACTCCAACATCCCCCGCATCCGGGGCATGGTCTCGAACATCTGCCAGCGCCTGGGCGAGCCCGTCGAGTTCGAGGGGGCGCGCTACTGTCTCTTTCCCAGACCTGAGCGGGTCGCCGAGGCCGGGCTCGCGGAACTGGTCGAATGCGGCCTCGGATACCGGGCGCGGTTCGTCAAGAGCATCGCTGAGGCGGTCCGCGACGGCAGGAGGAACCTCGACGAGCTGCGTCTCCACGACTATTCCAAGGCGAGGGAGCTTCTGATGGAGGAGATCCTGGGGAAGAAGACGCTCATGGGGATCGGACCGAAGGTGGCGGACTGCGTCCTGCTCTTCTCGTGCAACAAGGACTCGGCCTTCCCGATAGACGTCTGGATCGCGAGGGTCCTCGAGCGCTCGTATCCACACCTGTTCGACGACAGCCTCAAGGAGAAGCTCGCCTCGAAGGTCTCCGGGAAGACGAGCCTCTCTGAGGCGACCTACGAGCGCCTGGCGGCCAGCGCAAGGGCCTACTTCGGCGAGTTCGCAGGGTACGCGCAGCAGTACCTCTTCCACCACGAAAGGATGGAAGAGGGCTAGGACGGCCTACTTTTTCTCTGCCTTCTTCTTGACCTTCGGGCCCTTCTTCGCCGCGACGGCTTTCGGGGCCTTCTTCACGTTCTTGGATTTCTTGGCCAGCTTAGCCGCTTTGTTCTGTGCCTTCTTCTTCACCTTCTCGGGCACCGGGGCCTTCTTGGATTTCTTGGCCAGCAGTGCTGCCTTCCTCTCCGCCCTCTTCTTCAGCCTCTCGGCCTTCTCGCTGGTCTCGGCCTTGGGCTTCTTTGGCTCAGGCACGTACCAGCTCTTCAGGCTCCCGACGTTCCCTTCGAGCACGCTCCTCCTCCTGATGTCGATCGGCACCTTCATCCTCTTGGCAACGTTGAAGCTCACGCCCACCGACGCCAGCTCGCCCAGAGAGTATCCCCTGGCGTCCCTCTCCTGCATCCCGTACTCGTGCCTTGCGAGGACGACCGGCACTGGTATGGGTCTAAACTCCACGGCCTTATCGGCTGCCTCGGCCTTGGGCTCCTTCGGCGCAACCTTCGCTGCCTTTCGCGTCTTGATCTGCTTCGGCACGGCCTTCTTGGCGCTCTTCTTCGCGCCCGTCTCCTTGGCCGATCCCTTCTTCTTTGCCGCCTTTTCGCTCATATCTGTGCCACGCCCAGCCCGCGGACTTTAAAAGCAGTTCCCTCGCAGTTTTTCTCCTTGGGTTTCGACGACCGGTTCTTCGCGAGGCAGGTCGCCCTCGACGGGTTCGGCCGGGGGAGGCAGCGAAGCCTCGCCGAGTCGCACGCGGTCGTCGCGGGGCTCGGAGGCACGGGCAGCGTGATGGCCGTGAACCTCGCGATCGCAGGGGTCGGCAGGCTCACCCTCATCGACAGGGACGTCGTCTCCGCGGAGAACCTCCACAGGCAGCCAGTCTACGCCCTGGCCGACGTCGGGGTGTCCAAGGCCGAGGTGGCTGCCGAGTTCCTCAGACTGAGGGTTCCCGGCCTGCGCGTCGAGTACCGCGCGGTCAACCTCGAAAGGGCGAACGCCTCTCGCCTGATCCGTGAGGCCGATATCGCCGTCGACTGCCTGGACAACTTCGCGGGAAGGTATGCCCTGAATGCAGCCTGTGTGGCGCGCAAGATACCGTTCGTCCACACCGGCGCCATGGGCTGGGAGGCCTCCGCCGGGGTCTTCTGGAGCCCGAAGACGGCCTGCTTCGAGTGCGTCTTTCCCGACTCGCGGGACGAGGACGTCCCCTCATGCGAGGAGGTGGGTGTGCTCGGGGCTCTCACGTCGTACATCGCGTCCGCAGGGGCTCTTGAGACGGTGAAGGTCCTCTCAGGCATGAACTCAGGGCTCCTGGGAGCAATGCTGATCTTCGACGGACTGAGGATGGAGTCCCACTCGGTCCCCTTCGAGACGAGGGCTGGCTGCGGGACCTGCGGAGACGGCCCTCATGACCTCCGGAGGAAGAACGTGGTCGAGCTGTGCGGAGGCAACGAGCTCTTCATCAGCCGCGCCTTCCCCTCACGCGATTTCGGACGCATCGCAAAGCGCCTCGATGGCCGTGCGCGGAGGATGGGCGACTCGATAGTGATGGCGAGGGTCGGGGGACTGGAGGTCTCCATCTTCAGGAGCGGGGGGATCCTCGTAAAGGGCGCCTCTTCCCCCCGGGACATCCAGTCCGTCGCTAGGGCACTGGGACTGAGCTTCAAGGACTAGTCGAGCCGCTGGTGTGCTTTCCGCCGCCCGTCTGGGCGCGATCGCTGCCGTGCGCGTTCGCCCGGAAACGCTTAAGAAATGCGCGTCGAGCGCGGTCACGTCCCGCGGTAGCTCAGCCTGGTAGATCCTAGGGGAACCAACAGCTTCCGGCTGTAGCGGTCGGCCATCGGCTGACTCGTCAGCCTACTCAGGCCACAGATACCGGAGCGTCGTCGGCTCAAATCCGACCCGCGGGACTAACTAATGTCCTCTCCTTCGGTCGGACCGTGCTGTCCCTCTCTGGCGCACAGAAGAACTTAAGCCCCCATCGCGGTCCGCGCCGGACGTCCATGAGACCAAGGCTAAGCGGGAACCTGTGGCATAACCAGGACTTCTCGCGCCTTTGGTTCGCGGAGACGATCAGCTCCTTCGGAAACCAGTTCAGCGTCTTCGCGCTCCCCGTCCTGGCCATCCTCTCGTTCGACGCGACTCCGTTCGACATAGGCCTGATCGGGGCGCTAGCAATACTGCCCTATCCACTGCTGGGCCTCTTCGTCGGTGTCTGGGTCGACCGGATCCGGAAGAGGAGGGTCATGGTCCTCTGCAACCTGGGGCGGATGGCGACCCTGGCCTCGATCCCTGTCGCCTCAGTCCTCGGCCTCCTGACCCTCACACAGCTCTTCGTTGTGGCGCTCATAGTGGGGATCTTCTCGGTCTGCTTCGACACCTGCTATCAGTCGATCCTCCCGATCCTGGTGGAGCGGAAGGACCTCATCGAGGGGAACCAGAAGCTGCAGATCACCGCGTCCGGGGCGTCCGTGGCGGGTCCCGCCCTCGCCGGTTTCATCTATCATCTCATCGGCGGCGCCCTCACCTGCGCCGTGGACGCTTTCGGCTATCTTACCGCCTCCGTCGCGCTCTTCAATATGAACAAGGAGGAACCGAAGAAGGTGCGCGTCGAGGGAAGCCCTCCGCCCCACTTCTTCAACGAGATGAGAGAAGGGATTCACGTCACCTTCGGCAACCCCATCCTGAGGAGCATAGCAGCAGCAACGGCGACCAACAACCTCGGGTCGTCGATGATCGCTCCCGTCCTGACCATCTTCGCCCTGAGGTACCTGCACTACTCGACGGTCGAGCTGGGGTTCCTGGGCACGATCGGTGCGTTCGGCTTCGTCCTGGGGGCTCTGAGCTCGAGCAGGGTCACAGCGCGGCTGGGGACAGGACGCGGTCTTGCCGTCTCGATCAGCCTCGGCGCCACGGCTATCCTCTATCCGCTCGCGATGTACGGATTCCCGTTCGTACTGCCCGCGACGGTGGCCTTCATCATCGGCCTCAGCTCACCGATCTACAACATCACCCAGGTGAGTCTGAGGCAGGCCATCACGCCCGACCGGCTCCAGGGCCGGATGAACGCGACCATACGGGTGATAATAATGGGCGCGGTCCCGGTCGGGTCGTTCGCGGGCGGGATCCTGGGAGTGACGATCGGTGTGACCGACACGATGTACCTTGGCGGCGCCATAGCCGGGTTCGCCGTGCTCTGGATAGTCTCAGGTCCGCTCTTGGGGCTGAAGCACCCGGATCCCGCGATCGAAGAGATCAGGCCCTGACGAGTCGGAACTGATTTAAGCCCAGCCGCACCGCTTCAGACCCAGGAGATCGATGGCTTCGAAGGGCCTGATGATAGGAGCGCTCTCCCTGATCATCGGGGGCGGCATCGCCTTCTTCAACATGTTCAGATGGTCCGCTGTGCAGTACTCGATAGAGTACTCCGTGAAGGACCCTGCAGTGCTTGTCCTCGAGTTCTACCTGGCGCAGGCTCTCTCCACCGTGCTCGTGGTGATCGGGCTCTACCAGGTTTACAGGTCCCTTACGCTCCGAAGGCTTGCCGAGACCCCGACGATAACGTCGGTACTTGGTGAGGCGCTGCGCTCCAGTCGCGCACTCAGGATCGGGGCTGCCGTCGCCGTGGTGTACGCGATCGTCTATGCGGTCTTCTCGAGCGTGATAGCGTATCAGCCGACCGTGGACTTTGCCCAGGCCTACGGGGTGACACAGCCGTCCTGGTCCTACCTCAGCTGCTGTGGCGACACCGGGACGATCCCTGAGATCTCCGTTTATCTCGCGCCCTCGCTCCATCTCGGCATGGTCCTGGTGCCCCTCAGCCTTCTCTTCCTCTTCGTGGTCCCGCTCCTCGTCGGTTTCAACGTCATGATGAGCTACTACGCCCTCAGGCAGGCGTCCTTCCCGATGAGCGGGCGCTGGCTAATGAGCTCGGGGGCGGTCGTCGGACTCTTCACGGCCTGTCCCACCTGCGCCGGTCTCTTCCTGGCCGGTTCCATCGGCGGACTCGGGACGACCCTCGCCGTCGCCCTCGCCCCGTACCAGCTCCTCTTCATAGCCGTGACCATCCCCGTGCTCCTGTCCGGTCCCTTCTTCACCGCGCTGAGCGTCAAGCGCTCCTACGAGGCCTCGTGCAGGGTGCCCTCTGCGGTCGGCATGGGCCAGATGAGAGCTGGATAATTGTTTAAATCACCATCAATGGGCGTCGGCTAAATTCACAGGAACGATTGCGATTGACACTAAGGGACTATGTGCGCCTGATCAAGCCGAAGATCATACCGCTTCTTGTCCTGGTTGCCCTCGCCTCTGCCGTAATAGCGGCCCGTTCCATCCCTCCGGCCCTCACCCTCGTCGGCCTCTTCGCCGCAGGCACGCTGTCGTCGGCGGGAGCCCTCGCGATCAACAGCTATCTCGAGATCGATATCGACTCGAAGATGAAGAGGACGATGAGCAGGCCGCTCCCCTCGAAGAGCGTCCCAAAGGCCAACGCGCTCGCGTTCGCGGTCACCCTGCTCGCCCTCGGGATAGTGGTCGCACTGCTAACGCTAAACGTCTACGCGACACTCTTCATCGCGCTGGGCGCGATCGTATATGTGCCAGTCTACACGCTCTGGCTGAAGCCGCGCACGAGCTGGAACATAGTCCTCGGCGGTTTCGCAGGGAGCTGTGCGGCCCTCGCCGGGTGGTACGCGATCACGCTGTCTGACCCGCTGATAGCCTGGGTCCTAGCGGCTCTCGTCTTCGTCTGGACGCCCACCCACTTTTGGAGCCTCGCCGTGATCACAGAGTCAGACTACTCCGAGGCAGGTATACCAATGCTGCCCTCCGTCGTCGGAAAGGAGAAGGCGGCGAGGTTCATAGTCGCGAACACGCTGCTCCTGATCCCGATCAGCCTTCTCTTCTATCTCTACCTCAGCGGCACCGGCGAGCTCCTCTATCTCGTGGTGGCGATCGCCTTCGATCTGGGACTGCTGGCCACGAACATCAAGCTGCTACTGACCCCGACCAAGGCCAACGCCTTCCTCGCGTTCAAGTTCTCCAGCCCCTACCTCGCGGTCATCTTCCTCCTCGGATGCGTCGCCGTCCTCGTATAGCGCGAAGACGTGGCCTGCTTGATGGACCGGGCCCGATGACATCACGCACCCCGGGAAAGGAACCAGGGGCGACGTCGCCCGGTGCTAGAGACCTAAAGTCTTAACTAATCTGGCAAGGGGCGGCGGAAAGAAGCATGAGCCTAGGCAAGTACCTCGTCTACGCCACGATTCTCTCCACCTTCGTCCTCATAGTCTGGGGTGCGTATCTTACCGCAGGGAACTGGGGAGGTGACTGCGGCACGAGCACCGGAGGATCGCTCGTGAGCTCCGACTGGCCCTACTGCAACGGGAGCCTCAGCATACCCAACCCTGCCGTAAACTACGGGGCTCTGGTCGAGTACATCCACAGGACCCTGAGCGTTATCACCTCTGTCTTCCTCTTGGTCACGACGGTGGTCGTCTGGAGGATCAAGCCCCGTCCGACTGAAGCGGCGAAAGCTCTGCTGCTCTCGCTCGCCCTGCTCATCGTCCAGGTAGCCCTCGGCGACGTCGTGGTCAACTCCGATCTGAACGCCGCCGTCACCGCTCTCCATCTCGCCAACGCCACCGCCCTCTTCGCCCTCATGGTCGTCGCAGGGACCTATATGCACATCAGGGAACGCCCTGAGAAGCGATGAGGCGTAAGACCCTGTGGTCCCTTCCTCTGCGATGGGTGGCCCTACAAGGTTCATCGCCGACGCGATGCTCGGCAGCCTTGCGAGGAAGCTCCGCATCTTCGGGTTCGATACGCTCTACTTTCGGGACGGACCTGATGCTGAGCTTGAGCGGATCGCGAAGGTCGAGGACCGTGTCATACTCACCTCGGACAGGGCTCTGTTCGAGCGTTCTAGTGGCAGAGGACTGCCTGCCCTGATGATCTCCGGGTCGAGCGAACGTGCCAGGCTCGAGTCGTTGTTGGCGCGCTCGAGAGCCGCGTCCCTATCGCTCACTCCCGGAGGTCCCCGGTGCGCGCTCTGCAACTGCGTCCTCGAGAGACTCAACAGGGCTCAGGTCAGCGGATTCCTACCCGACTCCATGTCGCGGCGGCACAGAGTGTTCTACCGCTGCACCGCCTGTCAAAAGTTCTACTGGAAGGGAGGACACTGGTCCAGGATGCGGGTGCTCTCCTCGCTGATGAAGCGCAACCCTCCAGCGGCTCCCTAGCTGCTGCCATCCAAGCGGGCTGCCTTTGGTCTGTCCGATGGCCGTAATCCGAGACCTCCCCGAAACAAAAGAAAGACGCATACGTCCAGGCGGACCTGGGCCATCCATGGCTTCTGCCCGAAGCGCCGCTGGATCGTCACCTGGACGATCGTGCAAGGCACCTCCTTCTATCATGGGGTTGTCGCACAGACTCACGGCAGAGCTAGGTGTCCCCTCTGTGTGGCACTTCGCGAATCGAGAGCACCGGCGAGGCATTACCTGCGGGGAAGACCCTTTCGCTCGGAAAGGCAGATGCGGGTCCGATCGCTCGTCCGGGGCATCATCGCTGCGTCGGTGCTGGGCGCCGGGGCGCCACTCTTCTCGCTGCCCTGCGGTCTCCTTGGACACGGTCAGGTCCCTTCGTTCGTGCTGCCGGGAGAGATGGATTCCCTCATTCGTGGAGCTGAGCCAATAACCATTTATCCCGACGTCGGCCTCTGATCCCTGTGACTCTCACGAAGGAGCAGGGCGAGGAGCTGGTCCGGCTCGCGAGGAGGACGGTAGACGCCTTCGTGAGGGGCGAGGATATCGGGACCGCTGAGACACGGACCGAGCCGTTCCTACAGGATGAGCGCGGCACCTTCGTCACTCTCAAGAGGTTGAACGGTGAACTGCGTGGGTGCATCGGCTTCCCATATCCGGTAAAGCAACTGGGAGAAGCGGTCGTCGAGGCCGCGATGAGCGCGGCCGCGTACGATCCCAGGTTCCCTCGGGTCGAGCCACGGGAGCTCGACGGGATCCTTGTCGAGGTGAGCGCCCTGACTAGGCCCGAGAAGGTGGAGTACAGCTCGCACAAGGACCTCCCGAGGCACGTCCGCATCGGAGTCGACGGCCTGATGGTCTCGGCTCCCGGGCGGAGCGGGCTTCTTCTCCCGCAGGTGGCGACCGAGTATGATCTCTCCCCGGAAGAGTTTCTGAGCCAGACGTGCCTGAAGGCCGGTCTCCCCGGCGACGCATGGATCACCGGCAAGATAATAGTCCAGAGGTTCCAGGCCGAGGTATTCACGGAAACCTCCCCTAGGGGAAAGGTCAAGCGTGAATTGGACTAGAGAACCTCCTTGAAGCGTGTCTACATCGCGATCTTCGGCTCGGGGCTGGGGCACGCCACGAGGATGATGGCCGTGGTACGCAGGCTCCAGCAGGATGGCTGCGATCTGATGTGCTCGAGCTCCGAGGAGGCCACGGGGTACCTCCGGATGCAGGGTCTCGCCTGCAATGACATCCCTCTGGTCGACGTCGTCTTCACCGAGAACGGGAACTTTTCTGCGACCGACACGATGAAGGTCGCACCCTGGCTTATCCTCAAGGTCTTCAAGCAGGTCGGGATCGAGGCCCGGAACATGATCCGGTTCCGGCCCGACGTCCTGCTCTCGGACTCGCTCGTCTCCAGCGTGATGGCCTCGAAGCTGCTGGGCCTGAAGAGCGTCACGGTACTCAACCAGTTGATGCTCGTCTCATCACCCAACACGCCCCGGAGGGTGGCGAAGCTCCTCTCCACGGGGAGCATCACCGTCGGGAACGAGTTCTGGGAGCTGAGCGACAGGATCCTCTTCCCCGACCTGCCCCCGCCCTATACCATAAGCGAGAGCAACCTCTGGGATTCTGGCACCGTCGGTGCTCGGGCCGAGTACATCGGCCTCCTGACCCTGCCGCGCTCCTACGATCTCGACCAGGAGACCGAGAAGATTCTCCAGACCCGGAAGAAGATCATATTCTGGCAGGTCTCAGGCCCAGCGAAGACCAGGAACCACTTCCTGACCAAGGCGAGGGGGGCTGCGGCCGCCCTAGGGGCCGAGTACCTCTCGATCATCTCCGCGGGGAATCCACTCGGTTCGAGCTCGCCCACGGCCATAGAGGGGGGCTATCTCTACGACTGGTGCCTCTCCAAGGACGTGCTGATAGACAGGTGCGACGTGATGGTCTCCAGGGCCGGACACGTGACGATCTCTGACCTGATCCTCCGTGGCAAGCCCTCGATCCTGGTACCCATCGCGGCCCAGAGCGAGCAGATCGGCAACGCGACGAAGGCCCAGAAGCTCGGCGTGGCCGTCTGTATCCGGGAGGAAGAGTTCAGCGTCAAGGCGTTCGTCGACGCGCTCGTCTACGTAGGGAGCGACGAGATGAAGCGCAGGTGTGCCGACCTCGCCGACTATGCAGGACAGTTTGACGCGGTAGGGTCTATCGTCAGGGCCCTGACCGCTAACTAGCCGAGGATCGAATCCAGCACATCGTTCTGGTCTGCCTCTCTTCCCCCGAAGGCCTTGACGGAGAACTTCTCCTTCTTCCCCTTGGAAGCGCTGAGCTTCGCCTCTCGGTCGACCGTCTTCCCCCTGATGTTCAGGCCGTCCAGCCTCGACCTGATCTCGCCCTCCTGCACGAGGAGGAGCGGGAAGAGCGCGGGCGGGTACCGACGGAGGAGCTCCATCCCTGCCATCCCCCTGCACTCCGGATGCACCCCCGTGAACACGTCTCCTCTGGCGGCCTCCAGCCATGCCAGGACGCGGTCCCCCGCGGTACCCTCCCCCTCTAGAACCTCGAGCCGGAGCGATGAGGCGTCTATCCGCTGGGAGAGCTCGGCGTAGAGGCGCGCCGCCTGTCTCAGCGACTCGTCGTCGTCCCTCGCATGCACCAGGGTCAGCGAGAACCCCGAGAGCGCCGCCATCCACGCGGTCACCGCACTGTGGTATCCACCGGAGACGAGACAGGCCGCGTCCATCTTCCTAGATGTCGGGACTCCGCCGTCCCCCTCCCTGAGCTGGACCCCGCACGCCCCAGAGTCCTTGACCATGACCACCCGGAACCATAACTTCGGGTTCTTCTCGTCCACGTGCGACCCCTTTGCCGACTTGAGCAGCGTCGAGGTCGCCTCCATGAGAACGTCCCCTTCCTCCTTCCCGGACTCCTCGACCTCCGCGCTCACCTTGAAGCTGGCTCCCTCCTCGAGATATCTCTTCGCCAGGACTGCGAGGTTCGAGAGACAACCAGCGAGACCCTCGAACTGGTAGCCGACAGCGACCCAGCTCGTGCCCGGAAGGTGCGCGAGCCTCCGCGCCACGACCACGGGGTCCCCGCCTCTGACCAGAAGGGACCTAGCCCCCTGGGTCACCTCGACCTCCCCAGGGAGCTTTGAGAGGGCGGTCCTCGCTAGGTCGTCCAGCGCGCCGTTCCCGGTCCATCCGACTATCGCCGCAGGTTTCAAGCCTCCACCGATGCGTGCACGACGTTTTTAAGCGGATTACCGTGCGCCCGACGGAGAGACGCGATGGAGAGCCAGACAAGGCGCCTGCGCGTAAAGCAGGTCTTCGCCTCCACGGCCGGCGAAAGTGTCGAGGTCCGAGGCTGGGTCGCGACGAAGAACGCGATAGGAGGCCTGGTCTTTGCGGTCGTCAGGGATGGCACCGGCTACATCCAGGTCTCCGCCAAGAGCGGCGTCGCTCCCCCCGAGTCCATGGACTCGATAAGGTCGGCCACCAAGGAGTCTGCCGTATCTGTGAAGGGCGTCGTCAGGGAGGACAAGCGCGCTCCGGGAGGGAGAGAGATCTCGGTCAGCGAGTTCACCGTCCTGTCGCGCGCAGAGACGTGGCCCATCACCAAGACCGCTGCCAAGTCAGGGTCGTACCTCTACGACGTCCGGCACCTGAGCATCAGGAGCAGGAAGGTCGCCGCCACTATGAAGATCCGCAACGAGGTTGTCGGCGCGACCTTCGATTACTTCAGGGAGAAAGGCTTCACGCTCATCAGCGCCCCCAGCTTCGTCCAGGCAGCCGTGGAGGGCGGCTCGACGCTCTTCGGTGTCGAGTACTTTGGCAAGAAGGTCTATCTGAGCCAGAGCGCCCAGTTCTATGAGGAGGCCGCGCTCGCAGCGCTGGAGAAGGTCTGGATCTACCAGCCCGCCTTCAGGGCGGAGAAGTCGAGGACCCCGAAGCACCTAACCGAGTTCTGGATGATCGAGGCGGAGCAGGCCTTCGCCGACCAGCCCGACAACATGGCGCTCCAGGAGGGGCTCCTCTCCTTCATCACCCGGAGGGTCGTCGAGAACCGGCCCGACGAGTTGAAGATCCTCGGGCGCACCATCGTGGAACCTCCCGTACCCTTCGAGAGTATCTCCTACGACGAGGTCCGCGACTTCGCCGAGAAGCAGGAGATGCCGTTCGAGTGGGGTGAGGACGTCCCCACGGAGGTGGAGCGGCTGATCTCGCTGGCGCACGAACGGCCATTCTTCATAACCGACTACCCGCTCTCTGCGAGGAGCTTCTATCACATGACCTATCCGGACAGACCCAACGTGACCAAGTCTGCCGACCTCATCGCTCCGGAGGGTTTCGGAGAGTTGGCCACGGGTGGGCAGCGGATCGCGAGCTACGACCTGCTGATGGAGAGGATCAAGAGCCAGGACCTGCCCGCTGAGGCCTTCGGCTGGTACCTCGACCTGAGGAAGTACGGGATGCCCGACCACGCCGGGTTCGGGATGGGCGTCGAGCGTGTGACGCGCTGGCTGGCGGGACTGAAACACATCCGGGGCGCGAGCCTCTTCCCCCGGACGACCACCCGGGTCTCGCCCTAGGTGGCTCTTAATTAGCGCGACACTTATTTATCTTCATGCGAGCCGGAAAAAATGAAATGGTAGAGCAAGAGAGGCCAGAAGAGGAAGAGGAAGACGAGATTGACGAAGAACTAGACGTTACCACCATAGCGGGAGTCGGAGCTGTGACCAAGCAGAAGCTCAACGACGCCGGTATATTCACGATCCTCGATCTTGCGACCTCGGGTCC
>JAPCJS010000063.1 GCA_027886825.1 Nitrososphaerota archaeon
CCAGGAGCAGGGCCTGCGCTCCCCGCTTCTCGAACCAGGACGCGATGAACTCGCATATCTCGCGCTCTTCTCCTGGCGGATTCACGGTCGGGAACTTGACCAGCTCGCCTGTCAGCGAGGCAACTTCCTTTCCCTCTACCCCGCGCAGCACCTCAGAGGGCACGTCCAAGGTCGCTCGCCTTCCCATCGGTAGGCTCACCCCAAAAGTCGCCAATAAAGCATGCGGGCCGCTGTGTTCCCAAAGAATACGTCACAAACATCTGACGAGAGGTCGGCGGGACGACCGCATCCTAAAACGAATATATGTCCGCTTGGCACCTGCACAGGGTGAGGATGCGCGAAGGGCATAACCCCGTACCCATCGTAGGTTACACTGACAGACTTACGGTGCAGCCAGGTCAAAAGATACAGTTCATGGTCAGTTGCGACTTCCCTTCATATCGCGCCGAGATCGTCCGGCTCAGGAGCGCAGACTTTCGACCCATCGGCCCGCCACGCAAGGAGAAGGTCTTCCTCAGCGAGATAGCCGGAAGGTACAAGGGCCGGAAGCAGACATATCCCCACGGCTCCTACGGGATAGTCGAGACCGACTCGAGGCTGCCTTCCCTGGAGAGCTTCAGCATCCAGTGCTGGATATTTCCCACCACCCCGAAGAAGGGGGTGCAGGGCCTGGTCACCTGCATGAAGACCTCGAAGGGCCAAGGGCTCGGTCTGTTCATCGACTCGCACGGGGCGATCTCTCTGGCGCTGAAGGATACAGCCGGAAAGGAGGCCTGGATGAGCACGGGAAAGACTCTGCGCACTCATACCTGGTACTTTGTCGCCGCCACATTCGACTCGAAGAGCGGAAAGGCCACCGTCCACCAGGTCCCGCTGCGCGAGTTTCCCGGGGATAGAAGCTCCGCCACAGTTCGTAGATCCGCCAAACTCGGAAAGGTCGGACCGGCAAAAGCTCCCATCCTAATCGGGGCGAGCTGGGGGAAGGAGGGCGAGCCGATTCCGGTAGCCTTGTTCAACGGCAAGATCGACAATCCCCGGATCTTCTCACGGGCTCTCGACATCGAAGAGATCCGTGCGCTGAGAGAGGACGCTTCAACAAAGGGATTTGGGTTTGACCTGATTGCTGACTGGGACTTCTCTAAAGATATCGGGTCCGACCACATCATCGATGGGTCCCCCTATACTCTGCACGGGAGGCTCGTGAACTGCCCCAAGACTGCCGTCACGGGCCACAACTGGACGGGCGACGAGCTGGACTTTAAGCGGGCACCTGAACAGTATGGCTCGGTCTACTTCCACGACGACGACCTGGACGACTGCAGATGGAAGGTCGACTTTACGCTTGAGGTGACCGAGGCGTTCAAGAGTGGCATCTACGCCGCAAAGCTAGAGTCGAACGGGCACTTCCAGTATCTCCCGTTCTTCGTACGGCCCAAGCGTGGGACGGCCACAGCCAAGATCGCGTTCCTCGTGGCTACGTACAGCTACCTCGCGTACGGAGACGAGCACAACCTCTCGGACATGGATGAGGAGGGAGGGCTTACGGCCGCTTTCCCGGACTTCCACTATCCGACGAGGCCCATGGAAAAGTACGTCATCGGAAACAGGCTGCACAGCCTCTACGACAAACACTCCGACGGGAGCGGCGTCACCTATTCGTCCAGACTGAGGCCCGTCCTTACGATCAGCCCAGAGTACAGATCGGCGATACTCGGGAGTGGGAAGGGCGCCCCGCACCAGTTCAGCGCGGACCTCCTGATCATCGACTGGCTGGAGCAGAAGGGCTTCGAGTACGACGTCATCTCGGACGAGGACCTGAACCAGGAGGGAGCTTCGCTTCTCCGCCCCTACAAGGTCGTCGTCACAGGCACCCATCACGAGTACTGGTCAGGGCAGATGCTCGACGCCCTCGAGCAGTACCTCAACGGCGGAGGCCGGACGATGTACATGAGCGGGAACGGCCTGTACTGGGTGACAGCGGCCGATCCTAGGAGACCGCACCTCGTTGAGATAAGGCGGTGGGGAGGCACCCAGACCTGGAAGGCCGATTCCGGCGAGTGCTACCTCAGCAGCACCGGCGAGATGGGAGGGCTCTGGAGGAACAGGGCGAGAGCGCCCCAACGGTACGTCGGCGTCGGGTTCGATTCCCAGGGCTTCGATGTGAACAGGCCCTACAAGAGGATGCCCGACAGCTTTGATCCAAGGGTCGCGTTCATCTTCGATGGCATAGGCAGGGACGAGTTGATCGGCGACTTTCCCAACGTGATCCAAGAGCACGGGGCCGCCGGCTACGAGATCGACAGGGTCGACTACGCCCTTGGGACTCCTCCCTCCACGCTCCTGCTGGCGAAGGCTGACGGGTTCTCCGACGGATATCAGCACGTTATTGAGGAGAACAACCAGATGACCCCTGATCAGGGCGGTCCGGTCAACAAGATGGTCAGGGCTGACATGGTCTACTGCACCTATCCGAACGAGGGGGCTGTCTTCAGCACGTCATCGATCGCATGGTCCGGCTGCCTCCCGTACAACAACTACAAGAACAACGTCTCGCGCCTCACCGAGAACGTCCTGAGAGGATTCTCGACGTTCGAGAAGCTTCCCTGAGATTGACGTTGCCCATTACCTAACATCCGAAAGGTGGGTCGGATGCAAGCCAAAGGTCTACCGACGGTGAGGAAAGTGTCAGGGCCAGGACGGTCCGATGCGGGTAAAGATTTTTAGAAAAGGTCGCAGCGTTCGTCGAAGTTGGGCGTATCGCAGGACGATGAAAAACACTGGACCAAGATCCTCTACAAGCGCTTCCCCGAGCTGTACCTTCCCATCCTGGAGGCGAGAAAGGAGGCGGGCTCAAAGGAGGCAGAGCGACTGTCCAAGATACTCGGTGATGCGGGGGTCCATCGAGGGAGGGTTCTCGATCTTGCGTGCGGGATCGGACGGCACTCGATCCCATTGGCCAAGCAGGGATACGAGGTGGTGGGATACGATATCTCTCCGCTCTTCGTGAAGCGGGCCAGACAATGGGCCGAAGATGAGGGTCTGGACGAGAGCAGGGTGCGCTTTCACGAAGGCGATCTGAAGGCGGTCGGGCAAGTACTCACCGGCAAGGATGAGACAGGGTTCGACGTCGTCCTGAACATGTTCAGCTCCCTCGGCTCCTATGGCGAGGAAGAGGATTCAAGAATGATTCGCGATATTCGCGGCGTTGCAGCGCCACGCAGCCTTTTCATCATAGAGACGCTCAACAGAGACTTCTTGCTCAAGAGGTTCCAGTCCTTCGGCATCCATCGCATCTCACAGAAACTACGGCTGCTCGATCTGGCAAGGTTCAATCTCGAGACTTCGACACTGGAAGACAACTGGAGGTTCTACACCGAGATGCCCGACGGCGATCTCAGATTGGAGCTCGACCTGCAGGTGACAGGTCGGGTCTACACCCTGCACGAGCTAAAGAAGCTGGTTACTGACGCCGGATGGGTATACATGGAGAGCTTCGGGAGCATCATGGGTCCAGGCCCGGTTTCTCCGGACAGCCCGAGCATCGTCATGGTCTGTCAGAAGAGCTGAAAGATCCGTCTCCACGAGATTCTGTCTGTCTCTATGCGAGCTCCCTCCTCACGCCTCTCCAGTCTCCTCTTCTGCAGACTGTCCCAGCATGCGAATTATCGTTTGGGGCAATCAACGTGGCTGGAAAAAATTTGACTTAGCCGACCAGGTCCGATTCTTTCTTGACGATAATCACACCAGTACTCTTGAGCACGGCCTCGACCTCGTCATCTTCTCCGAGCCCCAGGTCGTCTACAACCTCGTTCGAGATTATCGATGTGAGCTTGTCCGATTGCAGGATGACCATCTTGATCTCGGAGGTCATCGAACCTCTGTGGACCTCTAAGATCTTCGCCCTGAACTTGTTTCTGAAGCCGGATTTGGATACCGCATGCGCCCGGATATCTTCATCTTCAAGGGCGTTGAACAGATACTTTCGCAGCCGTCTGAAATCATTCAACAGCTTGACGCCATCCTGAGTGAGTCTGGTTTCACCACCCTTGGTTCCCCCTACCTTTG
This sequence comes from Nitrososphaerota archaeon, assembly GCA_027886825.1. Lineage (GTDB taxonomy): Archaea > Thermoproteota > Nitrososphaeria > Nitrososphaerales > Gagatemarchaeaceae > Gagatemarchaeum. The sequence continues at coordinate 4,066 of JAPCJS010000063.1, forward strand.
TCTCGACCACCTTTGCCTCCAGGGTCGTCTCGAGTCTGTTCAACCTATCCCAGGCGTTTCGATATGAGATTCCTACTATTCTCGCTGCATCGGTCAGCGAATCGCTTTCCGAGATTCGCCTCAGCAGCACAGCATCGGTCTCATCTAGAAGAGCCTCCTTCTCGCTGTTCTCTAGCACGAGGTGGAATGTTGGCTTCAGGGACCGTCTGGCCGTCTTGGGTTTTGCCTCGCTCAACTCGAGCGCAACTACATCTTTGAGACTTTAAACTATTTTTCTAGCCATCTTGATTCCTGAATTCTCGGTTTCATTAATTTTTCAGCAAAACTTATTTACGTTATGCAATCAGCTGCATAACTCTTGAAACTCAGCAGGTCTCATGGAATGTCCCCTCTTCTCGCGGTTGGAGTATTTGTTCTGGTGATCGTTGCAGCAGTCGGAGGATACTATGTCGCGACCAGTTCGTCCGCCACCAGTACCGTAACGTCTGTCACCACTCTTACTGGACCTCAGACTACGGTAACATCGATCGCGACCACGACCGCGACTTCGACTTCCACATCTACTTCGACATCGATCGCGACCACGACCGCGACTTCGATAGCAACCACAACCACCACTGCGACCACGACCGCGACTTCGACTTCGACATCAATCGCAACGACGACAGTGACCCCCAGCAATGAGATAGTACCGCTGCGCGTCTTCGCAGCAGCCAGTTTCGGCAGTGCGCTCCAGAGCATCCAGTCGGGTTATCAGCTGAACAACAGCGTCTCACTGATCTACAACTTTGCTAGCAGCGGCTCACTGGAGACTCAGATCGCCCAGGGCTCCCCTGACGATGTCTTCCTCTCTGCCGACGCAGCGAACAACCAAAAGCTCCAGACCGCATCCCTCCTTGCCAACAATGACACGTACCAGACGCTCATCTACAATTACATCCAGGTGTATGTGGCCGCCAACAATCCGAAGAATATCACTGACCTTGCCAGCCTGCTCAACCCAGGAGTGCGGATAGCGATAGGCGCCCCGGCTTCGGTCCCTGCCGGAGCCTACACCCTACAGGTCTGGAACAACGTCCAGTCGAAGTGGGGCAACTCATCCAGTCCCGACTTCAAGTCTGCGACTTACGCAAACTATACGAAGAACATGATGACCCACGTGGTCAGCCAGAACACCGATGTCGAGACCGCGATCACCCAGGTACTCACGGGCGCGACAGATGCCGCATTTGGCTACGTCAGTGACGGGGTCGCGAATGCAGCACAACTGCACGCGATCGTCATCCCGTCCGACGTGAACGTTCAAGCGGTCTACACGGTGAGCGCGATCAAGACTACGGCGCATCTGACCCAGGCGAACGCGTTCATCGGCTACCTGCTCTCGCCCCAAGGCCAGGCATTCCTCAAGAAGTGGGGTTTCACACCTCTCGCATCCGCGAGCATCGTGCCGATCCCCTCGCTCAACCTCACCCTGACAGGAGCAAAGGGCACAAGCCTCGTTCTCCACGCTTCCGACATCTCCGCCCTCCAGTCCTCCACAGGAAACGGCGGCCTCAAGACCAAGGCGGGGGTCATCTCGAACGTCGGTACCTATGTCGGCGTGCCAATCATGACCCTGATCAACATGGTGGGCGTAATCTCCACCGGGCAGAGCGTGAACGTAACGGGGTCCGATGGCTATACGATCCACTATACCTACGCACAGGTGACCGGTCAGGGTTACAACACTTATTCATCGACCGGAACTCCGGTGAACGCCACACAGCCTCTGATCCTGCTCGTTGCTTATGGATTCAACGGCGCCCCGTTGGGAACCTCTGCAAGTGGGGGAACGGGACCGCTGAGAACGGTGCTGGTCGGTCCTCAGGGACTTCTGACCGACGGCAATCTGTGGGTCAAGTGGGTCGTGTCGATACAGGTGCTCAACTCACCCTGAGCATTCGGGACAATGGCTTTTTTAGAACCTGCCGGTGACTCGGCTGCCAGAATTGGCCCATAGCCACGGCAGGAACTGGATTGCAATTCTGCCCTGGATCTTTCTCACGGTCCTCGTCCTCTTCATAGTCATACCGATCCTGTCCATATTCTTCTACATCCCTGGGGGCAACGTCGCGACCGAGGTGAACGGCGCCACCCTCGACGCGATAAGGATCAGCCTGGTCACCAGTAGCGCGTCGCTCCTTCTGATAATCGCTCTCGGACTTCCGTCTGCCCGCGTCCTTGCGAGGCACGAGGTGAGAGGGAAGAAACTCATCGACACCATCGTCGACCTGCCAATCGTCCTCCCCCCCGCCGTAGCCGGACTGGCTCTGCTGCTCGCCTTCGCGCCTCATTCCATCATTGGGATGTTCCTGCTCAGGTACGGATTGATACTGCCCGGCAATGTCGTCGCGGTGGTCCTGGCCCAGACGTTCGTCGCCTTCCCATTCTTCGTCAGGTCGGCAAGGACAGCTTTCGAGGAGATCAATCCCCGTCTTGAGATGGCGGCTGGTCTTCTCTCGCCATCCGCATCGTTCTCCTTCCGCAAGGTCGTCTTGCCGCTCGCCTCCCGGGGCCTTATCGCGGGAGCTATACTGGCGTGGGGGCGCGCGATGGGCGAGTTCGGCGCGACCCTGCTCTTCGCGGGCAACCTTCCTGGGGTGACCCAGACGATGCCGCTCGCGATCTACCTGGACCTCGAGGAGAACATCTATCAGGCCAGCTTCGTCTCCGGAATCCTGATAGTCATCTCTTTCGGCATCATCCTGGCAGTCAGGTATCTGACGGGGAGCAAGAGCTAGGTTGGGAAGAGAGCTCGAGGTAGAAGGCCTCTCTAAGTCTTTCGAGACTGAGCAGGTCCTGCGGGATGTGACCTTCTCGCTCGACGAGGGAGAGGTAGGGACAATAGTTGGTCCGAGCGGGGCGGGGAAGACCACCCTTCTGAACATAATCGCGGGGATAGTCAGGGCGGATTCTGGTCGTGTGTCCATCGGAGGCAGACTCGTCGAGTCGGGTTCAGACGACCGGAACGGCGGGATCAACACGATACCCGTGGAGAGGAACGTCGGCTATGTCTTCCAGGACTACCTACTCTTCCCCAACATGACCGTCTTCGAGAACGTATCCTTCGGCCTGGAGGCACGCCACCTCCCGAAACAGGACATCAGGAGCAGGGTGAAGAACGTCCTCGAGATCACGGGCATCCATGACATACGAGAGAGGAAGCCGGCACAGATCAGCGGGGGTCAGATGCAGAGAGCCGCTCTGGCGAGGGCGATCGTCCTCGAGCCTCACCTCCTCCTGCTCGACGAGCCTCTCTCCGCCCTTGATAGGCAGACCAGGGAGACGCTGCGGCTCGAACTGAAGAAGATCTTCGGCCGGCTCTCCGTGACCGCACTCTACGTCACCCACGACCTGGACGAGGCCTTCTTCCTGGGAGACGCGCTAGGCATAATGCGGGAAGGACGGCTTTCATTCTACGAGTCCAAGAGTGATCTACTGACGCGCATGAGCTCTTCCGAGGCCGGGTTCCTGGGCTTTAACCTGATTAAGGTGGAGTTCATCAGGTCCGAAGAGTCAGAACTCGTCTTCCTTGCGACGGAATGGGGGGCGCAGATCAGGCTCGCACTGGCGGCTAGGGCAGAGCTGACTCCAAACCAAAAGACCGTGATCGCGGTCCCTCCGGAAGCCGTGAAGGTCCAGCACCCTCAGAATGGCTCACAGCCCTTCATCAGCGCAAGGATCAGGGAACTACGGGAGTTCAAGGATCGGATTCAGATCGTCATGGGTGAACCAGGCCACGATTTGATCAGCGAGATCTCCAGCACAGAGTTCTACCAGCTCGCCCTGCAACCGGGATACACGATCCAGGTCACGATTGAGAGCGGAGTTATCGTCTCGGACGGGTCGTGATCCGTGATGAAGACTCTGTGGGACAGGTGCGACGGCGTGGGCTACGCCAGCGACGGAACGACCTGTTCCGCGAACGGCAGGATGGTGTTCAGGGAGGGATAGTCCATGAAGCAGACCATGAACCTCTCGACCCCCACGTCGATGTACTGACCCAGCCTCTCCGTCACCTCCTCGATCGGACCGAAGATGATCTCCTTCTTCACCTGTTCACGGGTCAGCTTCACTGGAGGCTTGCCCTGCCTGATACGCTCAGGGTTCGAGTTCGTCTGCCAGTTCATCCACTCGATTATCCGTTCTTCCTGTTCAGGTCTGTCGGTAATCATAAGGTATGTCTCCAGCGATTTCTCGATCTCGCCGTAGGGCCTGCCGACCATTCGGCAGTGCTCCCTGATGACGTCCAGCTTGTGGGCGTAGTCCTCGGGGGAGACCTCGTCGATGTTCCAGCCGTCTGCGTATCTGGCAACCGCCCTCAGGACAAGCTGCTCCCCCCTCCCTGCTATGTGTATCCTTGGCGAGGGCTTCTGCAGAGGCCTTGGAAGGCAGACCGCATCGGTCACGCTGTAGTACTTTCCCTTGAAGGTGAACCTGTCGCTGGTCCAGAGCCCGCGGACGATCTCTACCGTCTCGACCAGGCGCTCGACGCGCGCCTTCGGGACCTCTTCCCACGGGAGCCCATAGGCCAGCTGCTCGGCCCCGTTCCATCCTGCGCCGATGCCGAGCTCGACTCGCCCATTGGAGACCACGTCGAGTGAGGCCGCGATCTTGGCGAGCATCGCCGGAGACCTGTGCGCAGGGCACGCCACGAGCGTGCCGAGGCGCATCGTCTCGGTGGCCTGGCTGAGCGCCGTGAGTACGGTCCAGGCCTCGAGGGTCTCGAGGTTCCGGCCCAGCATGACGTGGTCCGGAGCCCAGACTGAATCGAACCCTAGGTCCTCGCACGCCATGACGACCTCGCGCATCCGCTCGAAGTTCAGGTTATAGTCCCAGGCACTGTAACCCGCGCTAAGGGGAAGTGCCAGACCAAACGTGGCTTTGACGTTGACCATTGTGGAACGCGCTCGCGTTTGCAGTACGATATTTATCTCGTTCTTCTGTGGTGGTCCACCACGGAGGAGCCACGGGTCAGGAGAAGCGCGAACGGACGCTCGATATGCCAACATAGGAGCAGGAGTTCTGGCATCATTGGACCGTCACCCGTCCGCCAGCCCACACGTTAAGTATGTCCCACTGACGAATAGCGAACATGCAGATCGGGATCGATAGCTTCGCTGCGGCCATCTCAGACCCGGCCACGGGTATCACGCTCAGCCCAGTGGAGCGCATGCAGCATCTGCTGGAAGAGATGGAGCTGGCCGATCGGGTGGGCCTCGACGTCTTCGGCATAGGGGAACATCACAGGGTCGAGTTCCTCGACTCAGCTCCAGTGGTGATCCTAGCCGCTGCCGCCACGCGCACGAAGAATATCCGCCTCACCAGCGCTGTCACGGTCCTCAGCGCAGCCGACCCCGTCCGCGTCTTCCAGGAGTTCGCGACACTCGACCTGATCTCCAACGGGCGTGCAGAGATCGTAGCCGGTCGGGGCTCTTTTGTGGAGTCATATCCTCTCTTCGGGCTGAGCCTCGAGGACTACGATTCCCTCTTTGCAGAAAAGCTAGATCTCCTCCTCGCCATCCGAGAGAACACTCACGTCACCTGGTCCGGCAGGCACCGGGCGCCGCTCACGGGTCAAGGGGTCTATCCTCGCCCGCTCCAGGATCCGCTTCCCATCTGGATCGGCGTCGGCGGAACCCCCGCTTCCTTCGTGCGCGCCGGCATCCTCGGACTACCACTTATGGTAGCGATAATCGGGGGCGAACCTGAACGGTTCCGTCCGCTCGTCGATCTCTACCGTGAGGCCGGACGCCGCGCTGGCCATCCTGCCCACAGGCTTAGCGTCGGTCTCCACTCGATTGGGTTTCTGGCAGACACGACCAAGGAAGCCGCTGACGACTTCTATCCTGGGTACGCGCACACCTTCTCCGAGATAGGCAAGGAGCGGGGTTGGGCACCGACGACCCGGAAGCAGTACGACCTCGCGCGCGGACCGACAGGCGCGCTCTTGGTCGGCGACGCGGAAGCGGTCGCGGGAAAGATACTGCATGTAAACCAGGTCCTCGGAGGCATCTCTCGCATCACCTTCCAGATGGGCGTCTCTACTCTTCCTCATCCGAAGATGCTTAGAGCGGTCGAGATCCTGGGCACCGCGGTCAAGCCCATAGTCCAGCGGGAGCTCGCGGCCAGCGTCGGGAGCGAGTAACCAAAGCCGGGAACCTGCAATGTGATGGCCAGAAGCTCATGGGGATGAGGACGCAGGATGTCTGGAAGCTGGCCTATCCCTATCTCTAGGAGGACTTGGAGGCGCTGTGTGGTGCCAAACCCGGAGATGGGAAGCTGCCAGAAGAACGCTGGAGGCCGTCTCCGGTTCACACTCTCTAATGTCAGGCTCTTCGGAACGCATGAAACAGGGTCTCGTAGCCCTTGACCTGACAAGCGACCGAGGGGATTCAAGCCTGCCGCACGGAGATGGGGTCGAATTTCCAGCAGAATGGCCACGGAAAAGGCTAATACTCCTTCCTGAACAAAAGACGTTCCTTGGTCGATAGACTCGCCAACAGAGTAGCGATCGTAACAGGCGCCGGGCAGGGAATAGGCGGAGGAATCGCCCGCGTCTTGGGAGGAGAGGGTGCAAAGATCCTGATAGCCGACATAAACGAGAAGTCCGGAGGCGAGACGGCCTCCCGCATCTCCAAGGCCGGAGGGATTGCCGAGTTCGTGAGAGCCGACCTTAGCAAGCAGGCGGACGCCCAGAAGGTCGCTGAGACTGCCCTGGACAGGTTCGGGAGGATCGACATCCTCTGTCAGAACGTCGGGATCTTTCCTGTCCTCGCGTTCGACGACATGACCGAGGAGGTCTGGGACCGCGTCATGAACGTCAACCTCAAGAGCGCCTTCTTCATCATCAAAGCATGCATCCCGCAGATGCAGAAGCAGAGATACGGCAGGATCGTCGTCACGTCATCGATAACCGGACCTAGAGTGGCCGCTGCCGGCCTCTCACACTACGGGGCGTCCAAGGGCGGCCTTAACGGGCTCATCAAGGGCATAGCCTACGAGGAGGCCAAGTACAACATCACCGTAAACGGCATCGAGCCAGGCTCGGTGCTCACGGAGGGGACGGTTCAGGCGCATGAGGCTCTCAAGAAAAAGGCGGTGAGCCTGATCCCTCTTGGGAGGCTGGCCACACCGGAGGAGATCGGGACGGTTGCGCTCTTCCTCGCCTCCGACGACTCGCAGTACATCACCGGACAGACCATAATCGTCGACGGTGGACAGACCATCGTCGAATGGGACATGGAGGCCTGACCCTGTGACGGGCCCAGTCCTCCGGACCTAGGCCCAGCTCACGGCAGCGGTTCTTCGGACGCGAACCTCGATAGCACGTTCTTGGTCACACGTGAGACGTTGTTGTCGTACGAGTTGTACGAGAGAGAACCGCACCATGCGATTGAACCGACCGTGAACACACCCCCGCCCTTTGGGTATGGGAGGTAGACCATGTCCGCCCTCACAAGGTCGCTGAACTCGCCCCCCTGTTTGTCACTGGACATCGTGTTCTCCTCGAGGACGTGCTGGTAGCTGTTGCTGAATCCCGTCGCTGTGGCGAGGAGGATGGCGTGCGGGGGTGTACCAAGCGAGTAGTCCAGCCTGTCGAGCTCGAAGCCTGCAGCGCCGTGGTTCTGGACGAGGGACGGAAAGTCGCCTATTAGCTCATCACTGCCTATCCCATCGAATACGAACGAGAGCCTCTTGTCGAAGCTCGAGGGCGCGCGCTGATATGGGCGGTTCGCGTCGAACCCCTGCGACGTGAAACCTACACCCAGCATCTTCTGAGGGTGTCTCCCCCTCTGCCGCCACATGCCTCCAGGTTCTCCCGTCGAGCTGTTCCGGAACTCTCCGGGACTGGCGTTCCACGTTCCGGTGCCGCCCCAGCGCCTCACCTCGAAGACGTGCGGGTCTTCGGGGTTTATGGTCGTCACCCAGTAGAACCCGTTCCCGCCCAGATACATCAGCCTCCCGCCGTTGTTGAGATAGGACTGCATGTTGTCGAGCATCTTCTCCGTCCAGTACTCGGGATGGGAGCCCGTGACGATGACCTTGTAGGGCTGGATCAGGCTCTCGCCCTCG
>JAPCJS010000020.1 GCA_027886825.1 Nitrososphaerota archaeon
ACGTAGTCCATCCGGTCATCGCCGGTGCCCCTTATCACGACCCCTCTCCCGGCGAGCGGATACTCAACGATCTTCTGGACCTGCTCCACCCTGTTACCAGAGAGTTCCTTCTTGGAGACGATGTTGCAGTAGCCGTAGCACGCGGACATCCTCACCGAGACGAACTGCAGTCCGTACATCTGGCTGTAGTTGATGCCGAGCTTCTCCCCGAAGAGCTTCGTTGCTCCGTAGACCGTAGCGGGGTCGCAGGGGAACTCCTCGTCGATCCCCTCGTCCGAGCTCGCCGACGGGCCGTAGACCTGCACCGAGCTTGAGAAGACGACCCTCTTCGCCCCGGCCAGCCTGGAGGCCTCGAGCACGTTTGCGATCCCCCCGCAGTTGACCATCGTCGCGAGGCGGGGCGATCTTTGTGCCAGGGACGATACCAGCCCCGCAAGATGGATGACGCGGGCGACGCCCCTCCTCTCCATCACGCCGACCATCTTGTCGAGATCCCCGATGTCGGCCTCTATCATCTCGAGTTCCCCCTGGACGCGCAGTGGCCGCGAGAGCGGGGTGTTCGATAGGCAGACCACATCCTCCCCTGCCTTCAACAGCGACTCGAGGACGTAGCACCCGAGGAAGCCCGTCCCGCCCGTGACCAGGGTGGACATGGCGATCCGGCTCTGATCGGCTGCTCAGAGTCTCCGTATCTCGGCTGCAGCCTTGCGAACCGCGTCCATGCCGGCCTCGAAGTGGTCCGGGAAGTTCCAGAATCCGTGCAGCATCCGAGAATAGTTTATGGATCTCACGCGGATCCCGGCCTTGCGTAGCTTGTCCACGTACTCCTCCTCCTGTTCCCGGAATTCGTCGAGGTCGGCGGTGATCATCATAGTGGGAGGGAGGCCCCTGAGGTCGCCGAGGAGAGGTGAAACGATGGGATCCTCCGCCTCACTCACGTCGCTGAGGTACGTCTTCCTCAACCATATCCACTCCTCCGGCGGGGACCCGCCCCCTGCCCCGGCGAACTTTGACATGTCCCTCGACAGGTCGGTGATGGGGTAGACGAGTATCTGGAGAGCTATCCTGGGTTCCTTCCTCTTCTTTGCGAGGAGGCAGACCACCGCTGCGAGGTTTCCGCCGGCGCAGTCCCCAACCACCACCAGCTTCCTGGGATCGCAGCCGAGGGCCGAGGCGTTCTTGCTGGCCCAGAGCGTGGCCCGATAACAGTCCTCCGCACCCGCCGGGAATTTGTACTCCGGCGCGAGCCGATAGTCCACTGAGACGACCACCCCTCCTGAAAGCTTGCACAGATAACGGGCCGGCTCGTCGTCCGTGTCCAGGTCGCCGAGAATCCAGCCGCCACCATGGAAGTAGACGATCATGGATGACCCGCTCTTCTGATCCAGCGGCTTGTAGATCCGGACCGGGATGGGGCCCAGGGGTCCCTCGATCTCGGTATCGGTCGCCTCGCGAAGGTGGATAGGCCGCCCATACATCACCTTCACCCACTTGGCCAGCCTCTTCCTCGAGCTCTCGATGGTCGCCAGCGGGTTCACTATGGCCACACCTCCCTCCTCCATCCTCCTGTGCATCTCTGTGATCTTGGGGTGTACCGCCTTACTACGCGCGGCCTTCCTCGGCATGACTCTCTGGTCGCTGCTTTCGATAGATAAGTGATTCTGGACAGAACCGGATCCCTCGTCACCGTGCTCCCAGCGGGGTGACAGCGGAGATCGGGATGCCAGCCCTCGCGTCACAGGTTCTTGATCGTTCTGGCCGCCTTCCGGACTGCGTCATCTCCCGAGTCGAAGTGGTTCGGGAAGTTCCAGAAGCCGTGGACCGCTCCGGGATAGTTTACTGTCCTGGCTCGCACCCCCGCCTCGCGCAGCCTCTTCGCGTAGTCCTCGTCCTGCTCTCTCAGCGGGTCGTTCTCGGCCGTGAATATCAGCGCCGGGGGCAGACCTCTCAGGTCTCCGAGTATGGGCGAGACGAGCGGCTTCCTGGACTCGCGCCTGTTCCGCAGGTAGAGCCCGATAATCCACTCGAGCTCGGCGGGCGTCGGGCCGAACTCCGAGTGCGAGTGCTCCGACATGTCCCTCACCATGTCCACGTTGGGGTAGACGAGGATCTGGTATGCGATCTTCGGTCCCTTCCTCCGCTTCGCCAGCAGGCACGTAGCCGTCGCCAGATTTCCGCCGGCGCTCTCACCGCAGACGATTAGCTTCCGGGCGTCGCACCCCAGCGCGCCTGCGTTGTTGGCGGCCCATACCGCGGAGATGTAGCAGTCCTCCAGTCCGGACGGGAACTTGTGCTCCGGCGCGAGCCGATAGTCCACGGAAACGACCACCGCTCCGGAGAGGTCGCAGAGCATCAGCAGCGTCTCCTCTGAGGTGTCCAGCCCTCCGAGTATCCAGCCTCCGCCGTGGAAGAAGAGGACGAGAGGCGCTCTGCCGCTCTTCGAAGCCCTGGGCTCGTATATCCTGACCGGGATCGAACCCTCCGGGCCCTCGATCCTGGTCTCCCTCACCTCTGCGAGGTCCGCCGAAGGACGACCCATCAGCTTCACCACGGCGCGCAGCCTTTTCCTGGAGTCCTCGACCGTCTCCATCTCGTTCTGGCCGATGCCCGCTTTCTTGAGCATCAGGGCCATGCTCCGGACCTGAGGGTGGACGGGCACGGCGTTCCCCGGCTGTTGCCGCGTATTAACTGCTATCATGGCGGGAATTCTCAAGGACCCGCGCCGTGCGTCCTGAACCCCAAGATTTGAATAATGCCGACGTGCACGACGCTACCGTGGGTACGTGCGATCCTTCTGGAACGGGTTCATTCGTAACCACCGACAAGGGCGTCGTCTCTACCGTGGCGAGACACGACTTTGACTTCCGGTTGACGGTCCCATCCGTCTGGCTCGTCGAGCACTCTCCCAAGGCCACGATGGAAGGCGGGCAGGTGTTCTACTCGACCCCTGGAGGGAACGCCTTCTTCGTCTCATTTGGGAACCTCACCGAGCTTACCAAGAGATTCGGGACCCTTGACGACTATCGGGACGCTTCGATCGCAAGGATACGGGCGCAGGCGGATGTCTCAGGGAGACTGGTCGTCTCAAAGGAGCTCAGGATACGCAGACACAGAGCGATCCTCTCCAATTTCAAAGGCATCACCGGGGCCGGTGGGGTCGCTGACGTCTGGTCGCTCGACCTATGGTGCGACGTGAAAGATCGCTACTACTCGCTCTACGGAGATGTGGTTCGCAGCGAGGAGTTCCAAGACTTTCCATCGCTCTTCGAGTCGACGGCCCAGTCGCTGGTCTGCCACGAGCCCCCGCCGGGTTCGAGCCCGCGCCTTTGGGAATGGGCCGACCTGGGGTTCAACACAAAGTCGAAGGTCTGGTTCCTCGAGCTGTTCAATCACTCGGGTCTAATCGAGGCATACCAAGCGAGCGAGATAGTGCTGAAGGGGGGATCGGCTTCCCAGTATCAGTGGCCGCAGAGGGGTGAGAGACCGTTGTGGCACGTCAGGGAGCGGATGTCAGCTCGAGACTTGGGCAAGATCGGTTACGACGAGCGTGGGACGCTGGTGGTCGAGCCCTCCATGGACGCCAGGCCCAGTGAGCAGGTCCCCGAGGTCTTTGACTCGATCACCTATGCCTACTCCCTCGCCGATGCGAGAGGGTTCGTGGAGTTTCGTGAGGGCGACGGCGCGGTTCTGAAGAAGATCGAGGGCAGGTGGATCTCGGTGGAGAACCTCACCCACAGGACGGTGGGAACGTACCCTAACATCAGACTGAGCGCCAGGAGGGAGGATATCGGAAGCATCACGGTGACAGACGCTCACATAGTGATACGAGGCAAGACAGGCTCCCCCTCCCGCTGACCCTGCCCGCGCTCGGTCCACTATCCGTCGTCGGCCCATGTCTGCCCGCCCGTCGACGAGCGGCCAGGCGCCCTGGGATCACGCGTCTCGCGCGAGCGCCAATCCTGAGGGCCGGACCGCTCTGATGCTCCTCGAGGCACCCTTTCGCAGGAGGGCGACATCGCCGTGCGGCGAATCGCCGGCTAGTTCGACCTTGTGTCCGTCCACGGTGAGCTCGACCCTCCCGTTCAGCGCGAGCCAGTATTCGTTCTTCGAGATGACCTCTTCCTTCAGGCCTTCGCCCTTCTTGTAGCTGACGACGCGCAGCTCGCTCAGAGGGCACCTGTTCCCCCTGTTCCTGAACGGACCTGTGTTCTCGGCACCTGCAGCCACGAACGGCTGGACCGTCGGCTCGGGTGGACCATCCTCGTCTGCGTGGATGTGCACCGGTCGTTTCTTGCGTTCCAGGGGGGTGGTCACGGCGACGGTCTCGACCTCGGTATAGGAATGGAACTCGTGGACGGCCCCCATCGGATTGTACGCGACGGTCCCCGGGGTGAACTCGTACTCCTTCCCGTTGAGCCACAGATGCCCCCGTCCCTTCACGAACATCCAGAGTTCATCGCAGTCGTGGTAGTGGGGCTCTGGTCCATGTCCCACCGGCTGCCGGGGAAAGTACATGAGGGTACGGATGGACGCCCACTTCGGGAACAGGTCGCCTCCCCAGTAATCCGTGTTCTCGTTGGCGGAAGCGACGATGTAGTTCTCTCCCTTGATTATCATCAGGACAGGAACGGCGCCCGCAGTTATTAAACCGCGCAATCCCGCAGGGACGAGGTCCACGCCCAAAAGACAAGGTTTTTACTCGCAGGGCGGGTCCTTCCACCGTTTGAAAGACATCCCCGTCGTTGACTGCGATGTCCACGTCCACGAGAACCCCCAGGAGCTGGCCGAACACTGCGAAGAGCCATGGCGGAGAACCCTCACCGAGATCGATGCGAGCACGGAGCGCTCGCTCGACCTTCCGGGTCTCTCGCTCGGCGGTCAGTCCGGTCCCGATCCGACTTGGCCCGTCAATCGCAACCGCAGGTTCGTCGTCGGGTCTCCAGACCGCCTCAAGGAGGAGCTCGGAAACATGGGGATCGAGAGGGCCGTTCTCTTCCCTGACCACCTGCTCAAGCTGGCGATCTTTCCCAACAAGGACTACGCGATGGCCGTGGCGCGCGCCTACAACCGATGGCTTGTAGAGAAGTGGACCGGAACCGAAGGACTCTTCGGCGCGCTGTGCGTCGCGCCGCAGGACCCGGAGGGCTCTGCGGAGGAGATAGGGCGGTTCAAGCGGGATAAGAACATCGTCTGTGTCTACCTTCCTGCGGCCGGCGTGCACCCCCTGTATGGCGACAGCAAGTACGACGCTGTCTACGAGGCGGCCGAGAAGAACGGGCTTCCCGTCGTGCTACACAGCGTGGGCATCGTCCACCCTAACTTTCCGTTCCAGCTGGAGCAGTTCCCGAACGAGTTCGGTAGACACGTCTTCGCTCATCCGACCGCGATGTCCGCCAATCTCGTGCACATGATGAGCACGGGGGTGCCGGTCAGATACCCGAAACTGAAGATATGCTTCATGGAGGCAGCCATAAGCTGGGTGCCCTGGGTGATGATGAGGATGGACAAGGAGTACCAGGAGTACAGGTACCAAGTGCCCTTCCTGACGGAGCGCCCGAGCCACTACGTGCGCAACTTCTACTACGGGACCCAGCCGATCGAGGAGCCGGAGAAGGCGAGCGACTACCTCAAGCTCCTCGAGCTCATCGGCGATTACAGGCGCGTCTGCTTCTCGTCGGACTGGCCTCACCACGACTTCGACCACCCCTCGAAGCTCCTGAGCTACCCTCTGCCCGAGGATGTCAAGCGTATGATAGCCGCCGAGAACGCGGTGGAGCTGTTTGGACTCCCAAAGAGCTGACGAGCGTCCCAGGGAGATAGTGCTCGATGAGGACGAGATCCCGAGCAGAGGGGCCAAGGTGGTCACGATCGGAGGGGGGATCAGCATTGGCGTCTTCAGGAGGGATGGCGGCTACCACGCCTTCCTGAACAGGTGCCCCCACGAGCAGGGTCCAGTGTGCGAGGGAGGGATCTCGGGAGCGGTCGTGGCCGATGTGACGACCAATTGGAAGCCGGCGTGGGTCATGGAAGGAGGGGTACTCCTCTGCCCGTGGCACGGCCTAGAGTTCGACCTGAAGACCGGCGCCTGCTTCTCGAGGAAGGAACTGCGGCTCAGACGGTTCGATGTGAGGGTCGAGGCCGGCAAGGTCAGAGTCCGGCTCTGATTCCATCTACAAATTCAGCAGCACAAAGTTCGGATTCATCCTTGCCTTTGACACCGCGGGACAACACCATCATCTTCGGCATAAGCGATCGCGTTGCAGGTTACCGTGAGGCATTCGCGGAGAAGCCCGCGAGGGTGACGGAGTTGGCTCCTAGCAACGGATCGGACTCGATCAGAATATTTTCGCCACCCATTCTCGTCGGCCGGTGCTCAAGAGAAATACGAGTCACCCGGAGACTAAAAAAGCGCACATCCCGCTTAATAAGGTATATAAATGAGGCATCCTGCTTAAATAAGACACATAATATTCTGCCGGCCAATGGCAGATGTCCCCTCTGATGACTCGGCGTCTGGGTCCGGAAGTCCAACGAAGAAAAACACGGATTACAGTTCCAAGGAACAGCACAAACTCGATGAACTCAACGACGGGATCGACTTTCTAAGCAAGCGCTTATCGCGAAGGCAAGCGATCAGCACAGGAGCAGTTGCCGCAGCGGCTGTGGTCGGTGGGCTCGTTATCGGAGGGGCCGCAGGATACCTTTTGAAGCCGTCCACTGCTGCGACCACTACCGCGACTGTGACCTCGACCATCCCTGGTCCCACAGTTACGCAGACGATCACCTCGACCCCAAACGTCTCGACCACCCTGTCCAGCATCATATCCTCATCGTCCTCCATAGCCACAGGCGGTCCGGGGATAGACTACTACTATGACCCGAGCCTGAAGGGCCTGACGGTAAACTATGTCGCCGGGGCGGCAGTCGAGCACACGATAGTAGACCCCTTCTTTGCTCAATTCACGAAGGAAACAGGAATCACCGTAAATGAGAACCTCACCACCGCTTGTGTGGGGACCATCGGTGGTACGATGTTCGCAGCTTCGAGCAACGAGTACGATGTCCTGGACGCAGGAGCGCTCGCGGGCGTGGCCTACGGATGGTGGAAGTCAAACTACATCGTCCCGTGGGCGAATTTCTTCGACATCACGCCGAGCGGCTGGAACCAGGGCGATATCCTGCCAGTGCTGCAGGCGACCTGTTCGACCTACCCATCGGATAACCCCTCGAACGCACTGTTGTGCCTCCCGCTGAACCTGGCGATCAACTGCATGTACTACAACGTGGCTGACTGGTCAGCGGCAGGGATGGCCACGCCGCTGCCTGGGACAGTCCAGCTCAACGGCAGTGTCACCCCGGGAAAGCCACTCACATTTGATGAGATCATGCCCACCCTTACAAAGATCCAGGCCAGCGGCAAGTCGGCATACTTTGTGGAGGACTTCAATTGGTTCGGAAACCTCGCATACGGCCAGACGACCGGTCCGTGGCTATACGGCAAGAACTGGCTAACAAGTGACTTCACCTCCAACTTCACAGACCCCAACGTGACCGATGGCTGGAATCTTTGGCTCGAGCTATCCCAGAAATTCACCCCCGACCCGATAAACATGAGCGACATGGAGATCGGTGCGGATGGCCAAGCGGGTCAACTGAGCTCCGGCCAGTGGACCTACAATGCCTTCCCCGGAATCTTCGGCAGCGGCTCAAAGGTGGCCCCTGATACTTTCCCTGCCTGTCTGCCCCCGGCAGTGAACAACTCAGCTACCTTCATGGCAGGACAATGCCCTGTGATCAATGCCTTCTCCAGCGCACAGCAGCAAAAGGCAGCCTGGTCTCTCTGCTCGTTCATAACCAGCCCGAGGATGCAGGCGGTCTTCAACAGCATGGGAACCACCGGCTACAGGAAGAGCATCATCTCGAGTCCTGCTGCTGCAACAGCTGCCAATGGTAACTACAGCCTGCAGTGGTCCCTCGCCGCCGGAGCAACCCTCCTGAACGGGGGAGTGCTGGGAAGCGGCAACGCGGGGAGCAACAACGTCTACGCGGGCGAACCACTGCCGAGGAACGGACAGGCATTTACCATCGCAACGACCATCGGCACCGAGCTGGCCAAGGTACAGGCAGGCAACGAGACGATGGCTACGGCCATGAGCAACCTCGACACGTCGGTTGACGCACTCCTAAAGCAAGCAGGCGTCTACGGGACCAAGTATCCGCTCGGCACCTGAGGCTAGGAAACCGGCGGCGCGGTCTAATCCGAGGTCGGTATGGAAGTCGCAGGCAATGGGACCCTATACGCGCTCGCCATCGTTGCGGCCATAGCGGTCCTTACCACCGCGGGCACGATATTTGTAGTAAGGCAGATAGGGCGAAACGCCCCTCGTCGCGCCCCGAGACATACAGGATGGTGGATAACTCCGGCTCTGGCCTATGTCACGGCACTGACCATCATACCTTTCTATTATCTGCTCTACATCAGTTTCCTGAACTGGAACGTCGGACTACCGCCCATCACGTTCATCGGGCTAGGAAACTACATCAGTTCGGTCTTCAGCCCGTCGTTCCAGACCGCTTTTCTCCTCACGCTGGAGGTGGGCATAGGCTTCACGGCCTTTCAGCTTCTCATGGGGATGGGGATTGCTCTGCTTCTGCACACACCAGGCAAGATGGCCTCGTTCGTCACGACCAGTTTCATCCTCCCCCTCATGATGACGCCCTTCCTGATCTACACGATCTGGTTCGGCCTGACGACGCCGTTGGTGGGTTGGCTGAACTATTTTGTGAGACTCATAACGGGGAACATCAACCCTCTCTTTTTCGCCAAGAGTCCCCAGGTCTTCTTTACCCTCCTCACAATAGACACCTGGGAGTGGCTTCCGTTTGTAGTTGTGATACTGGTCGCCGGGCTGAGGGCTCTGCCGAACTCCCCGCTCGAGGCTGCGGCGATTGACGGGGCGAGCGCCTGGTCCAAATTCATCCACGTCCAGCTGCCGCTGCTGAGACCCGTGATCGCCATCGTCCTTCTCTTCCGGGTGGTCGCTTCTCTCTCGCTCTTGGACTCGATCGAGTTCTTCACGAAGGGGGGGCCCGGCGGGGATACGACCGTGCTGTCATATTTCATCTATCTGACCGGGTTTGGCGCTGAGGAACGCATAGGGCTGGCCTCAGCCCAGTCGTTCATCTTCCTGATACTCGTGTTCGCGATCGCAGGGGCCCTGATGTTCTACATATACCGCGGCTCACTGGGGAGAAGATGAGAAGAGTGCGACCGACCCGAATTCTGAGGCACGCTGCAATGATTGTGGTCGCGCTCTGGATCTACTTTCCCATCTATTTCATGGCCATCTCGGCCTTCAAGGCCAAGTCGGCTATCTACACCTATCCACCCACCTTCTTCAGCTCGACCTTCCTCCTCTTCTCCAACTTCCTGACGGCCCTCAATCCGGTGAACTATTTTGGCATCCACTGGGCGAACGTCTTCCTCAACTCCTTCACCTATGCCACCCTGGGAGCCGTGATTGCGCTCGCGCTGGGAGTACCCATGGCCTTCGCGCTCGCGCACTTCGACCTCCCTGGCAAGTTCGTGCTGGCGTTCAACTTTCTGAGCCTGAGGTTCCTTCCCCCTCTTGTCTCGATCCTTCCCATCTACCTCGTATGGCTCAACCTCCATCTGCTGAACAACGGCATCAGCGTCATCATGGAGTACGGCATAGGGGGGTTGCCGTGGGTCATCTGGCTCATGTGGAGCTTCCTGGAGGGAATACCTCACTCGGTCTACGAGTCGGCCCAGGTTGACGGCGCCTCCAACAGGACCATCCTTCTCCGAGTCATGCTGCCTGCCGTGAAATCCGGCCTCCTCGTCGCCGGGGTATTCGCCTTCCTCCAGGGCTACAATGACTATCAGATCGCTGCCATACTCGGCGGTACCAACACGGTCACCATTCCGGTCGCACTCGCGGATGCCATACAGCCGAGCTACACCGCATGGAACGTGATCTTTGCAATCGGTTTCGTAAACTTCATCCCCGCCGTCGTCCTCGCACTCGCGATCAGGAAGCACTGGGCTCGGGCGCTCAGCTTCGGTCTCGTAAAGTAAAGGACGGCGCTGGCTGAAGAGATCGATACCGCGGGTTCCATAAGCCTGCTGTCTGGGCCGGAAGATATGCCCCCAGGGGACCTCGTTCGACCTCAACGACGTCAAGTCGATAGTCAGACCAGGTATGCATCAGGTTGTATCCTGTCTCCGTCTCCGGCGGTATGGTCAAGGTCAAGCTACGACGGCAGTGACACCCTTTTGCAGGGACGCGGCCGGAGAGCCACCGGCATCATCAAGGCTTAAATCGCCGGATTGGATCGGTGGATTCCGGGCCGAGATGATCAAGGTAGGTGTAATGGTCTGCTCCTACTACCTGCTCCCGGATCTGTCCCTGCCCAAGACGGCGTCCGACATCAGCCTGGAAGACGCGATAAGACTCACAAGGGAGTCCGGCATCTCGGCGATTGAACTCCAGGACTATAGAAGCGGATTATTTGGGTTCGACTTTCCTAAGGTTCCCACCGGGAAGGTCCTCAGGGAAATCAAGGAGGTCGCAGACTCGTACCGGGTCAAGATTCCCACGATCAGCGTGATGGCAGGTAACCTCCTCGCGCCCGACGGCAACGTTCAGGTAAACTACATCAGAAGGTGGCTAGCCCTTGCGGCTGACATCGGCATAAAGGTGGTGAAGATCAACGTCGGCGCGAAATCAGATGAACTAGGCAACGACGCCGCTTTCGAGAGGGCCAGGGGGCGCCTGTTGAAGCTGGTTCGCTACGCCGAGGAGTACGACATACCTCTCGCGCCCGAACTCTGGCCGGCCTCGTACCCAACAAGCGACCCTGTTGCGATGCTGACGCTTCTGAAGAACATCGACTCGCCCTACTTCCGGTTCACCTCGGACAACTTCGTCCTGCCGCCAGACTGGGCCGTGACGGCCTACCGGCTGATGGCACCGTACACGGCCAACGCCCACATCTCGCCGCCGCGCAAGGGCGACCTCAGAGGTCCCACCAAGCACAGATACCAGTTCAAGGATTTCATCCGGATCCTGAAGGAGAATCACTATGATGGTCACATCATGATCGAGTGGAGAAGCTCGAACAGACCGCTCGAGAAACTCATTGAAGGCCTAAGGAAGACCAAGGACATGCTGGAAGGGATAATCTCCTCAAGCTAGGCCGTCGCTACTGCGACGATGGTGTTGCGTGCGCCTGGGTCGACCGAGGTGAAGATCCCGGGGGACTTTTTAGACAGGACCGGGCGAATCCTCCGGGACACGCCTAGATGGGCTGGGCAGAGTTTCACGGCACCAAAAAAATTGACCGCGGCCGGCTCGAAGATCCCCGACATGCGCATCAGTCTTGACCGATTAACTATAATTACCAACTAACGATCTGGTGGGGCGAGACTAAGGGAGCTTGACCATGAAGATCGGCTGTCATGTTCTGCAGTGGGGGATGGCAATCAACGAAACGACCAGGTATACCTGGGACGGGAAGGTTCACCAAGTCAGCCTTCCGATGGCTCTCGATGACATCGCCAGTCTAAAATTCGAGGGTTTCGACTGCTCGGACAGCGATCTGATTCCCTATTTTTCCAATGCCCGTGGCTTTAGAAAAATAAGAGAAGAAAGGGGGCTCGAGTTTGCCTCCGCGTGGGTTACTCTCCTTCCCAAGAAGCTTGCGAAGAACGAGAGAGGGACGGTAAATCCAAAATTACCGATGAGCGACCCGAACCAGTTTCTTCCCTTGGCCAGATCTCGGATCACCGATAAGGACCTGAAGAACGATTTCTCTGAAAAACTCAGATACGCCCGCAAGATGTCCGAATTCGGTAGCAAAGTGATCACCCTCGGCGGACCTTTCATGGCCCGTCGGGACATAAGAGATGAGTACTACAGGATGATGGGGGAGTTCCTGAACTCACTTTCTGAAGAGATGAAGAAGTTCGGCATGAGACCAGCATACCATAATCACCTCAGCACACTGATCCAGGACGAAGACGACATAGAGAAACTATACGACCATGCCGACAAGAAGCTCGTCGGGCTTTGCATGGACACCGCCCATCTGACTGCGACGGGATTCGACCCCGTTCGATTCGTGGAGAAGTACTCGTCTCGCATATTGCACGTTCATCTGAAGGATCTCTTCCGCGGAAAGTTTGTCGAGTTGGGGACTGGGAAGATCGATTTGAGGGCGGTAGTTGAGTCGCTGCGAAATCACGGATATGACCGATGGGTTGTGGCCGAGCTGGACATACCGAAAAGAACAGCCTACCAGAGTGCGCAGATCAACAGAGAGTATATGGCATCGGTCCTTGGTCACTGACTCGGCCATCCGCGATCTTCTGGAAAACAGCCGACCCGTGAGACTGGTTCAAGACGCACTGCGCTCGCTCGCAAAAGGCCGAAAACCGCGAGACGGGTTCCAGCCGCCTCCTTGTAGGTAGGTATCGTGAAAAAGACGTCTCGATTATACGCCGGTGTCACCAGACCTGGCCTTCTGCGTCCTCTGTTATCATCATGCTCTTCAGCAGAGCCACCCCGCGCCTAAAACCTTCTTCCCTGGAGGTCAGCACGTCTTCGTGCTCGATGCTGATCACATAGTCGTAGCCCACCATCCTGAGCGCGCTGATGATCTGCCGCCAAACCACCTCCCCGTGACCGTACCCGATCGTCCGGAACAGCCAGCTCCTCTTCGAGAGGGGGACGACAGGGTCGGTGTGAAGCACGCCGTTGACCCTCACGTTGTCCTGCGAGACGTAGGTGTCCTTCGCATGGACGTGGTAGATCGAGTCCTTCAGGTCGAGAATCGACGAGACGGGGTCGATTCCCTGCCAGAAGAAGTGGCTCGGGTCGAAGTTGACTCCGGCAACCTTTCCGACCGCCTTCCTCATCTTGAAGAATGTCCAGTCGTTGAAGATGACGTCCCCTGGATGGGGCTCGAAGGCGAACTTCACCCCGTGCTTCTCGGCGAAGTCTGACTCTTTGGTCCAGTACGGGATCACCCTCTCTCTCCACTGCCATTCAGACGTCTTGTCCTCTTCTTCCAGACCAGATATCCCCGGCAGTATCCAGGCGGGATGCTTGGAGCCGTCGCTCTCGCCCGGGCAACCGGCCATGACCGTGATGGTTTCGACCCCGAGCTTCTCGGCGAGTATCGTCGCATTCCTCTGGTCCTCCTTTTGCGCCGCGGCGAACTTCTCCGAAGGGTGAATCGGGTTCGCATGGCAGGCGAGCGCACTGATCGAGAGCCCGCTCTCCCGCACCACCCACTGGAACTGCTTCAGCTTGTCGGGGTTGCGGAGGAGGACCTTGGGATTGCAGTGCTTCGTTCCGTCGTAGGCGCCGCATCCGATCTCCGCGGTCTCGAGCCCCTGGGCGGCCATCCACATCAGCGCCTTGTCCAGAGGACGGTCATACAGAGAACGAGTTAGCGCTCCAAGTTTCATCGCGGGCATCTCCAGAAATGGACCGACACGCACGCCAAATAGTCTGCCGGCGTATAAGAACTGCGTTTCAGCGCTCTCAAGGGAGAAATCGGCGAATCTCTAAATAGAAACTGGGCCAGATACCGTCTCCGGACGTCATGGTTGATGGTCGACCTCAAACATGAATCGGAGCTGCTCAACTGGGAGTTCTGGGGGTCGCCCGCGTAGCCGAGAAGGTGATGGTTCCCGGCATACAAAGGTCCGGCAACGGGAGGGTCCATGCGGTTGCCAGCCGCACGCCGGAGAAGGCCCGCTGGGTTCGCCCAGAGGGGGACCTACAGACAGGGAATCATAGTCGACACCTCCTACCATATCGTCAGGGCTGCGGGCCTGGGCTTGGCAATTGAGAAGGTTGACGTTCCAGGGGGTCCACCAGTGGCAGCTTGAGGCGGAACACTTCGCAGATAGGGTGCTCAAATCGGAGAGCATCCAATATCCAGCCGAGAACGGCCTGGGAAACGCTAAAGTCATCGACGCGATCTACAGGAGCGCCAGGGAACAATGCGAGATCCGCCTCTAGCGTCGACCCGCAGATGGTCGACGAACGATGCCCCTTCCCGATCTGGAACTTTCCGCTGCAGCCTCTTCCCAACGGGAGCCCGAATTCGTTGAAACTGGCGACCTCAAGCTACACGTGGGGTAAGCTCCAGAGCGAAAAGGAGACAGGAGCCATGCTCGACGAGGTGGTTGAGGCTGGTCTCAGACATCTCGCGCTTCAACCGGCGGACCTGCTGCCTGGACCTCTGCTCGACGATCCTCGAATCTTTGAAGATCAGGCCAGGTCGCGAGGCATCGAGATAATCGCTCTGGGAGGACTCGCCCACGATCTTAACTCTAGCCTCGCCAGGGCCTACGATGTCGACCAGATGTGGGCGGTGGTGGATGGTCGTTCGATGGATGATTGGGTACGGGATTCGCTGGCGCTCGCCGATGACGTGGGCGCACTGAACGTGACTCTGAATGTACACCCGCACCTGAAGTCGCCGCTCGAATCTCTTGAGGAGATCAAGGAGTTCTTCTCCAGGGTCAGGGTTCCCGGGCATCCCGAGATACGGCTGTGCCTCGACCCTGGACACTACGCGGGAGCCCACGTGGACGTTCTAAAAGTCATCGATGAGTTCCGTGACGACATCGGGATGGTTCACGTCACAGACTTCTTGCCTCCCGCGAGCGGACGCCCGATCGTCTTCGAGGAGACCTTCGTCGACCTGGGCGAAGGAATCGTCGATTATCCTTCGATCCTTCGGAAGCTCGTCGAGGTGGGCTACGATGGCTGGTACATAATCGAGGCGCACTATCCCAAGAACCGGACCCCGATGGAGACTGTCCGCCTTAACCGGGAGCGGTTCGAGGACCTAGTGGCTCGGTCCTTGTAGTCTGGGGCGCGATTCCGAGTCTAGCCTATCATCTTTTGGCGCGTCCAAGCGTCCTGTGCTCTCTTCCTCAAGATATCATCCCGCAGACCGGGTTGCCATGCTGGTAAATCAGAAGCCGCCGAGGAACTCCTGGGTCGCTATGACATCGGTCCCCAACGCGGCGCTGTACTCTCAGATATCCTCTCGCTTAAAATCGTATGGCGGCGGGAACTGAAATGGTATTTCTTGGAAGCTTTTCTGCGCCAGGGCCCATCAACGGAGATGTCGACGAGCTGCGCCTCTATCGCTTCGAGGTCAATGAACGTGCCATGGGGCGCAGAGCCCCTGAGCGCACAAGCAATATGGATGAAATACAAATATAACGCGAACCGACATCGGAAAAAAGAGGAAGCACAGATATGGAAATGGCCTTGATGGGTGCGAGCATGCTGGAGAGATCATGGGAAGAGATGCTGGATTCAGCGAAGCGACATGACATCCGCCTCATCGAAGCGTGCGCAGGTGGACATATTCCCAAAGTGCATTACGACCCGATTCGCCTCGCGTCCGACCCCGTTGCGCTAGAAGCTTTCCAGCGAAGCGTCGAGGACCGGGGACAAGAGATCTGTTCGTTCTCCTGTCACGGTAACCCCCTGCACCCGAACCCCGCAATCGCCCGTTCGGCCCATCAGGATTTCGTCGCGACCTGTCAGATCGCTGGCCACCTCGGGGTGCGCAACATTTGCATGCTGGCCGGGACTCCGGGAGGCGGACCAAAGGATGAGACACCGAATTGGATCATCAACTCGGCGTGGCCCATGTTTGCGAATGCCTACAAATGGCAGTGGGAGGAGCGGATTATCCCGTACTGGAAAGATGCCGCGAAGATTGCAGACCAGTACGAAGTGAAATTGTGCATCGAACCACACACAGGTGATGCAGTTTACAATACGCAAACGTTTCTCAGGTTACGCGAGGCCGTCGGACCGACGATCGGAATGAACTTCGACCCATCCCACCTCTGGTGGCAGGGGATCGACCCGATCGTTCTGGTCGAGACCGCGGGCAAGGCGATATACTCGGTTCATGTGAAGGATGTCCTAGTAGATGAAAGACTCCTCGAAAGAGACGGCATAGCATCATCAGCGGCCTACGATGACTGGAACTCGCGCCCCTGGAAATACTGCACCATCGGCTATGGCCACTCCGAGCTATTCTGGCGCGACCTCATCATCGCACTACGCCGGGTCGGCTACGACGGGCCGCTCAGCATCGAGTGCGAAGAGCCTTACCTAACGATAGACGATTCATTAGCCAAGTCGGTACAACTCCTCAAAAATGTAATGCCGATCAGCCCCCCGCCCACCGCGAATTGGATGGTTGGCTATCAGCTGGATGATTACGACCGAAGACTCTCGGGGAACGCAAAACAATGAGCGGATCACTTGTGCTTCGGGCCCATAGATCACACGGTGCCAGTGTTGGATCTGCCCACTAATTGTCATCCTCCACTCACAGCACGATGACAACTGACGATAGAGTGCCCAATCCTTAAGATGGCGGGTGCACCAGCGCGGCGTCATGCTGGTGAACCAGAGACGAGCCGAGGAGCTCATGGGTCGCCACGATCTGCGGACTCTTATCGCAACGACCCATACTAGTGTGTCATACTTCACAGGATACGACTGCTGGCAGTATGCGTCCTTCCGTGAGAACATGCTGAAGCCGGGGGCGCCGGAGTCGCTTGTCCAGGCGTACGGTGTCATCACACCACGGAGGAGGCCCGTGCTGGTCACCAACACCTTCACCGCAACTTTCCCGGTCGAGGAGGGGGTGGAGGTCCGGCCGTTCGGGGGCGCGGGTTACCTGCCCCCGCCTCGTGTGAAAGGAGAATCGAGGTATCTAGCGCTGTTGAGGCACATCCTCAAGGAGCAGAGACCTTCCGCAGGCGATGCCCTGATCGATGTGCTGAAGGAGGCTGGGATAACGCACGGCAGGGTAGGGATCGAACTCAGCAACCTCAGCGCGGAGACGCGTTCGGCCCTCCGGAAACGCCTTCCCAGAGTGACCTTCCTCGACTCCAGCCATTTGATCCGGTTCATCCGGATGGTCAAGACAGGGGATGAGATCGCGAGGATGCGCAGGGCTGCCTCCATCGCCGAGAAGGCGATGGTCGCCGGGATCTCGAAGGGCAGGGCGGGCGGGACCGTCGGGGACGTGCGCAAGCCGTTCCTCGTGGAGGTAGCGAGGAGCAATGCGCTGTTCGAGCACTGGGCGTTCTCACCGCTGGGCTTCGGGCAGTCGGACGACCGGCCCTACGTGTTCGCTGAAGGGGAATGCTGCTCGGTCGATGTCGGTTGCATCTATCGGCTCTACTACGCCGACACGGGCACCACGGTGGTCTTCGGGGGAGGCAGGCCGGACGCGGACAGGCTCTACGGCACACTCTGGGAGGTCCTGGAGGAGTGCAAGGACGCCCTGAGGCCGGGCGCGACACCCAGCTCCATCCTGGAGAGGTTCTCGAGGGCCTACAAGAGCAGGGGGCTCGAGGGCGTCGACTATCAGGGGCACGGCATAGGGCTGGAGACACGCGAGCACCCGATAATCTCGTACAGCAAGTACAGAACGATCTCGGACCAGGTCGTCAGCCGGGACACCGAGATACCACTGGAAGAGGGGATGGTCATCAACATCGAGACACCGCTGAACCTCGCGCTGAAGGGAGGATTCCAGCTCGAGAAGACCTATCTCATCGGGAAGCGATCGGCCTCCGAGATAACCCCGAAGAGAGACCCCGTCCCCTTCACCACTGGGTAGGCGCATCCGGCCTTCCCGATTGGGCTCTGTTAAATCTTCGGCTCATCGCCGGGATTAACTTCCACCCCTCCGCTCGGAGGATTGCCCGCTTTCTCCTGCCTTCAGGGTTCCCCTTCACCGCCTCCTCCGGGTGGCTGAGCCGCATGAGTCGGTGCGGCCATCATGATGTTCTTCGATGCGTTCACATCCCTATCCTCTGTCTTGCCACAGGAAGGACAAATCGTAGTTCGTCCTTCGAACTTCTGAGAGGTGCCACAATTCGAGCAGTTTCGGGACGTGTGGCGCGGGCTCACGAATGTTATGGGGATGCCCTCCCATCCTGCCTTGTATTCTATCTGCCTCTGGATCTCGTGAAAGGTCCACGAGTTCATCCGGCCTCTGTAGGGGGCGCCCTGACCGTTCCCCCTTCGATACAGCCTCCTGATCCCCTTCAGCCTCTCCATCACGATGCCGAGATGGTTCTCTTTTGCGCGCTCCACGATCTCCTTGGAGATGCAGTGAAGCACCTGGACAGTGCGGTTCTTCTCCCGCTTGCCGTACTTTACATACAGCTCCTGGCTGATCCTCTGGTCCTGCTTCGTCTTCTCGCCGATCTTCGCCCGGACCGCCCGGTATCTCTCCTTGATCTCCGCCACTCTGGAGGTATCGTGCACGCTCGTATTGCCGAGAGTGTCAGATGTGGTGACGTTCCTCTCGTTGACGTCAATGCCGATGTGCCCCAGTGGCTCGCCGATGGTGACCTCCTTCGAGAACGCTAGGCTGACCGTTCGGTCGGTGATGGTCACCGAACCCCGCTTGAGGGTCGGGTCGTCGATGAGGGAGAGGTGATAGTCGGAGGCATGGAGCGTGAGATAGATGTAGTCCCTCGGCCTGGTCGGTATCCTCAGGATGATGTGATCCAGCCTGTAGGACTGACTGGTCACCTTCAGGAATACCCGTCTGACGTAAGGGTCTGATTTGCGGTCCTTGTTGCGGTATGCCGCGAAGGCTACCTCGCAGGCCGAGAGGATGTAGTGGGTGTGGAGGCCGTACTCCTTCAGTCGCGGGTACGCTTCCTTGATGAGCCTGAATCTGCTCTTCGGCTTCTCGTCGATTGCGATCCGGATGGCGTCGTTGCACATGAGGCGGAAGTCCTCGAAGAGAGACCCTAGGTCGGCCGACGACGCATAGCTGAACTGGATCGACTTGACCGGCCGCACCCATCTACACTCCGGGTGCTGATTTAAGCCCCCCGTAAACATGAGCCGAAGATTTAACAGAGCCTCCGATTGATAGATTTTTATCGCCTGGGTCGACGAGATGCGCAATGAAACGTATCCTGTATGGGGGAGGAATGCCCGCCGAGGAGGCCCCTGCTGTAGAGCGCTACCTGAATTCACACGGCGTCGAGATGGTACAGCGACTGCTGGGACGCCACCACACCGAGGCCGAGCTCATCGTCAACCTGAAGGACATCGACGGATGCATCTCAGGAGGTGAGCCCTTCACGAGGGCGGTCCTCGACTCCGCGCCCAGGCTGAAGGTGATCTCCAGGGTCGGCGTGGGCTACGACACGATAGACATACCGGTCGCCACCGCCAAGGGAATCTATGTGACCGTGACCCCGATACCCGAGCTGTCCATCGCCATGGCGGAGCACGCGATGGCGCTCATGCTCAGCATGATGAAGAAGATCCCTCAGCGGGACAAGGAGGTGAGGGCGGGTGTCTGGGACACCGCAGGCGCGCCCAAACTGCAGGACCTGTACGGCCTCACGCTGGGCCTGCTCGGGGTCGGCAGGATCGGGGCGGAGGTCGCCAAGCGGGCCAAGGGGTTCGACATGAACATCATCTACCACGACGTCGTCCGCCGGTCCGACCTCGAGGCGAGCCTGGGGCTCAGGTACGTCTCCCTCGACGAGCTGCTCTCCACCTCGGACGTGATCTCGGTGCACACGCCGCTGACCCCTCAGACCAGGGGACTGCTCAACGACGCCAACATCAGGAAGATGAAGAAGAACGCGGTGCTGGTCAACACAGCCAGGGGGCCGATCATGGACGACAACGCGGTCGCCGCGGCGCTCAGGGAGGGGAGGATCTTCGGTGCCTCCCTTGACGTGCTCTCGGAGGAGCCGCCCTCAGAGAGGCACGTCTTCTACAGGGCCGGCGACTCGTACCCCAACCTGATACTCACGCCGCACGTGGGAATCAGTGACAGGACGATGAGGGCGATGATAATGGCAGCCGCCGAGGAGGCTCAGCGTGTCGTCAACGGAGAGGCACCGAGGTACCCAGTCAACAAGTTGACGGGATAGGGACGCTCGCACGGCTCCCGGGCCGGGGACGTATCAGTAGCGGCGCACCGGACCCACCATACGAGATGACTCCTGGTCCACCCACCCCACCCACAAAAACGATGGCAAGAAAGACGGCTGCGATGTGTCGCAGGCAGATAGGTAGAAGCAGCTCGCGCACGAACCGAGCACGACCGCGGGTTAAAGTCCATCGCGGATTCCGCTCGAATCGATATAAAGTCGTACAGATAATGGCCATCCGCGAATTCATTGGCCATACGATCCTTCTATGTCTCCTGGGATCACGCTGTACGGAATGGCGACGGCCTCCTCGAAAACCTCGCACGGTGGACGAACCTGAACGCGATCGAGCTCACCAACTATGACTCCGACTGGGGGCCCACATACAAGGAGGTCGGCTCGCTCGTCTTCCCCTCGGAAGCGCCCTTCAAGGGGCTCGGACTGCGTCTGACCACGAAGGAGAGGTTCGCTAGGCTTCAACGCTTCATGGAGTCAGCGAGGTCGAAGGGATTCCACGTCGTCTGCAACTTCGCACCCCTCTACGCGAACTCGAGGAGGTTCGTCCCGATGGCCTGCGTCGATGTGACCGGTGCCATCGTCCCTGGCCACAACAACCTGCCCGCTTACGGGTGCCCCAACAACCCCGATGTGGTGAAATATGGTCAGACGATGATCCGCGAGACGATGGCGACATGGACCTCTGCGGACCTCATCGCCGTCAACCACGTGGAGTTCCCATTCTGGGCCAACTCATCACTGCACGAGAACTTCGCCTGCTTCTGCGACTCCTGCAAGGCGAGGGCGGTCGCCCGGGGCCTGGACCTGACGGCGGTCAGGCGGGACGTAAAGACACTGTACGATTCAATCACAGCGGGACCGACCGAGGGGTCGGTGCCTCGACCACTCTCTCCAAGCGATGTCCTGAACTATCTGGTGAAGCACCCGAACATCGGGCTCTGGCTGGATTTCCGCATGCAGTCTATGTCCGAGTACATCTCGGCCGTCGTCAAGGCGGGACGCGAGGCAGCGAAGGATCACAAGAGGAAGGTCCGCGTAGGCCTCGAGTTCCTCCCACCTACGGTCAGCGACGTCGTCGGAACAGATTTTGCTTCCCTTTACGGGATGTTCGACTGGATCTCACCCAAATTAGTCCCGGAGTACCTGACCGCGTCGGTCATCCCCCGTGTCGTCGAGTATGCGACGAAATCCAGGGCGCCGGACCATCCGTTGCTAATGTCGGCGATCCGGCAGCTCTTTGCCCTGGGCGCTGCACCGCCATCCTACAGAAAAATGTCCGACCAGACGGAGGGGCTGACCTATTCCAATACGTTCGACCCTTCAGCGATAGACAACCAAATGCGGTACCTGACACCGCTTGTGGGGAAGGTGGACATCCATCCATACACGTGGATCCACCATCGGGACCCTGCCGCTCTGAAGAAGAAGCTCGAAAAGTTCCGCAGCTACGGTCTCGACGGCTATTTCATCTGGGGCTGGGAACACAATCTCAGCGAAGATGCGCTGAGGAAGGCCAGGAAGGCCTTCTGACGGCGCTCCTCCGCCTACTTTCCCTCGATCTCTTCTCTTACTATCCGGGCGCCCTCGACCATCGACTTGAGCTTGTAGTAGGCGATGCGCCTTCCGAAGCCCTCCCTCCCGAACCCGCAGTCGGAGGTTATCACGAGGTGCCCCGGGTCTATGTACTTGATCGCTTCGCGGATCAGCTGCGCGACCTGCTTCGGTGTCTCCACCTGACAGCTGACGTGGTCGATGACGCCTATTCCTATCTTCTTCTTCCTCGTCGGGTAGTCCTTGAAGAACTTCAGGTCCCTGCCTCCTGTGCTGGACATCTCGAAGGTGAGCACGTCCGCCTTGAGGTCCAGCATGTGCGGTATGGCCTTCTCGTAGCTGATCGTCTCCATATCCTCCGCGTGCTGCTGATTCGGGTTCCCCCAGCAGGAGTGTGCCCATATCTCGGCGTCCACCCCAGCGACGTCGTCGTTGAAGGAGTCCTTCTCCGCCTGGATCTGGTCCTTCGTGGCCTTGGGGTCGGCGGCAGTGAAGTGGACGTGCGGCTCGTCGATCTGGATCTTCTTGCAGCCGGCCTTGACCAGCTCTCTGTATTCCGTGTTCAGGATCTTCGAGACGTCCGCCGTCATGTCCGCCGTCTTCTTGTAGTATCTGTCCCAGCACATCGAGGCGATGTTCACGCTCGCGATGCCGTCGAACTTGACCGGCCTCGTGGCCCGTTCCTGGGCGAGCTTCCACATGTCCGCGTAGCGAAGAGGTATCTTCAGCCCCACCCTGCCCGTGAATACGGGGGGCTGATACGCCTCGATGATCTCGGCGAAGATGGAGCCCTCCCCCCACCTCTTCTTCCAGAGCGTGTGGCTGTCGTCCGCGGTCTGGATGTATCCAGAGAGGCGGTCGATGAGATAGAAGAACCAACCCCTTCCGCCGGCCTGGGCGTCTGTCCTGATGTCACCGTCCGAGACGATGTCCATTCCCGCCCTCTCTTGGTCGCTAATGATCACGGCCAGGCCGTCCAGATATTGCTCTCGGAACGCGGACTCGGCCATGGCCGCCTTGAAGTCCCTCCTGCCGATGCCCAGGCTGAACCAGAGGGGTCGGGGATATGAACCGATAGGTGCGGTCGGGAACAGCTTCTCTCTCATGCTAAATCGCGCGCTTCAGTCCT
>JAPCJS010000123.1 GCA_027886825.1 Nitrososphaerota archaeon
GTCCTCTATCCAGAGAAGTACATCTATGACGTTGGTGGGTTCCCGAAGGTTACAGGCAAGGAGCTCGTCAAGGGGATGATCGAACAGGCCCTCAAGTTCAACCCTACCGTGGTCCTCGGCGAGAGGATCGTCTCGATAAAGACGCGCGAGGGAGGCCTGATCCAGCTTGATTCGGCGAACGGCAGCCGTCATTTCTCCAAGACCGTGCTCATCGCGGCTGGCGTGGGCGCATTCTCGCCGAACAGGACGGAGGCATCCGGGTCGACAGAGTACGAGGGCCGCGGCGTATACTATTTCCTCAAGGACAAGAACGTCATGAAGGCGAAGAAGATCCTGATAGTGGGTGGCGGCGACTCGGCCGTCGACTGGGCGCTCAACCTGAACCAGTGGTCGGAGAGGATCACCCTGATCCACAGGCGCGACGTCTTCAGGGCCCACGAGGAGAGCGTGGCCGAGCTCATGAGGTGCGGCGTCGAGGTGAAGCTCTTCTATGAACTGAAGGGTGTTATCGGGGATGGGCAGAAGATCACAGGCGCACTCCTGTACGACAGCAAGAACAAGACCGAGACCAGGATCGAGGTCGACGCGATCTTGGTGAACATCGGATTCAGGGCAGACCTCGGCCCGATCAAGGACTGGGGCCTCCGGATCACCGGGCGCGAGATAGGCGCGAGCGGCAGGATGGAGACCAACATACCTGGCGTCTTCGTGGCGGGGGACATAGCCGCAGCCGAGGGGACCGTCAAGATGAACCTGATCGCGGTCGGGTTCGCGCAGGCTGCTGTGGCAGTCAACGTGGCAAAGAACCACATAGACCCGAACGCAAGGATCTTCCCGGGGCACAGCAGCGAGATGAAGGTCTAGTTCAGCCCGAGGACCCGTCTGTAGTTGTAGTCTTTGGAGATCGAGGGGTTGTGCGGGTCTATCATGACGCACTCGTACCAAGAGTGCTTGCCGTCCTGATAGTAGATGTAAGAGCCCAGCATCTTCAGGTTTGGGAACTTCTCGCCCACACGCCTTTCTGCGACGCCCTGTACCGGCTCGTCCGACTTCATGCGCAGCACGCCAAGGTGCTTTGGCCTGCGGCCTGACGTGGGTCTCTGCCTCCTCATCCCGCTCCTCGAGACCTTGATCCTTACCACGACGACACCCTCCTTGGCCTTGTATCCGAGCATCCTTGCTCGGTCCAGCCTCGAAGGCTTCTCGATCCTCTCGATGGTCGGCCCCTTCCTTAGCAATACGGCCCGGGCGGAGATGTCTCCCGCCTTCTCGTGGAAGACCTTGTGCCAGGACTTTCCGATTTCAGCGTACAACGTAAACGGGAGCCCGTTTCGAGAGGAGCAGATAAGTCTTCTCTATTCTTTCTGCGCCCGGTCGTCTGCTCTGGGGATGGCTAGGTCGGCGTCGCCCCCGAAGGCGGACCGGCGGGAGCCCATCTATCTATCTATCCCCTGTTCTTGAAGAACTGGGATATCTTTGCGCCTGTCACGGTGATCGCCATCCTCTGCGCCTCCGAGGTCTGGCCCGCGATGTGTGGCGTCGCGATCAGATTCGGAGCACCCAGGATCTCCGGCCCTGGCGGTTCCTTCTCAAAGACATCCAGTGCGGCGCCCCCGATCGTGCCCGTCGTCAGCGCCTGGATGAGAGCGGCCTCGTCGATGACCTCCCCACGCGACGTGTTGATGAGGTAGGCGCCCTTCTTCATCAGCGAGAGCCGTCGCGAATCTACGAGGCGACGCGTCTCCGGCGAGAGGGGAACGTGAAGGGTGACAAAGTCAGAAGATGCGAACAGTGTGTCGAGATCGACCATCGTACAGCCGATCGACGAGAGGACATCCCTGCTTATCTCTATGATATCGTAGCCGAGCACGGACATCCCGAGGACCTTGGCTATCTCGCCAACCCTCCTCCCGATCCTTCCCATCCCGGCTATCCCGATGGTCCTTCCCCTGAGCTCGACCCCGACGAACTTCTCCTTCTCCCACGCCCCGGAGCGCGTCGAGGCGTCGGCCGCGGCGGTCTTCCTGGCGAGTGCAAGCATGAATCCCACGACCTGCTCCGACACGGCCTCGACGAGTGCCTCCGGGCTGTTTACGACCTCTATGCCTCTCGCGTTCGCGGCGCGCAGGTCGATGTTGTCGAGGCCCGTCCCGGGCCTCGCGATGATCTTCAGCTTCGTGGCCCTATCGATCACAGCGACGTCTATCTTCGTCCTTGACCTGACGACGACCACGTCGTAGTCGGCAACTCTCTCGAGCAGCTGGTCGGGTGTGATCTTGGGGACGTAGGTTACTTCAAAGTCATCCGGAAGCGCGAGGGCGGCCACGTCGACCGTGTCACAGATCAGGACCTTCCGGGTGGCCAAGTATTCACCTTCTTGCACGGGCGAGCGCCTGGCCTGCTGTTAAGGATATTGGAGACCTGTCCCTGTTAAAATGTGGCAGATATGGAGATTCGTGGTACGCGAGGTCGTCCAGGCGGGCTCCGGACGATACCACGAAGGAGACGTAGTCGGAGAGCGAGAGCGCCCCTGGACCCGCGACCTGGATCCCATAGAGCCTGTGGGTCGTCCGATCATAGACGAGGGAGGTGCAGATCGATCCGCCATCCTCGCCGGAATCGACCTCGGTCGCGTCCAGGCCCATCTTCTTGGCTGCCTCTGCGTCGATCCCTGCGGTGCACAGCTCAACCCCGAAGAGGTCGAGGGCGAGGCACCTAGACAGCGAAGCCCTCGCCATCCCGCCGGCGGCGTTGATCCCGGCAGCATCCCCCATCACGAGCGAAGACGAATGAAGCCTCGAGGGAAGCGAGGCCGACCCGAACCGGACCTCCGCGCAGTCGCCTGCGGCGTAGACACCGCGGCAAGAGGTCCTCATCGAGTCATCGACGACGACCCCTCCGTGGTCGCCTCTGATGCAATCGAGCGCGGGCAGGGAGGGTGAGCTCCGCGGGAGCACCACCACCCCGTCGCACGGGTGCACCGTCCCCGCTGAGATAACTGCCTCGGCTCGCTTCACGCCGACCACCGCGTCGAGGTGCCCCTCAAGCAGCTGCACCCCGCGGGGCGCCGCGGCCTTCGATATCATTCCCAGCACGTGCCGCGGGAACCTCGGAAGCGACCCTTCCCCGAGGAAGACGGAGACGCGGCACGTGCGCGAGATGGCCTCCGCGACGATCAGCGAGAGTGGGAGGGAACCGACCAGCGCGACGCGGGAGACACCCGTCAGAGCCCTCGAGAGGGCGAGGTAGTCGTCGAAGGATCTCATCATGAAGACTCCCGGCTTCGAGACACCCTTCAGGTCGTCCGGGAGATAGAGCGAGCCTGTCGCAAGGACGAGCGCGTCGAAAGCGAGGCGCCCGCTGCGCGTGCGCACGCAGCCGGAGTCCGAGTCGACGGAGACGACGTGCTCTCCCAGCCTCACCTCGATCCCGAACCGCTCCGAGATGTCATTGAGATCTGCCACGTGTAGCCCGGCCGGAGGACAACCGCCTGACAACAGGTTGGGAAGGAGGCTCTTGTTGTATGCGAGACTGCCGGACCCCTCTGCGATGGTCACGTCCGCGCCCCTCTCGCTCGCCGCGACAGCGGCGGCGACTCCAGCGACTCCGCCGCCGACTACGAGAACCCGGGTCACGGTCCGGGAAGATCTTCGGGCGCACCTTTAGGGATATTTCTTTCGGGCGTCAAGAAGGCGGGAGAGGGCTCATTGAAACTGTTCCGCCACGGACAGACCGTCGAGGAGACGCGCACCTCCCTCCGAAGTGTTCATTATGACGTGCCGGGCGCACAGGTACCGTATTGCTCGTAGGAATCGTGGGAAAGCCGAACGTAGGCAAGTCGACCTTCTTCTCTGCAGCGACTCTGAAGAACGTCCCCATCGCTGACTATCCGTTCACGACCATAAATCCGAACCTCGGGATGGGATACGTAAGGACGAGATGCGTCTGCAAGGAGATGGGCGTCATAGACACTCCGCGGAACTCGGTCTGCAACGACGGCATCAGGCTCATCCCGGTCAAGCTCGTCGACGTAGCTGGGCTCGTCTCGGGTGCGGCCTCAGGGAGGGGGAGGGGCAACCAGTTTCTGGATGAGCTCAGGCAGGCGGACGCGCTTATACACGTCGTGGACGCCTCGGGCGGGACCGATGAGGAGGGGAGGAAGGTGGAGACGGGCAGCAACGACCCCGTCGCTGACGTCCGGATGGTCGAGAACGAGCTCGACCTCTGGATATTCGGGATAATCAGCAGGGACTGGGAGAGGTCGGCCCGGCTGGCCGAACAGACGGGCTCGAGCATGGTCGCGCAGCTCGCCCAGCGGCTGAGCGGGCTGGGCATAGGCGAGGGGACCATCGAGGACACCCTCCTGAGGCTCAAACTGAAGGCGGACAAGCCGGTCGGATGGAACGAAGGAGACCTCATGAACCTCGTGAGGGCCCTCAGGGAGACGAACAAGCCCAGCCTCATCGCCGCGAACAAGGCGGACCTGCCGGGTGCACAGGAGAGGGTGGAGTCGCTCCGAAAGACAGAGAAGACGGTAGTCCCGTGCGCGGCCGAGGCAGAGCTCCTTCTCCGGAGAGCCTCAGAGCACGGTCTGATCAGGTACACTCCGGGCGACCGTTCGTTCGAGGTCGTAAAAGACGACCTGACACCTCCGCAGACGAGAGCGTTGCAGCTGGTGAAGGAGAAGGTGCTTGACGCCTACGGCGCGACGGGCGTGCAGCAGGCGATAGACCAGGCATACTTCGGCCTTCTGAAGGCGATCGTCGCCTATCCGGTTGAAGACGAGACGAGGCTCTCCGACAAGAACGGGAACGTGCTGCCCGATGCCTACGTGATGAATGGAGGCTCGACGGCCCTCGATCTCGCCAGGAAGATCCACAGCGACCTTGCGCAGGGATTTCTCTACGCCATCGACGCGAGGACGGGGATGAGACTCTCCGGGGGCTACACGCTCAAGAACGGAGACATACTGAAGATAGTCTCGAGCAGGTCCGCCAAGCACGGCTAGCGTGGGCATGGCTGTCACCGCAGGAGTCGCTCCGACCAGGATCGCCATCTGGCAACAAACCCTACACCCAAGAGGTGCTGGAGCCGGGGAAAAAGGGGAAAGGGGCCGCTCCCGGAGAAGGGATGCGGCCACAAGCTCCTAGCTGGAGACCAGCCCGGTGACTGACGCCGGCAGTCCGCTGACAGACGAGCTCCGGGATATGCTACCGTCCTGATATGTCTGGAAGGTCGTGATGGAGTTGCCGTTCAGCACGAACAGGAAGTGGCCGTTCCCACTGAACGTCAGATCTAGCGTCGCGATCGAGGTCTTGGCGGCGACCGAGCTGAAGAGTGACAGCGTCCCCGTCCCCGAGAGCGAGTAGCCCGAGATGGTTCCTCCGTGTGCATTGCTCGTGTAGGCAAACCTTCCGTCTGGCGAGACTGCGACCCAGCATGGTGCGAGCCCAAAGTCAGGTATCGCGCCGCTCAGGGTCCTCAGGTTGCCGCTGTCCGAGACGGCGTACGAGGAGAGAGTGGCCGTCCCGGCCTCGCTCAGTATGAGGTCGCCGTTGGGTGCGAACGCGAACCCGTATGGTCCACCTCCATTGGAGGAGATCACGGTCGGGGCACCCGCTACTCCGTTCCTCCCTACCGTGTAGGTGTCAATAATGTTGGCGCCCTTCTCGGTAACGATCAGCACGCCACTGGTCTGGCTGACGCTGGTCTGACTGAAAACGGTCTCGCTGTCACCGGTCTGGGCGAACCCTATCTGTTCGGGGGACGAGCTGGCAGTACCGCTCAGCGGCTGAACGGATCCCGCGATGAAGGTCAGCTGGCCGCCGCTGCCGAGCGAGAATCCCGCGATTTTGGGCGTCCCGCCAGCGTTCAAGACGTAGACGATCCCCTGGCCCACCGCGAGGCTTATCGGCGTCGTCCCCTGCGATCCCACCTTGTCCGCAAATGTGAGGCTGCCGTCGTGATTCACGTGAAAGGCGGTGATCTCGTTACTTCCTGCATCGACCACGAGGAGCAGCCGTCCGTTCTGTGTTAGGGCGAGCGCCCCCTCGCTGCCGAGCCCCGTACCGGTCCCGGCGCCCTGGGTCGAGAAGTTACCCACGAGGGAGAGGCCTCCGTTGGGCGCGCTCGCGAACTGTAGGACAGAATTTACTGGAGCGCGGTTGTCGATCGCATAGACGGATCCCGTAGGCAACGCGCTGGCGTTACCGAGGACCGACGTGGCGGAGATGGCGAAGAGAGCGACGATCAGAAGGGCGGCGATCTTGACCTTCAATCTCTCACTTCCACGGGTTCGGCGGATCGGGAGGACATCCCAAGATCCGACGGTATAGACGACTCTCCTGTGTTAGCCTCACCCGAGACGAGCTGGGTGAAGACTGGTGCACCGCGCATTGCTATCATGGATACGAAAACCGCCCAAATTCTATAAAATGGTTTTTCAGGATTTGTTCCATATTTCTTCAGGTGCGCGATCCTCCATGCCCGGCTGGTGCGAAAAAAAGAGTCCGGCTTGTTGGCTGGTTGTCTTTTGTTGCAGGGCGTCCGTGCATCGATGCGAGGTACGTCGCGTGGTCGTCCTCTTCCTCCTCTCAGCGCTTGCCGAGACAGATAGCATCTGAGATAGAGGTTAGCGGACCATTCAGAGCGATCGGTCGCCCTGCGTCTGCTGGCGACTGAGATCAGGCCGCAGGAGCAGCCAGGACCTCTGGCGCCGGGGCGACGGGGACGGTCGCGGGCTTGCTCACCAGCTTCGTCTTCCTCACACCCACGTGCCTGAGCCGGGTGACCTTCTTGGCCTCGTTGTAGACGTCCGAGGCGACCTTCTGCAGGACCGTCTCCTGGACAAACTGGTCGTAGGTCAGCGACGCTGCCCTTTCGGCGATGATCTTGTCCATGACCGCCCTGATCCCGTGCTTCCTGGAGGAGTTCATCCTCCCCTGCGAGAGCGCGATGCAGTAGACGCGGACGACGTACCCGTCCTTTGTCTTGTAGTCCTTGATGAAATCAGACATCGACGAACCGCGTCTCATGAGGCTTCTGAGATACTCCCTTGAATACTCGTGTCCCTTCAGGACGGTGTATGCGGTGCCTCCCTCGACCCTGTCGATCTGGAAGTAGAGCTTGAAGCTATAGTGCTGCGGATCCTGCTTCAGTATGTCGTACAGCGTCGTCTCCACCACCCGACCCCCTGGATTCTCTGTATCGGTCAGCGGGACCCTTCCTATGGGCGCGTTACCGAACGACGGTGAAGCGAGTACAGTGACCCATTGCTTCGCCTTCCACTTGTCCTTTACCTTGCCCGCTCCTTTCTTTACCAAGCTAGGAAATGCCCCCCGATTCTCCCACCTTAAAAACTCAGCCTTTGGCTTGCTAGCCTATCCTTTCCTTGCCTCCCATGTAGGGGACGAGAGGCTTTGGGATTACGATCGAACCGTCCGCCTGCTGATAGTTCTCCACCACGGCGACCAGCGCCCTCGTCGTCAC
>JAPCJS010000099.1 GCA_027886825.1 Nitrososphaerota archaeon
AGCTGGGGGTATCTCCCGTCGTCTAGTATTAGGTAGTGCGGGGCCGTCTCTGCCGTGACTCGGATTCCGGTCCGTTTGCCCCTTCGCACTGCTGCGGCACCGACTCCGCTGCTGAGATGGGCTATGTGGATGGGGCAGGAGGTGTCGCGGGAGTAGAGTATCGCCCGCTCGACAGCCTCCTCCTCCACGATCTGTGGTCGTGACTCGTAGTGAGCTCTGGGGTAGACCCGCCCCGCCTCCCGAAGCTTGCTGACCCTATACTGTAGGATCGAGTCGTTCTCGGCGTGTACCGCCACCCTACGCCCGAGTTTCGATATCTCAGAGAACTGCTCGAGCATCTCGCCGTCAGACGGGGGAGGTATCTTGCCCGTGGTCTCTCCCATATAGCACTTGAAACCTATGACACCCGCCTCGACGAATGGGTCGATCTCCTTTAGGCTGCCTACCGTGAGCAGTCCATAGAGCCCGTAGTCGACTATGGCCTTCGTCCTCGCCGCCTCCTTCTTGGCGTTGAGGCTCCCCACGTCCATGGTCGGAGGCGAGTTGTTCGGCATGTCGAAGACACAGGTCACGCCGCCTGCAGCGGCGGCTGCCGTCCCGGTCCCAAAGTCCTCTTTGTAGGTCATCCCTGGGTCCCTCAGGTGCACGTGAACGTCGATGACGCCGGGGAGGACGTGCAGGCCTTCGGCCTCTATGACCCTCCCAGCCCGGGGAATGTTCTCGTCGGAGGTAATAGCGGCGATTTTCCCGTCCTTTATCACCAGGGCCGCCCTGAGCATCGACGTAGAGGTGACGATCGTCCCGCCTCTGATCACTAGGTCGGCCGATGTCATGTCCTTCTGCTATGCGAAGCTGAAATCCGTGCGATTAATAATCGTTCGGAGCCATCTCGAGCCAGCACGCAAGATCGGCGGAACGAGGAAAACGAATCACCTGCGATCTGGCGAGCTAAGTTCCAATGCAAGGCTGAGCTGTTCAGTGTCCTCAGAAGCGAGGTTCCTCTCGTGCCGATTTTCGGCTCCGCGAGGCCCGTTCCGTCCGTCTTTCCTTCTCACCTCCCTGGTGAGGTTCGCTCATTCACGGTCACCGCTCGGCGGTTATCATAATGACGCTGGAAGGTATAGCGGGAAGAGTTAATTACGGTTCAACCTCGGCGGCTCGCGCACTTTGGCAGATGACCTTGTCGTCCTGGTGGACGACAACGATACGGAACTGGGATACCGGGGCAAGGAGGAGTGTCACACGGTCCATGACGGCATACCCGGATATCATCACCGCGGACTTACTGTCCTGGTCTACAACAGCAAGGGCCAGATCTTGCTCCAGCACAGGAAGCATAGGATCTTCGACAGCGTTTGGGACCTGGCGGGCTCGACACACCCCTACCACCGCGATGGGATGCAGGAGGGATACGAGGAAGCCGCTCTGAGATGTCTGAGGACCGAGTACACAGGGTTTGACGACGCCATAGTCGCAAACTCCTCCGTCTCGATCAACTACGAGGCGATAGACCCGAGTAACACGACTTATTGCGAGAACGAATTCTGCAGACTAATAATCTCTCTTCATGATGGTGAGATCGCGCACAAGGCCGAGAACGCTTACGGGTACAGATGGTCCTCGTTCAGGGAACTGCTTGCTGACGTGCGTAAGAAGCCCACAAGCTACGCCCCCTGGATGATAGATCTCCTTGAGATGATTCAGTCGAGAAAACCTCTTGAGCTCACAGGCATCCTCCCTGTCCAGCGCGAGATCAGCTAGCGATCTTCTACACAGCCCCGAAGAAAGAATGGCGGCGACGAGATAGTCGCATCCAGACACCTAGGACTGCTACGTGTCGCTCTGATCCACGCCACTGCAGAGCTACCTCAGTTACAACGGATCGAGCGCATCTGTTCCACGGTCCGGGTGTGTGCGATTGCGCCCACAATCCGGGAGGAGACTCTCGATGGATTGATATATCGGGATGCGGATTACTTCCGACATGGCTAAGATGGGTGTGTGCGCCTGCGGCTGGACAGTGATCTCACCACTGGGTCAGGAGGATATCAAGAAGCACGTTATGATCCATCTAAAGGATAACCATCCTGGGACCATCCTGACCGACGAAGACATCAGAAGACTGACAAGGGATCTCTAGGCGACCGTCTGTTTCGCTGGGACAGCGATAACCCGGTCCTAACCTCGGTGGCCGGCTAGGTCGATCCAATCTTCTCCTCGATGAAACCGTCTATCCAACTTGGTCTCCTGGGTTCGACGCTCTGCTTGAGGATGAAGAGAGAACAGTGTTTCACACCCTCGATCTTCATCGAGGCCATCGCCACCTCCTCTGGCTCTCCGAGGTTGAAGGCAAAGAGGCTCACGAGGAGAACTCCCGCGTTGGTCTGTACTGACCACGCTCTGTCGCCGTGCATCTCGGCGATTCGTCTGATCGCGCCGGGCTGCTCTCCAGGATTGACCAGCATCTCAAGCTCGTAGAATATCAGGCCCTCCTGTTTCTGCGCGTCGAGCATCGCCCTGATCGACAAAGCGCCTGACTCCAGCAGCTTCGTTATCCTGTACTCCGTCATCCGAGGAGTTATGGAGAGCATCTTCGAGACGTCCTTGGTGCTGATGCGCGCGTCGTATCTGAGTCCCCGCAGGATGCGCCAGTCGAGCCTGTCCAGGCGCACCTGTGGCTCTCGTATCGCGTGATCTCCCAGATCCAGGCTGCTCAACTCGAACCTTCCTGCAATCTCGTGCACTATCTCCTGGATTGATTCTGGCGAGCGCCCTGCAATGCTTACGGCGACCGTTGGTCCCAGATAATCAAGTATCTCCACCACACGGGGCATGCGCTGAACGCTGTCCAGCACTCCGTATTTCGTGGCGATGTTGTAGGCCTCGAACCTGCAGAGCCTGACGATGCTCAGACCGAAGAGCGCCAGACTTGGCGTCGCCTGGTAGTACTTGATAAAGCCGTCATTCTCCATCTTCTTGATCCGAACGCGGACCGTCTTCTCGTCGAGCTTGAGCTTCTTGCCGATGACGGAAGGGCTGACGTGCCTGTCGGCAAAGGAGCCCTGGCTGAGATCCCTGAACGCCATCTCACAGAAGATCCTCACGTCCGTCGCGTCCAACATTTGCTCCTTCTCCTCGAGTTCGCTATAAACCAAGCTGCGCGGGCCCCGCTCACTTCCCGCTCGCCATCGAAGACGCCGGGGACGGGACGACGCGTGCCGATCTCTAGGGCAGATCGCATGTCATCCCGCAATCAGGTTCTCGACGGGTCTACCCTGTGGGCTCTTCTCCACCGCCCTCCGCTGTCCTGTCCGCCCTCGACTTCAAAGGTAGAAAGATCGTCTCGACCTGTTGAACACCCCTCGTCCCCCTTACTCTTCCCAGAAAGTCGAGGATCTTCGTGTGTGCGCCCTGCAGGAGGAAGACGTCAACGCAGTACTCCTTCTCGATGTACCGGTGCAGGTTCTCGACGACGACGTCCTCGAACTCGTTGCGTAGCTCGACAAGACGGACGTCGATGTCCCTTCGCCTGATGTCGGCCGCCGTCAGTATGACCGCCGCCTCGTCCTGCGTCTCCAGC
Organism: Nitrososphaerota archaeon; assembly: GCA_027886825.1. GTDB lineage: Archaea > Thermoproteota > Nitrososphaeria > Nitrososphaerales > Gagatemarchaeaceae > Gagatemarchaeum. The sequence continues at coordinate 3,581 of JAPCJS010000099.1, forward strand.
TTTCCGACCTCGGCCTGGCTCATGAGAGACCTTGCCGCGTCTCGGAATGCCTCAGACCTGCTGTAGTAGCCTCTCTCGACGACGAATGCGTCGAACTTCTTCACGAGGTCATCGGGGAGAGTGATGCTGATTACGGTCAACTAGAGTCATTATTAGCAACTATCCTGCTTATTAATATTCCAGTAATATATACCGGCGATATTGAAGCATCAAGTTAATATCGACGCTGTGATGCTCTCCTTCTAGTTTGAGATGGAGCCGCGCAGGGCGCTCTTCGTGGCGCTTTCACTATCGATTACCATTCTGGCAGTCGAGCTGACCGGGGGATTTCTCTTCCGCAGTACCGCCCTGACGGCAGACGCATTGCACGTCGTGACAGACATACTTGCGGTCGCGTTCAGCCTGGTGGCTCTCACAGTCTCCTCACGTCCGCCAACTAACAGCCTGACCTATGGATACCACAGGTTCGAGGTCGTCGCGAGTCTGGTCAACGGCCTGTCTCTCCTCGGAATCGCCCTGGTGATCATGTATGGGGCGTACCTCAGGTTCATCTCCCCTGCATCGATTGGCGCTCTAGGCACGATCACATTTGCCGCGGTCGCAGTGGTGCTCAACGTCCTCTCCTCGAGAGTCCTCGAGAGTGCGCAGGCGAGCCTTAGAGACGATCAGGACCTCAACATCTCGAGCGCAAAGACGCACGTCTTCGGGGACGCGTTGGCTTCCCTGGCCGTGATAGCAGGAGCCATCGGTGTCTCCTTGACTGGGCTGACCTATCTAGACCCTCTCGTGGCCGTCCTGATCGGTCTACTGGTGGTCAGGAGCGCGGTCGGCATAACGATGCAGGGCGGCGCGATCATCCTGGAGAGGTCTCCATTCAAGGATGTGGCAGGACTGCAACGCAGGCTGGGAAGCTTCAGCGGAGTGTCAGACGTGCACGACCTTCACATATGGAGGATATGTTCACACATCACTGTGGCGAGCATGCACGCCTGCCTCACCCCCAGCGGGAAGGCGGATCCCTCTGCGGTCCGTAACGGGCTCGAGTCTGAGCTGGGCCGCCTCGGGATGCAGCACGTGACGATCCAGCTGGAGGACGTCTGCTGCGTGCCAAAGCATGAACACCTGTAGCCAACGGCACCAGAAGGACGAATCATAATATAACTCTCGCACTCAATGCATGGAAATTAATAAGTATCTGAGAATATTTATTAACACATGCCTCGCCTGGCTGATACGTGCAGAAACAAAGGTTTGCTCTGGTCGCTGTAGTCCTGGCCGCGATAATTGTGGGTGGGATAATCGCAGGGGTCTATCTGTCGAGCCGGCCGTCGTCGAGCTCGACGACGACATCCGGCGTCGGCTCAGCAGCGAAGATTCAGATAGTCGCCGCCGAGAACTTCTGGGGTAGCCTCGTATCCCAGCTCGGCGGGACCCGTGTCAATGTGACCAGCATAGTTTCAGACCCCAACATCGATCCTCACGAGTACGAGAGTGATCCCGCGAATGCCATTGCGATCACGGATGCAAGATTCGTAGTCGTAAACGGAGCCGGATATGACACGTGGGCCCTCAACATAATCTCGGCAGAGAGCACCCCAAACCAGGTCGTCCTGAACGTTCAAGAGCTAATCCACCAGTCGGCCTCTGCCAATCCGCACTTCTGGTACAGCCCCTACTATGTGAACGACACGGTGGCGGCGATGTACAGAGACCTTGTCTCGATCGATCCCGCTGATACCGCCTACTTCCACCAGCAGTACGCTGCCCTGAACGCGTCCCTGTGGAATTCCTACATGTCCCAGGAGGTCCAGATCAAGCAGGGATTCGCAGGCGCGCCAGTGGCATCCACGGAGAGCATCTTCATCTACATGGCAAACGCCACTGGCCTCGACCTAGTCTCTCCCGCCGGGTTCATGGACGCTGTCGCTGAGGGAAACGACCCCTCCGCCCAGGATGTGGCTGCCATGGAGAACCTCATGGAGGCCGGGAACACCAGTGTGCATGCGCTGGTCTACAACGAGCAGACCGTTACTCCCCTCACCCAGAACATCAAGGCGCTAGCCGCCCAACACCAGATTCCGACCATCGGTGTGACCGAGACCATACAGCCACCCAACATGAGCTTCCAGGCCTGGATGGGCGGTGAACTGCAAGACCTCTATAATGCGCTGAATGCGCAAGCGCTCGGCAAATGATCGACGGATGAATATAATAGACTCCGAAAGCGCTGCGGTTCCGGTGCCGCCCAGCCTCATCGCAGCTGAAGACCTGGCGGCCGGCTACCGTGACAAGACCGTCTGGCAAAACGCCAACTTCGCATTTGGCCGCGGAGAGTTCATAGCGGTCATTGGCCCCAACGGGGCGGGCAAAACGACCCTCTTCCGTCTGCTCCTCGGACTGCAGCGTCCGACCAGCGGTTCGATAAGGATATTCGACGCACCACCGAAGCGTGGAAATCCTCAGATAGGCTACGTGCCTCAGCGCCATCAAATTGACAGCGACACCAACGTCGAATGTCTCGAACTGGTGCGGCTCGGACTCTCAGGGAAAAAATGGGGTTTGAACCCATACTCCCACAAAGACCGGGCCGCGGCCTACGCAGCGCTGGAGGGCGTCGGCGCGACCGAACTGGCTCATCGCCCTCTCGGCGTGTTGTCTGGAGGCGAACTGCAGAGGATATTTCTGGCCGAGGCTCTCGTGAGCAATCCTGACATACTGCTGCTTGACGAGCCGCTCTCAAACCTTGACATGAGACGCGAGACGGAGCTCTTGCACCTCGTCGATGACGTGGTCCGCAAGCGCGGCGTAACTGCGTTGCTGATTGCCCACAACATCAACCCCCTTCTCCCGCACCTCGACAAGGTAATGTACATCGCCAATGGCAGGGTCGCGACGGGGAAGCCCAGTGAGATCCTTACGTCAGAGAGGCTCACGGAGCTGTACGGAATCCAGATCGAGGTTCTGCGCGACCCACACGGAAACGTCGCGATCATAGGTATCGAAGAGCATCACGGTGACATGGCCTGACCTTCAGCCCCAACCTGTTTTTCGACCTGCAGCAGATGTTTCGCTACGAGTTCATGCGGAATGCCTTTGAGGCCGGAACGATAATCTCGATCATAGCAGGAATCACCGGCTACTTTGTGGTGCTTCGCCGTTCCGCGTTTGTAGCCCACGCCTTCTCCGAGATCGGTTTCGCCGGAGCTGCGGGGGCGGTACTGCTGGGAATCCCGCCCATCGCCGGTCTCCTTCTGGGTTCGACCCTCGGTGCATTGGCGATAGCCGCACTCGGCCGCCGCGCTACCAATCGCGATACCCAGATCGGCATAGTACTAGCTTTCGCCTTGGGGCTGGGTCTGCTTTTCATCAGCCTGTACACCGGCTATGCGTCCGAAGCCTACTCCATCCTGTTTGGGGAGATTTTGGGCATCAGCAGCAGTGCTGTTCTCCTTACGCTCATTGCCAGCGCGGGGGTCTTGATCGTTCTCGGTATCCTCTACCGACCACTCCTGTTCGCTTCGCTGGACGAAGACGTCGCCGAAGCGAAAGGGTTACCGATGCTCTTCCTTGGCACGGCCTTCCTGATCGTCGTCGCCGTCGCGGTGTCCTTCGCGGTACAGGTCACGGGCGTCCTTCTCATCTTCTCCTTGATGGTCACCCCAGCTGCAACGGCCCAGTATCTGTCAAGACGACCGCAGTGGGCGATCATCTTCTCGGTGGGCATAGCTCTGGCCACAACCTGGGTCGGCCTCTTCGTCGCCTTCTACACAATCTATCCGGTCAGCTTCTTCATAACAGGGATGGTCTTTGGTCTTTACCTGTTGGTCAGGGCCGCCCGCCTAGTAATCAGGCCCCACAAGGTACACGACCCGCCTGTGGTCGCCTAGCCCCAGATTCTACTGTTCTGTCTCTGCGTAGGTTTCTGGGAGAAATCACACTGACCAATAGTTAGCCCTCGCCCAATAACGTCGTTTCTTCCCCACCTGGGGCGCCCTTCACATCTTCGCAGAACCTCTCGTGTGAGGAGCCCGAACTAGGAAACAAGGCTGTCGGGCTCGTCCAGGTTTTTCAAGGGGAATGTAACCCAGAACTGCCGGTAAGCTCGCTCGCTGAGATCGCCTAAAGGGCCCGGCTCTTCGGAGTGGTAAATGTCCATAGCAGCGGTGTTATCCCAGGAGAAATTATCAGACTACCTTCTAAAATTGTAACAAAACGAAAGGGCAGACGGAACTAGGTTCCGTCTCATGTACAGCAGACCGACAGCGTCGGTCTACATTGTTGTTGCTTCTACTTTAGTGGCGCTGGCGAACCTTGGGCCGACTTGCGTGATCTTGATCTTGGTCTTTTCACCCTGCTTTCCTCCCGCTACAAAGATGACAAACCCGTCGATCTTGGTCACTCCATCGCCCCTTCTGCTCGTCTCGGTAATGGTGACTTCGTATTCCTTTCCGACTTCCACTGGCTTGGGTCCGTTGTTCGTTGGACCGGCGCCAAAGCGAGATCGCCCGTAACCGCCTCCTCCACCTTGTCCGTAACTCGTTCTTCTTTCATCTCCTAGTGTACGACACTGTCCGTGACCCCATTATCAATGGTAATAAAGCTACCGAGACACCCTAAAGTATCCAGGATCGAAACAAAAGCAGCCGGCTGATCTACAAAGCCACACCTAGTCTCCTCAAAGTGCACATCTCAAGACCGAAAATATGCGTAAGCAAGCCAAAAAATCACCGAGATTTGCGCGGTCAAAGCTGGATGTGCTGCTTTTCATCTCCTCCCCGCACTCTTGTCGGTCCGATCAGTTCAGCGATCTACGTTTAGGACCGACCTGTTGACTGTGTACAGGTTTCAAGGGTCTGCTGCAAACAGGCCGAACAGGGCCGCCTTGTTCGAGGATTACGTATTGTGGTCTGACTTCGTCCGCATTCTGGCCAAATGAGGCCATAACAGCCAAAACAGCCCCGACGACGCTGCGTCGATACGCAATCAACGCATTGGAATTCCAAAAGCATAGGAAACACGTAATAGGGATGCTTTTCGCGCTTACAATATGTCTACAAACGAGCCTTCAATTAATAAAGCACCAGCGCTCTGTAATCGTCACGCGATCAGGCTGGTGGAGGTCGCTCCAGGCCGCCTAGAGTGCCCGGTTTGCGCCCAGTCCGCAGGTACAAGACGAAGATACAGAAGGTAGGCGCGGCGCCCTGCGCGCTGCGTCCATGCCGCTTCTCGCGACGATCTATCCCTCCCCTTCTGTATCGCATAATTCTTCGAGAATCCAACTCCTCGCATCGAACGGAAACTCGGTGAATCTCTCCTCATGCCTCAGGTGCTAATAGAGGCCATCGAATTGCCTAGCTCGAACGACAAATGCCCGTCCCGGCCGCAATTGGCTTCATCCCGTACGCTTCACGTTTGACTCGGCCTGCGAGGATTGCTGAGATTCTTGTCAAGCCAAAATTCTTTCCTTCCTTTTGACTTCGTGGTCTTCCCCTAGATGTTGTGATCACAATCGCATTTGTGCATAAGCAGGCTGATCTTGCAAGGACTACGAAGCGGATTCCTGTCG
>JAPCJS010000119.1 GCA_027886825.1 Nitrososphaerota archaeon
CGAACCTTAGGAGGGAGGAGCTCAAACTCCCCGAGATAGCCGAGCTGCAGGTACTGAGACACTTCAACCGGCTGTCGCAGATGAACTTCTCGGTGGAGTCTGGGACGTACCCGCTCGGGAGCTGTACGATGAAGTACAATCCCAAGGTATCCGAGTACATCGCCGGGTCTCCCGGCATGAGGGAGGCACACCCGCTCCAGCCGGAGGGGACGATACAGGGCCTGCTCGGGATTTTCTACGAACTGACGCAGATGCTCCAGGAGATAACGGGCATGAAGGCGTTCGCCCTGAGCCCTGCGGCGGGGGCGCAGGGGGAGTTCGCTGGGGTCCTTATCATGAGGAACTACCTCCGCGACCACGGAGGCGGGGGCAGGGACGAGATACTGGTGCCGGACTCGGCCCACGGCACCAATCCGGCCAGCGCCGCGATGGGTGGGTTCAAGGTTGTCAAGGTCGCCTCGGACGGGCGTGGGCTGGTCAGCCCCGGGGAGGTCAGGAAGCTCGTTTCGGAGAAGACCGCCGGGATGATGCTCACGGTCCCGAACACGCTGGGCCTCTTCGAGGGCGACGTCGGCGAGATCTCGCGTGTGGTCCACGATGCAGGAGGCCTGATGTACTACGATGGAGCCAACATGAACGCGCTGCTCGGCAAGGCGCGCCCGGGCGACATGGGTTTCGATATCGTCCATCTCAACCTTCACAAGACCTTCGCCACCCCGCACGGCGGTGGAGGTCCGGGCGCGGGACCCGTCGGGGTGACCGAGAGGCTCCGCGACTATCTGCCCGTCCCGGTCGTCACGAAGGGTGAAGAGGGATACCATCTGGACTACAGCGTCCCGCACAGCATCGGGAGGCTGAAGGGGAGCTACGCGAACTCCGCGATACTCCTGAGGGCGTACTGCTACATCAGGCTGCTGGGCGCGAGCGGGCTGGATAACGTCTCGAGCCTCTCCGTGCTCGCCGCAAACTACCTCCTCTCGAAGCTCGACCCGAACGCATACCTCCTGCTCCAGGGCAAGGGGCTGAGGAGGAAGCACGAAGCGATAGTTTCTGTGAACGGGACGATGAGCGGGGGCGCGATGAAGGTGGCGAAGGCTCTCCTGGACTACGGAGTGCACTCCCCGACGGTCTACTTCCCTCTGACCGTCGAGGAGGCGCTGATGATAGAACCGACCGAGACAGAGACACTGGAGGCGCTGGACGAGTACGCCGACCTCCTAAACGACCTGTACGGGAAGCTCGAGCGGGGCGAGCTCGAGCAGGAGCCAAAGAACACGAGCGTAGGCAGGATTGACGAGGTGAAGGCGTCACACCCTCTCTCCCTCAAGGTTAAGTGGTGAGGAGGAGACGAGAATGCGCATGGCCGAAGAGCTAGCAAGGAACGCGAGAGAGGCCATCTACGCAGTCGTCGAGGAGGAGACGGGCAGGAAGCTCGGGGAGCTGACGGTGGTCACGGAGGTCCACGAGGTCTCGCCCGGCGAGATCAAGGTCAGGTTCACTCCTCTCTCGGCCTACAGCCCTACGGCGGTCGACCTGGGAAGGAGAATCAGGGCGGCTGGAAATGTGGAAGGAGTGAAGAGGATTGTTGTAGAATGTGACGGGCACATGCAGGACGAGCTTGTCAACAGGCTGGTAAATTCTCCCTAGGTACCTTACTGTATTTTTTGTAACCCATTGGTACTAAGTTTCCACTCCGAGGCTGATTAATCCGAAGGCCGTCGAGGATAGCCCCACAGATGTCAATAGCCCCCTCTGGTCAAGTCTTAGCTCTCGGGATAGGAAGCGCGGGAGTAAGGATCGTGTCTGCTCTCAGCAAGGAGACGACTCTTGTCGACAGGTTCGCGTATCTCTCGTGCGATCGTGCAGATCTGGAGTCGGTAGAGGGCGGCCAGAAGGTCCTCATCGATTGCCCGATCGACCAGAAGCTCACGCCCTCGATGGTGCGCGGCCTCTCGATCCCTCATCAGGCAGAGATGCGGTCTCTCGTCGAGGGGGCTAGGGTGGTATTCATAATCGCCGGCCTCGGACGTGCGACGGGAAGCGGTCTGGCCCCTGTCGTGGCAGAGATCGCCAACGAGAGCGGCGCTGACACGGTCAGTATCGCGGTCATGCCTTTCGGCTTCGAGGAGAAGCTGCGCTTCTACGCGGGTCTCGCGCTGAGGCGGCTCAGACGGATCTCGAGGGGCGTGGTCGTCGTGGACAACGACATGCTCCTCAAGAGCACCTCGGACGCGACTCTGAAGGAGATCTACGACCTGGCCAACTCCGAGGCGGTCACCTCGCTCGGCTCGTTGCTCTCAAACCAGTCGGAAGACTCGATCCCTGTGGGGCTGAACAAGGTGCTGGGGACCGTCTTCCAGCACGGATACTCGTTCCTGAGCTCGGCTTCGTCCGGCTCGCCCGACAAGACCGAGGAGGCGCTCTCCAGAGCGGTGATAGGCATCAGCAAGAGGGCGGAGACGAAGGAGGCGAACCACGCAGTGGTCGTCCTCACCGGAGACTCTACTCTCAGGGCCGGCGAGACCGCCACCGCTGTCAAGCGACTGAGTTCGATGTTCGGGAACGAGGAGATAGACGTGGAGTACAGTGTTAGCTACAGGGGTGGCGCGCAGCTCCAAGTGAGCGTACTGGCGTCGGGTTTCAAGGCGACAAGATACGATGATTATGACCCGCTGGCGTCGCTGAGGACCGTGATCGATGACAGCATGGAGTATTCGCTGCCGTCGGGGCTCGAGAGCCTGCCCTCCTGCGAGTGAGCCCCGGCTCATTCACTTACTCACTTACCCTGTCGTTCCTTCCTTCTCTTTTCGAGCCCTACCTGAAGTAGTCCTTTGCGTCGGTGCTCTTTGTCACTATCGACTTTATTCGCTCGATCTCTGGTTTCTCGAACTTCTTGAAGAGTATCTCGGGTTTCTCTATCACGGTCCTGCCCATCGGGAGGCGGACGGCATCCCAGGTCGGCTCTCCCTCGAGATTGAGGAAACCGTAGATCTTCTTCGACGAAGCAGGAAGATAGGGGCGCAGCAGGATGGCGAGGATCCTGCAGACGTTCACGCAGGAATAGATCACCTGCCTGCACCTCTGCTGGTCCTGCTTTATCAGCACCCAGGGCTGGCTCCTCTGGAAGTACTCATTCCCCAGAGTCGCGACCTGCAGGATGTTCTTCATCGCGTCGCGCAACCTGACGTCGCGGAGCGCCTCGTCGGCCTTGTCGACCTCGGTGAGTATCCTCCTCTGGAGCTCTTCCTCCTCCTCCCCGGGCTCCGCTGGCTCGACGACCCCGCCCAGGAAGTTCGAGGTGAACGTGAGCGTCCTGTGGACGAAGTTCCCGATGTTGGCGACGAGCTCGTTGTTGACCCGGTTCTCGAACTCGTCCCACTTGAACTCGGTGTCCTTCGTCTCAGGGATGAGGTAGGTCAGATAGTACCGCCAGATGTCGGGTTCGAGGCCAGACTCGATCACCTTCTCGCAGAATATCCCCCAGTTCCTTGACTTTGAGATCTTGTCGCCCTCGTAGTTACAGTACTGGAGTCCGACCACATCATAGGGAAGGTTGAACTCCCCATGCGCCATCAGCATCCCTGGCCAGAAGATCGTGTGGAACGGGATATTGTCCTTCCCTAGGAAGTTGTAGATGATGGTGCTCTGGTCGAGCCAATAGGGTTTCCACGCCTCGGGGGTCCCGGACTTTTGGGCCCACTCCTTTGTCGAGGAGATGTACCCTATGGGCGCGTCGAACCAGACGTAGAATATCTTGTCCTCGTATCCCTTCAGGGGGACCGGGACGCCCCACTTCAGGTCCCTCGTGATGCTCCTCTTCTTGAGACCTTCCTTGATCCAGGCGAGCGCGAGCGAGGTCACCTGCCTCCTCCAGTGCTCCTGCCCCGTTATCCACGTCTCTAGGCCACCCTCGAGCTTGTGAAGCTCGAGGAAGAGGTTCTCGCTGTCACGGAAGACGGGGGTGCTGCCGTCTATCTTGCACTTTGGGTTGATGAGCTGCGAAGGCTCCAGCAGCGTCGCGCAGTTCTCGCACTGGTCGCCGCGGGCGAACTCGTAGCCGCAGACTGGGCAGGTGCCCTGCACGTACCTGTCCGCCAGGAAGAGCTTGTCGTTCTCGCAGTAGGGCAACGTGAGTGTCCCCGCTGTGATGTAGCCCTTTTCGTATATCCTCAGGAAGAAGTCCTGCGTGGTCTTGTGATGGACGGGGAGCGAGGTCCTGGAGAAGTTGTCGTATGATATCTCGAACCAGTCGTATATGCGCTTGTGGACCGCGTAGAAGACATCGGTGAGCCGCTGCGTCGAGACCTTCAGCTCCAGTGCAGCGACCTCCGTCGGAGTCCCGTTCTCATCAGCCCCCCCGATCAGGAGAGTCTCGTATCCCTTGAGCCTACTGTACCTTGCGAAGATGTCCGCTGGGAGGTGTGAGCCCACGATGTTGCCTACGTGCGGGACAGCGTTCGTGTAGGGAAGGGCGCAGAGCACCAGAACCCGTTTCTTCGCGCTCTCGCTCGGCAAAGGATCTTTCCTTCTTTCTTTCCTTCCTTCCTTCCTTAGATCATCCAGCTCTCGGCGTACTTCAGCTGCGCCTTGGTCGCCCGGTCTATGGTGATGCCCAGCGAGTCCAGCGTCGCGAGCGCAACCTGGCTCTCTATCTCCACGGGGACGTCGAGGACCCGGGTCACAAGACTGGAGTGGTTCTGAAGGACGTACAGCGCGGACATGAACTGGTTGGCGAACGACATCTGCATGACCTCCGGCGGATGACCCTCGGCCGCCACGAGGTTCACTATCCTCCCCTTGGCTAGGAGGTAGACCCTCTTGCCGTCAGGGAGCACGACCTCGTCGACGTTCGGTCTCACCGGCCGGACGGACTTTGCCTTGCCCAGCAGGGTCTTGGTGTCTATCTCCACATCAAAGTGACCTGCGTTCGAGAGTATCGCCCCCTCCCTCATGAGCTCGATGGACGAGTACGGTATCACTCCCTTCATCCCGGTGCACGTGATGAATATCTCACCTCCGGCGGCGGCATCCCTGATAGACATTACCTCGAAGCCGTCAAGGTACGCCTCGAGGGCCTTTATCGGATCTATCTCGACGACCGTCACCTTGGCGCCGAGCCCTGAGGCACGCTTTGCGACCCCCTTCCCGACCCATCCGTAGCCCACCACGACGACCTTCTTTCCCGCGATGAGGAGCGCGGTCGCCCGTAGTATACCGTCGAAGGTGCTCTGCCCCGTTCCGTACCGGTTGTCGAAGAGGTGCTTCGTCTTCGCGTTGTTTATCGCGATTATGGGATAGCCCAGCTTGCCCTCCCTCTCCAGCGCCGTGATCCGCACCACCCCTGTCGTCGTCTCTTCGCAGCCTCCGATGACGGAATCTAGTTAGGCGTTCATGGCCGCCACGTGGAGGTCGGCGCCGTCGTCTATGAGTATCTGGGGCTTGGCGGCGATCACCTGTTTGATGCACCAGTCATACTCCTTGGCGGTCTCGCCCTTCCAGGCCCACACCTCGGCCTCCTTCGCGAGGTAGGCAGCTATGTCGTCCTGGGTCGAGAGCGGGTTCGCCGCGGCCAGCTTGACGTCGGCACCGGCCTTGACGAGTGAATCGACGAGGACCGAAGTCTCCTTGGTGACGTGGAGGCAGACCCCGACGGTCACGCCCTTGAACGGCTTTGACCTGACATATTTCTCGGAAAGCGTGTTGAGTGCGATCATGTGGTTCTTGGCCCAGAGAAAGTTCTTCTCCCCCTCTTCGGCGAGACTGGAATCGGCTATCTTACCCAATTTCGGTTCGACCCTCCGGTGCGGCGACCATTATTTAAGATACAATCAAGCAGACTCGACCACGATCTCTATCAGCCTCTTGACCCTGGGCGCGGTCTCGTTCATCATGGCCACGACCTCCTCGTGGGAGATCCGATCCTGCATGCCAGCGGCCCAGTTGGTGGCCACAACGACGGACGCGTAACGCATGCCGAGCTCGTTCGCGAGGATGGCCTCCGGGCCTCCCGTCATCCCCACCACGTCGCCCCCGATCAGGCCGAACATCCTGATCTCAGCGGCCGTCTCGTAGCGCGGCCCGTCGACGGAGACGTACACGAGGCCGGTCGTCAGGCTCATCCCAAGGATGGCGGCGGCGTCCAGGATCAGGTCCTGCATCCCCTTGTCGTAGGGATGCGTCATGTCCACGTGCACGGGTCGGCGATCGAAGAAGGTGAGGTGCCGCTTGGAGAGGTCGATGAACTGATCCAAGAGCCCGAGTTCTCCAACCAGCAGCTTCCTGCTGATCGAGCCCACTGCCGAGGTGGCGATGATGCGCTCCACGCCCGCCTCCTTCAGCCCCTGCATGTTGGCCCTGAAGTTTATGCGGTGCGGGGGTATGGAGTGATGCTTCCCGTGCCTTGGTAGGAAGAGGAACTCTCGCCTCCCTGCCGCGCAGACGTAAGCCCTCGCCGACCCGAACCTCGTCCTGAGGCTCCTCTCCTCCCTGGCCGGGAAGAGGTGGTCCATACCGCTCCCGGTTATCACGGCAACTGGAGCACCGCCGGAATCCGTTCGCCCAGGGCGCCTCTTCAGGGCTATTCGTCCTCTGAGGCATACCGGACGAGCGAGAAGATGTCGTAGGGGCCGAGCTTCTCCCTCCCGTGCAGGAAGGTCAGCTCCACGACGAACGCGAGACCGACGACCTTTCCGCCAAGCCTCTCGACCATCTTCGTGACAGCGAGCGCCGTACCGGCGGTGGCGATCAGGTCGTCTATTATCAGGACGTGGTCGCCCGGCTGGACAGAGTCCTTGTGCATCTCGAGCCCGTCGACCCTGTACTCGAGCTGATACTCCTCCATGACCCTCTCGGCAGGCAGCTTTCCCATCTTCCTTGCGGGTATGAAACCCACGCCGAACCGCTCGGCGAGGAGGGCGCCGAAGACAAAGCCCCTCGCCTCGATTCCGAGGACCTTGTCGACCCTCCTGTCCCTGTAGTGCTCATAGATAGCGTCGACCGTCTTCCTCACGAGTGCTGGATCCTTCCATAGGGTCGTGATGTCTCGAAAGACGATTCCTTTCTTCGGAAAGTCCGGAATCCTCCGGATGGAGCGCCTCATCGCGGACGCGAGGTCCCCCTCCATCAGGCCGTCAGCCTCGCGTGCTCCAGCGCCGAGCCGCAAGCGCACGAGCGCTTCTCCGGTATCTCTCCGATCATCTCCGTGATGAGCCTTCGCAGGTTCTCGATGTTCTGGTTGAAGATCTTGATCACCCCCTCGTGGGAGACCGGTTTGACGTTCGGGTCCCCCTCGAGCCCCGAGTCATAGTCGGTTACCAGCGAGATGTTGACATAGCACATCTCCAGCTCTCTGGCGAGCACCACCTCGGGGTACTGCGTCATGTTGATCACGTCCCAGCCCTGCGCTCTGAAGAATCTGCTCTCCGACCTCGTCGAGAAGCGCGGCCCCTGAATGACCACGACGGTCCCGCCCGAGTGGAAGGGTATGTCGAGCTTCTCGGCAGCCTCGCGCGCTATCTTCCTGAGCTCGGGGCAGTAGGGGTCCGCCGAGCTGATGTGCGTGGTCTCGGGTCCGTCATAGAAGGTATCTTTCCTGCCGGTTGTGAAGTGCACGAACTGATCGCAGATCACGAACTCTCCGGGTTTCCTCTGCGGATCGAGGCTGCCCACGGCGCACGGCCCGATCACGCGCTCCACGCCGACCTGCTTGAAGGCGGAGAGGTTCGCCCTATACGGGA
>JAPCJS010000056.1 GCA_027886825.1 Nitrososphaerota archaeon
ACCGACGAGCAGGTCCAGAAGCTCGCCCTCATCGCGCCGCTTGCGAGCGTGAACTTTATCCGGTCCTACCGGGTCTCAGAGAAGAAGAAGGCCGTTCTCCCGAAGACCATCACGGGGGTGCTCAGCTGCATGGCGACCACCTGCGTCTCGGTCCGGGAGAAAGACTCAGTCCCGTCCGAATTCTCCCTCATCAGCTCGTCTCCCATCGTCTACCGGTGCAAGTACTGCGGCAGAGACCTGAGCGAACAGGAGATAGCGGGCGAACTGGGATAGCGGTGAGCGCCGGCTCCCGTATCCTTGCTGCGCCAGTATCATCCAGAAAATAGCTAATCCCGTCGCCACAATCATCAAAAATCACTCCGACATGCGTCTCAGCCGGCGGATTCCACCCCATTAACTTTCAGCCGGTTGCAACCGACTACAAGGAAATACGAGATGACGCAAAGAGTACGCCCCCAATATATAGAGTGAATCTCCGTTGATGAACAGGTAAGATAAGTGGCGAAATTCATCGGCTCCAGTTTGATTCCGGTTGCTGCGGCGATTCTTCTGACACTGTTGTTGGCTGGTGTCTGGTTCTCCCAGAGCCATCCCACGCTCACGCCCGTGGCCGGTACGACCATCGCCACGAATACGACGCAAACGACTGTCGCCAAAACTCCAACGGGTACGGTTACGACCACGACCCAGCTGACGACAATAACCACGACGACGCCGACAGGGACGACCACGGCCACGACTCAGATAACTAAGACGACAACCCTCACAACGACAAGCTCTCCGGCGACAAGTACGACAATGAGCACATCTATCATCCCTGTGACGACTTCCAGCACCACGACGTCCACTGCAATCACTACAACATTTCTGACCACTACGACGTCGTCATCCGCCTCGATCTCCACGACGTCGCAGCCGACCTCTTCGACGACTTCTTCCACGACCAGCACGACGACCCCCACCACAACAACCTCCTCAACGACAAGCTCGAGTTCTGCGAGTACGACAGTTGCGACGCTGGCACCGGTGAATCTGAGAACAGCAGGTAGTTTCGTGATCCTATCAAAGTCCGGAATCTCCACCACCGGGACGACCTCGATTGTGGGAGACATCGGAGTGAGCCCGATCGACAGCACCGCCATGACCGGATTCGGCTTGATCAAAGACTCCTCGGGTCAGTTCTCCACGTCCACTCTAGTCAATGGAAAGATATACGCCGCCAACTATGCAGTACCAACTCCGACCAAGATGACCACGGCCGTGAGCGACATGCAGACTGCCTACAGCGACGCTGCGGGGCGCACATCACCGAATCACACTGAGCTAGGCGCGGGAGACATCAGCGGGATGACGCTCACGCCAGGCCTCTACAAGTGGGGGACAGCGCTCGTGATAAACACAGGGGTCACCCTAAACTGTCAGGGCAACTCGAATGCGGTATTCATCTTCCAGATAGCCCAGACCCTCACCGTGGGTAGTGGTGCCATCGTCACCCTGAGCGGTGGCTGTCAGGCGAGCAACGTCTTCTGGCAGGTCGGCGGCCAGACGACGCTCGGAACCACCTCCCATTTCAGCGGAATAATTCTCTGCGAGACAGCGATCGTGCTTAACACAGGTGCGACGCTCGACGGCAGAGCGCTGGCGCAGACGGCGGTCACACTGGACGCCAACGACGTCACGGCGCCTTAACGGGCCGTCAACTTGGACGGCCCTCCGCGGTCCGCGAGAAATTCCTTGCTTCAGGTCATGTTTATGAAAACGGAGCCATGCTTCGAGAAGGTGAAGTCACTCGGGAAAGCGACAGAGGACGAGCCGAGAAGAGAGACCCTAGGGTATCAGCCGACTAGCTTCATTAGCACCTGCAATCGTCCCGGAACAGATGAAAACCAGGGTCTTCACCTCAGGGATCCTCGTACACAAGGGCAAGGTGCTCATTCTGAAGCGCAGGCAGGACGACGACGAGTACCCGGGTCTCTGGGACTGCCTGGGCGGACACTTCGAAGAGGGCGAGTCGGCGGAGGCTTGCATGACGAGAGAGGCGAAGGAGGAGTCAGGGCTCGATGTCGGGCTTGTCAGACCCGGCAGGCTGATCGAGTACTCCGACAGGTACGGCCGTTCGATCGCGGTGCCCTTCCTGCTAAGGTCCAGGTCCGCCCGTGTAGTGCTCACGGAGCACTCCGAGTCTCGATGGGTCTCTCCCTCGGCATTGGCGCGCTATCGGAAGGTGCCCGCCATGATCGAAGCGCTCTGCATCTTCGGCCTCGTCCCCAAACCAGCGGGACGCACCGCGCGCTGACCATTTACACTTATAACGAATAGGATAGGTGGCCAGATTCATGCAGTTAGCCAATTCCCAGCTCAAATGGCTATATTTCTTCGATGAGGGCGTTACCGACAAGAAGTTGCTCGGAGGCAAGGGCGCAGGGCTATGCGAGATGACCTCGCTCAGCCTCCCGATACCACCCGGGTTCGTGATCACAACCAACGTCTGTGAAGAGTTCTACCGGAAAGGTCAGAAGCTTCCCTCGGGGCTGATGGAATCTGTCTTCTCCGCCATGGCGTCGCTGGAGGACCGAACAGGGAAGAAGTTCGGGAACTCAAAGGAACCGCTCCTGGTCTCGGTCCGTTCGGGCGCCCCTGTCTCGATGCCGGGGATGATGGACACGATCCTGAACCTCGGCCTGAACGACGTGGTCGTCGAAGGCCTGGCGAACCTGACCGGAGACAGGAGGTTCGCGTACGACACGTACAGGCGGTTCATCCAGCTCTTCGGCAAGATCGTCCTCGGCGTGGACGAAGACGAGTTCTCGAAGCTGCTGGACGGAGAAAAGAAGAGGCGCCGCGCCGTGCAGGACAGCGACCTAGACGCCGAGTCGATCATGAGGGTGGCCGACGCCTACAAGGACCTCCTCCTCAGAGAAGGCAAGCCGCTGCCCCAGGAACCCGCGAAACAGCTCGAGCTGGCGATAGACGCCGTCTTCAGGAGCTGGAACGGAAAGAGGGCGATCGAGTACAGGAAGCAGTATCGCATCACACCCGAGCTCGCCAAGGGGACGGCCGTTACGATAGTCACAATGGTCTTCGGAAACATGGGCAACGACAGTGCGACAGGGGTACTCTTCACCCGGGACCCATCGACGGGCAGACCCGGGCTCTACGGAGACTATCTCACCAACGCCCAGGGCGAGGACGTCGTCGCCGGGACGAGGACCCCAAAGCCGATCGCGGAGCTCCGCGACGAGATGCCCGAGGTCTACTCGAACCTCGACAAGATATCCCAGAAGCTCGAGAACCACTACCGCGAGCCGCAGGACATCGAGTTCACGATTGAGCGGAAGAAGCTCTTCCTGCTCCAGACGAGGGCGGCGAAGATGGGCCCAATGGGAGCGGTCAGGGCGGTCGTCGACATGGTACACGAGGGCGTGATCTCCAAGGAGGAGGCGATCCTCAGGATCACACCTGAGCAGCTCGAGCTTCTGTTCCACCCGCACGTCGACGCCAACAACCGTGTGGTGCCCGTTGCGGTCGGCGTGCCGGCCGCTCCCGGCGCGGCATCCGGCAGGGTCGTCTTCGACGCGGACGCGGCAGTCGAGTGGACCAAGAAGGGCGAGAAGGTCATACTCGTGAGAGAGGAGACCAAACCGGAGGACGTGCACGGTTTCTTCGCTGCCCAAGGCATCCTCACGAGCAGAGGCGGGAAGACATCGCACGCGGCGGTCGTCGCGAGAGGGATAGGCAAGCCTTGCATCGTCGGGTGCTCCTCCCTCAGGATCTACCAGCAGAGCCGCTTGCTCAGGGTCGACGGATCCGTGATAAGCCAGGGTGACACCATAACGATCGACGGCTCCACGGGGAACGTCTATCCGGGCACGGTGCCCCTCGTCCAGCCCGACCTCAAGGACGAGGTCTTCGAGCTGCTGACCTGGGCCGACCAGACGAAGAGGCTCGGTGTATGGGCGAACGCAGACACGCCAGAGACCGCCGCCAAGGCGCGCCAGATGGGCGCAGAGGGGATTGGGCTGGCGAGGACAGAGAGGATGTTCAACGCGGAGGAGAGGCTCCCGCTCGTCGTCTCCATGATAATGGCGGCTACAGACGTGGAGAGGAGGGCCTACCTCGAGAAGCTAAGGCCCCTGCAGAAGCAGGACTTCAAGAAGATCCTGAAGGAGATGCACGACCTCCCCGTAATAATCAGGCTCCTTGACCCGCCGCTCCACGAGTTCCTCCCACGGTTCGAGGACATGCTCGAGAACGTGAAGAAGGTCGAGAGGGACGGAGACGAGAAGCAGCTGATCCAGGCAAAGAGGATGCTGGACAAGGCGAGGCAGCTCTCCGAGGCGAACCCCATGCTCGGACACAGGGGAGTCAGGCTCGGGCTCACCAACCCAGAGATCTACGACATGCAGATGACCGCGGTGATGGAGGCGACCGCCGAACTGGTCAAGGAGGGTGTCACCGTGAAACCCAAGATCATGATCCCGCAGGTCGCAGCATACCAGGAGGTCAAGCTGATCCGGGAGCAGTTCGAGAAGATACGCACCCGCGTAGAGGCGAAGGAGGGCGTGAAGCTGGACGTCAAGTTCGGGACGATGGTCGAGACGGTAAGGGCGACCCTGGACGCGGACGAGATCGCAAAGTACGCGGAGTTCTTCTCCTTCGGTACCAACGACCTCAGCCAGGCCACCTTCAGCTTCAGCAGGGAGGACGCCGAGGCCAAGTTCCTCCCGTTCTACCTTGAAAAGGGGGTCCTGCCGGACAACCCGTTCGAGACGCTCGACGACAAAGGGGTGGGGACGCTCATCCGGATGGCGGTCGAGTCGGGCAGGAGGACGAGACCTGAGCTCGAGGTCGGGATCTGCGGAGAGCACGGTGGCGACCCGCGTTCGATCTATCTGTGCCACCGGGCAGGGCTCGACTACGTCTCCGCATCTGCGTTCAGGATACCCGTCGCAAGGCTGGCCGCAGCCAGGATAGCCCTCCTGGACAAGGCGAAGGACTAGACCAGAGTACCCGCCGCGCCTCACGTGCTTATATCGGCTGCCCGCCCTCTGGTCCCCGATGCCGTTCAAGATCGCGCTCGCCCAGGTCTCCGCCTCTGAAGAGAAGCGGGAGAACCTGAGGAGGGGGTTGGACCTCATCGAGGCTGCCTCGCGAAAGCAGGCCGAGATACTCCTGCTCCCCGAACTCTTCATGGCCTACGTGCCGCTGGAGGCGCCGTCCTCGAAGTTCGCGAGCGTGGCGGAGGAGGTGGACGGCGATTTCGTCACGACCCTGGCCACCGCGGCCAGGAAGAAGCGCATGCACGTCGTGGTGGGGATCTTCGAGAGGTCCTCGAAGAGGGACAAGGTCTACAACACGGTCGTCATGATCGGGCCCGACGGAAAGGTCATCTCCACCCACAGGAAGCTCCAGCTCTTCGACTCCTTCGGCTACAAGGAGTCGAGCAGGTACGAGCCCTCGAGCGTGCTCGAGGGGGTGTTCAAGACGCCACTGGCGACCATCGGCATGATGACCTGCTACGAGTTGCGGTTCCCCGAGCTGGCGCGGATCCTGGCGCTCCAGGGAGCCGAGCTGATCCTCGTCCCCACCGCGTGGCTGGCAGGAAGGATGAAGGAGGAGCACCTGCACGTCCTCGCAAAGGCGAGGGCGCTCGAGAACACGCTGTACCTCGCCGTGGCCTCCCAGACGGGCCGTATCTTCACTGGAAGGAGCGTCGTGGTCGACCCGTTCGGGGTCTCGATCTGCGACGCCGGAGAGGAGGAGGGGCTCGTGACGGCCGAGATCGACCTAGAGAGGCTCGTACGCGTCCGCAAGCTTCTACCGAGCCTCGCGCACATCAGGAGCGATGTCTACGGCAGGTTTGACGCCGGCACGAAGAGGTAGCGCCCCGCGGTCCCTACCGCAGTACAGCAGATAGACGTAGAAGATGTTCAGCGCGACGAAGCTCATGGAGCTGATCAGCAGCCCCGCCGTCCGTGCCTGGCCCATCGCGTTGCTCCACGCTATCTCGGTGACTATCCAGCCGGGGTTTGATGCTGCTGTGAAACGCACGAGGAATACGTTGTTCACCAGGAGGAAGGCCAAAGCCGCCGCCGTTATTGAGACGTAGAGCCACTTCCTGTCCGGGTTCCAGACCGCTACGTCGATGAGCACGAGCGCGAGGAGATAGACCGCGTACTGCTCGTTGACCTGCGCCTTGAAGATCATGAATGTGAGGCTGCCCAGGATCAGCGACTGGACGAGTCCCCTCGCCGTCGTAAAGCCGTACCATCTGTATCCCAAGAAGGCCGAGACAAGCTCGGCGGGGACCCAGACGTATCCGAGGAGGCTCATGACCACAGGCGGCCAGGCGCTCACGATGTTGAACTGGATGAGATAGAAGAAGAGCCCCAGCGCGGAGAGCGACTGGCCTCCCTTGGTCACGGTACTCTTCAGGGTGACCAGGGCTGTCAGGATGGGCCAACCGGTGAGCGCGATTATCGCCAGGCTCCCGAGGGCGGGGATTGCCAACGAGACGGCAAGGTTCCTCATCCTGTGGGGACCCGAGAAAGCAAGGGGGATCGCGTAGATCAGCGGGATCGACTTCACCCAGATCGCGACCCCTCCGAGGCTCGATCTGTACGTCTCTTTCGTCGTAATCAGGGCAGCGACCACTGGGAGCATCGCGAGCGAGTCGAACATCCCCCAGACCCCCGAGATAATGACCGTGTACGGAGAGAGGAGCCAGTATGCCATGAAAACGTTCGAGGCTCCGGGCCTATTGGCTCTCACATACCGGAGGATCAGGTAACCGAGTAGCACGTCCGCCAGGATGACTGGCTGCTTCAGCAGGAAGTAGTAGAAGTACTGGTCCTGGATCCCAATCAGGGCGTAGAGCTTGTAGATCCCTCCGAGGAGGATCGGCCAGAAGGGGAGGTAGCCGATCGTCGACTCGCTCGTGGGCGAGTAGATGTACGCGAAGGAGAGCCCCGGCGCGGGGGGCAGGACGCCGTACGGGCTCATCCCGCGCACGACCCAGTACCCAGTCCTCACCCAGAGCTCAAAGTCGAACGGATGGCCGGTCCAGAAGGAGAAGGCCTCGCGTACGGCGATTCCGATTAGGAGGAGCTGGCTCGTCTTCGTGTCTCGCTCAACTCAGCTCGGAGGTTGCGTCAGGTCGATTATTTTTCCATATGATCTGCCGCAGGAGCCGCACCTATCAGAGAGCACAGGTGAGCCGCACGGGCAGATCACGCGCGGCTCCCTTCTCGGGCCTCCCTTTCTCACGCGGAACTTGATGAAGATCTGGGGCTTTATTGCCCAGGCCGACGACGTGGCGACGTCGACAGCGAAGAGGGATTCAAGCGATCGCAGACCCCTCCCCAGCCTGTTGTCGAAGAGACCGAGACCTCGAATCCCGACCCTCTGCAGGAGAGGATGCGCGTAGGCCGATATCGGTGCCGCATAGATCTTGTGCCCTTGCGGACCGCACGCGACCAGCGTGTTACCCGTGAGTCCATCGCGCCGGCTCGTGTTCGGTACTCCCATGATTATGCACCCCCCGTCCCTTGCCACCCTCGCCATCTCCTCGATCGCGCCGGCGAGGTCCGGGAGGTGGTGCAGGACCCTCACCACGACGACCGAGTCAAACGTGGAGTCCTCGAAGGGGATTCTATCGATCGATGCCCGGATCAGCCGCGTCTTCTTCAGCCTCTCGGATGCTTTTGTGAGGTTCCTCTTCGAGAAGTCGACCATGAATATCTTCTCGAACTTTAGCTCCAGGGCCAGCGTCAGTCTCCCGAAACCTCCGCCAAGCTCGAGGCAGCTCCCTCCCCGATCGGCCCACCGCGTGACGAGTTCCCTCTCAGCCCTGTCTTGGATCGCGCGGCCTCGCCACTCCGACTCGTAGTCGTAGGCCTCGTAGTCGGGGATGTCGCCGGCCGTCCCCTCTGACTGCGCTCTCAACACCCCTCGTCTCACTTCTTCTGAAAGACGAAGAGCGTCTGGTCGCCGAACTGGTTGATTGGGAATGTCCCTGCGGCCACGCGCTCGATCCTCTCCACGAAAGAAAGGAGGCTCCTGGCTTTGAAGTACGCGTCGCTCAGGTAGGCTGGCGGGAGGATGGCGGGGAGGCCGATCGTCCGCCTTACCCTGAACTGCGGCGAGAAGAAGCGCGCAAACCTCGCGGGAGGGTAGTAGTATGAAGGGATGTCCAACCCTCCGACCGAGACCATTATCGGCTGTCTCTTCCTCGGCGCCATCCTGTCGAACTGAAGGAAGAGCCCGTGCACCAGTGCCTCGGATAGGCAGAGGGTGTTCCTGATCGAGCAGATGAAGTATCCGTCCTCCTCGGTGACCTTCGCGAGCTCCGCGGGGAACCGCTCGATCGAGGGTTCACAGTTGAGGGCCCCGTTGAAGGAGTACGCGAGACGCGTCCTGCCGTTCGGAAGGCTCTGCGACGCCCTGCTGATCTCTGCAGCACCGAGCTGGAGGGGGAAGATGTTGTGGCGCCTCCTCTTCGATTCCAGCTTCCTGAGGAGAAGCGCTATCATCGCGGGCGAGATGTCGGTCGCGACGATCCCCGCCACACGCCTCGAGATCTCCATCGCCTCCGCACCCGTGCCGCACCCGACCTCCAGGAGCACGTCGTCGGGGTTGGCATATGCGAGAAGCTCCTCTATCGAGCGCTCCCTGATCCACCTGTTGATGAAGTTGTTCCTGATCGTGTAGTCGTACTCCTCCGAGGCTGAGTCGAACGCCTCGGCCACTCCCTCGTAGTAGTCTAGTCCTCTCTTCTTCCAGTCAGAGAACGCGATCTTGACGTCTCCCTCGCCGGTCACGGCCCCTCTCCTCGAGGGAGGACCCGACGGCGAGAGCTTGATGCAGACCTCGGCCTTCGCATACCAGCTATCGGTCAGCCGTCTCCCGTACTTCTTCGAGAACCACTCCAGCGCGGCCGACCTCTCGAGGGGTCCTGCGATCGAGGACTTCGCCTCGTAGACGAGCTCGCGGAGCCTGAGCTTGACGGTGCCCGCCGCGAGCGTGTTCATCACCCAGTCGCTCCTGGCCCTCCCGCCGAAGACGTAGAACGACCCGTCCTGGTAGGCGAACCTGGTCACGACTATGTGGGGCAGGCCCGTGACCCTCCCTGGCGAGATAACCTTGATCAGGCCTCCCGAGGCAGAGACGAGAGGCTCACTCTTCTGGACCGTCATGTCTCTCCGCCAGCTCCGCCCTTGCTGTACATGCTCCTCAGCCTCTGATACCTGTTGGACTCGTAGACGCAGTGGTCGCTGCCGATCCTGACCGAGAATATGGAGGAGACGTTCCCCCTGGAGCGATATCTCCTGTTGAGGAGGTACGCCTTCATCCGGACGTAGCCGCCCACCGTGTAATAGAGGAAGGCGTTGAGCGTGCGGCTCCCGCGCCTCTCCGGCCGGTCGCGTCCCCCCTGGGCAGCCGAGAGGCCGCGTTGGTACATACGGGGGAAGAACCTCCGCATCCAGGTCGCCTCCAGGAGCAGCGAACGGTAGAACCCTCTTCCGACCAGGACCTCGGCCGCGAGCGCGTCGCGCGCGAAGAGCCCGTCCCCTGTCTCGCCGAACTCCCGCAGCGCCCGGTCCTCATCCATCATATAGCTGAAGCAGAAGGGAGCCGATCTCCTCGTGAGCTGGTAGAGCCTAGCGAGGAGGAGGGACTTTAGCATGAAGAGCCAGAGCGAGTTCTTTGTCGTGACGCAGAAGAAGTCGATGTCATCGCCGTTCCGGGCGCTCCTGTACGAGTTTCCTCCGGAAACGGCGAGCAGCTTGACACGGTCGTCAGCGCAGATCCTGGCTAGCCCCTCCGCTGCCGAGATGTTCATCCTCGCCCTCGCCCTGTTTCTCTCCTCGACGTCCACCTCGGCTCCGCGCGCCTTTCCTCCTTCTCCCCTCTCGACGATGTACCCTGACTCGACAAGATACATAGAGCTGAGGGCCGCGTTGCCTCCCCATGCATCCAGGAGGTCTTCCTCCGTCGCGTCGGCCGTCGTAAGCTGGAGCAGCTCTGTAACGGTGAGCCTGCTGCTGTTCGCCTTGGCGATCCTGCAGTAGCTGGATATCTCCGCGAGCTCCTTCTCCCCGATCACGAACCGAGGCTGGCTAGTCCCCATACCTCTTCCACACGGTGTGTTTCTGCCCGGAACTAAGGTTATCGGCGAGAGCCCCCACCAGGGAGATGAGCTCGCTCACCAAGGCGAAGGGGAGAGCTGGCAGGAGCCGGGGGCGTCTCGTCATCGTCCTCACGAGGACCCTGAATCCGAGGCCAGGGGAGAGGAGGATGAGTGACTCTGCCGTCCGCGGGGCCTCGCCGACCAGCCTCCAGATCTGGAGGTGACCATACAGTATCCTCCTTCGCTGCCGTATGATCTCGATCGGGCGCGTGGGAACGTCGACGCTGACGCTCGCGCTCGTGAGGGACCTCACAAGGTAGCCCCGGGAGTGCGCGAGGCCGGCGATGTAAGCTCCGTCGTTGACGACACCAGCCGGAAGGCTTGCAAGCGCGTCAGTGCGCACGACCATGAGCTCATCGGTCCCGTGGTTGGCCAGCCGGGTCTGGTCCAGGTCGGCGGAGCACGAGTTGTGGGTCTCCCACATGAGCTCGAGCACCCTCGAGGCGACGCCGTCACCTGCGTCGATGACCGGGTTCCCGGAGACTATCCCCGTCTTCGGGTCGCGCTTTATCGCGCGGAGGAGCCTCGAGATGGCGCCGCGCTCAGGAACAGCGTCTGCGTTCACGAAGACCAAGAACTCGCCGGCAGCCTCGGTCACGATCCGGTTGACCGCCTCTGCTTTCCCCCTCCTCTCCTTCTCTTCTATGAGCAGTATTCGGGGGTCTGTCCTCCTGATGCGCCGGAGGTACATGAGAGTCCGCTCTGTGCATGCGCTCGCGACGATTATGATCCCGCCCAGACGAAAGCCGTCCGGGAACCGTTCGGTCTCGATGGTGTCCAAGAGCTCCGCTATCCGGGGGGAGACCCCGGTAGCGCATATCCCGATCGTAAATGCGCTTATCACGGTCTCAGGTGCGCTGATACCCGTCTGGTTCGTGTATCTCGGGTCTGAGGCCCAATGTACGGCCACGATGATGCAATTTGCGCATATTCTTTGATAAGCATTCTTCCAAATTGCTCTAGTGAATTTGGTGTATGATGCATGATCATTCCGTCCCCGTTGGTCATATCAGGTCGAGGGATCCAGCGGAGAGGACGTATGGTCGTCCTCCGAGAGACGCTTCGCCACACGGAATGGTGGTAGGGGAATCTGGGGCAAAATCCCCTTCGGCCGCCCGGTGCGTCAGAGAAATCCGCTACCCCGATTTGTAACAACGGTTATATTTTGCCCGCCCGCCCATGAATTCAGTTCTCGTGTTTAGCTGAATGAGTCCTAGCAGGAGGGGTTTCCTTGTCGGTCTTTTGGGAGGAGGGATAGCCCTCGCCATATCTTACCTCATCAGGGTCGCGTTCGGCGGCGTCTTCCTCCCGGAGCTGGCGGCACAGACCCTCTTCAGCCTTACCCCTGGGGCTGTGGAATCGAAGGCAGTCGAGACACTCCAGAGCCTCGCCAAGTACTCGGCCTTTACCGGAGCCCTGTTGGTCAATCTGCTGATGTACGGCGTCCTCGGCTCCCTCCTCTTCAGATCCAAGAGCCTCTCGGAGGATCCAGGCCGCGTGGAGAGGTTCCTCTCGTTCTCTCTCCTCCCGTATCTCATCCTGGCCGCAGCGGGGGTTGCGCTTCTGTTCACCACTGCGATCCAGTCGTCGCCGACCTCCCTTCTTGTCCTCCTCGTCTCGATGGTCCCTCCCCAGATCGCGTTCGGCGCCACGCTGACCTACCTGAAGGGGGACGCCAAGCCAATCGACCTCTGCAAGGCTGTCGAGGCTCCGAAGGGCAAGAAGTTCGACAGGAGGAGGCGCCTCTTCATCAAGGCGGGGGTGGCCTCGGCGGTGGGCGCGGCGATCCTGGTCTATGGCGTCGGATTCCTCCTGAGGCCGTCCGATCACTCGACGACCCAGGCCAACCCCAACTCACTCTACGCCCAGAACGTGACCTCGAACGCGAGCTTCTACCGCGTCGACGTGAACATCTTCCCGCCCAGCGTCAACTCCTCCACCTGGAACCTGAAGGTCTTCGGCCTTGTCAACACGGAGCTCAACCTAGACCTGGCGCAGCTCCAGCAGATGGCAGTTGTAGAGCAGTACAACACCCTCGAATGCGTCAGCAACCTGATCGGAGGGGATCTCATCAGCACGGCCCAGTGGACGGGGGTCAAGCTGAAGGACATCCTGAGCATGGCCGGCGTGAAGTCCACGGCCGACTACATCGTCTTCCGCGCCGTCGATGGCTACGACGTGGGCATTCCGATCGACCGTGCGATGCTCGATGGGGCGCTCCTCGCCTATGAGATGAACGGCTCCCCCCTCCCCACCGACCACGGGTCGCCACTGAGGGCCATAGTGCCGGGATTGTACGGGATGATGAACTGCAAGTGGATCACGAGCATCGAGGCCGTCAGCGGCGTGTATCAGGGCTACTGGCAGGTCAGAGGGTGGAAGAACGATGCGGAGTATCAGACTGGGTCCGAGATAGTCATCCCGGGCGACGCGCAGGTAACCGACAGGTTCGGGATCCAGGGATCGAGCGATGTCAGCCTCGGTCTGGTCCCGATCGCCGGGGTCGCGTACGCAGGGGACAGGGGCATCTCGAAGGTGGAGGTCAGCACTGACGGCGGGAACACCTGGACCACCGCCTCGCTCACCGATCCGCTCTCCAACTATACTTGGGTGTTCTGGTCGGCGCAGTGGAACCCGGGCGGGGTCGG
>JAPCJS010000047.1 GCA_027886825.1 Nitrososphaerota archaeon
AACTGCTCTTTTTTGGGACTGGCGCTGCGGTTATCGGGCTACTATTTCTCGTGGTCGCGTTCTGGGAGTCATACCTCATCGTAAGCGCTTTGCAGAAGCAGCTGGGTCAGACCGTAATAGACACAACCCGTCTGCTGGAAGACGCTGCTTTGGAGGCGGTGTTCTTGGGGATCATGTCTGGTGTCGGTTATGCCCTGATATCCAAAGGATTGGATGGCATTCGGCGGGAAGAGCTGCTCGAAGCAGAAGGTGTCGCAGAGGTGACATTCGGAAGACAGCAGATACCATCCGGAAAAAGCAAATCGCGATTTGTAGCTCGATCGCTGTCGGGTAAGGTGCCTATGCCTGTGAAACGCGGACAGGCATCCAGCCTTCACCCGGGCATAAAACAGCGGATAGCCCAACCAAACCCCATGGTCGCAAAGATGAACGTTCAAGTTCAATCGAGCCCAACATCGGATCAAGAGATGAAGGGGGAAGACCCCGCTCTGCAGTCTGCTTCCTTATCTCAAACTCCTGAGTTCATCGAAGTAAGCCCGACAACTGCTCCACAATCTTCTGCCGTAGGTCTGCCTTCCAGTCCAGATACCTCCCAATCCCAATCGAAGCACCTTAGTCTAGCGAGATCGAGACCACCAGAGCCAAGTGGAGAGAGCACAGACGCGGGGACAGAAGAAAGTGACCAAACCGCCGCTGACGTCACGACCTAACGGCGGAAACGGTGATAGCAGCTGCCTTGCAATACGCGAATGAGAGAGAGTTCCTACATTTTGGAGGGAGTGAGGACTTGTATTTGTTGACCAACATGAAGTTTGTGGCAACATACTCCTCACGAACGGCGCTGCCGCAAATATTTAGAATTCGCCAAATGAACAGGTCAATACTATTATCAAATGCTAAAACATTGGAGAGACAACGCTATCTCCGAGGGAATTCGAAGTTGGAGTCTTGGAGTCTGGGAACTATATATTGATTATGTATCTAAACGACGGATATTATATTGTTAATGGAAGATATATTTTCAATACATACCCCTTAAATACATGACAGTACGCTCTTATTTTCAAGTGAATTCTGAAAAATGAACTTCTCACTGAAGCAAAAGAAAAGATCTGCAGTCTCTCCAGTCATAGCAACCCTACTCCTCATCGCCATCGCAGTGGCAGCAGCAATCATCGTCTATGCATTCGTCACAGGCCTCATCGGCGGATTGTCCACCGGTGCCAGCTCCAACCTGGTAACACTGACCGGCTCAATCTCGGTTCCAAACGGAACTGGGGCTGGTGTCGCAGTGTTAACGATTAGGAATTCGGCTAACGCCCCAGTAACTAGCGTAGTCGTCACTGGAATCACACCCAGTAGCTTGTCCATGGCCAGCATCGCCTCCAGCGCCGTCTATCCGGGAATCGTCGTCAACTATGCCGGCAACCCTGTGACCGCAGGCAACGTATTGCCCATCGGTTCAACCGCTAGCGGGGCATACAGCTTCGGCACTGGCGGAACGTCCGGTGTGGGATACACACTCACCGTACAGCTAACGTTCAGCACCGGTAGCATACAAATCCAGACACTCGACGTCATAGCACAGATCTAAAAGCCGACAGTAAATCCAAAACAGCGTAGGGGCGAAATTCCCCTGCGACAACTTTTTACGATCATTATCCATAACCACTGCTTGAGCTTATTAGCGCGAAGGGCATTCAGATAATCAGAGTGGACGCAAGTTGCATTCTCCGTTGAGGCTGGTCTTGTGATTACAAGAGCTCTCAAAGCTATCGTCATAGTCGCCCTGGCGGTCAGGATTGCGGCGTTGGCTTGGCAAGTCATTCATCCACTCGTTTTCAATCCGACCCTACAAAACTTCCAGGACTTTACGGGATTCTACCTGCCGCAGTTGAAATGGCTTGGGCAGGGATACCTACCCTACCGAGACTTTGCCTACTCAAACACTCCCTTGTTTGTATATCTGTTATATCCCTTTTACGTCTTGGCCCCAAAGGCAGCCGCTCTACCCATAGTGATTGCGGACGCGTTGACCGCTCCGGTCATCTATCTCATAGTCAGGAGGAGTGCGTCCGAAAGAATCGCCCTGATTGCCTCGTTTGCTTACGCCCTTTCCCCCTTCGCAATTGTCTACGAGGGAATATCATGGCTGAGCGAGCAACCGATGCTCCTTCTCTTGCTCATCAGTGTCTATTTCCTTGGTCGGGATAGACCGAACTCATCTGCCATCCTTCTCGGGTTGGCGATAATGATCAAGCAGGACGCCGCGTTTGTCCTTCCGGCCTATCTCTTCTGGTGGATGAGGCGTCGCGGGTTGAAAGCAGGCATAATCCCTATTCTCTTGCTTCTGATGATAACAATTGCCGTATCTGCTCCCTTCTTGGTACTAGCCCAACACGAGTATCCTCAAATCATAACCTTCGGCACGCTTGATGGTCTTCTTCCGCATTACATCCCGGCTCCACTGCAGATTCAACAATTAGGCGGCCTGGGCGGACTGGAAACACTTCCTCTGACGAGTGTGAATACGGTCGCACCGATCTTGACATGCACCATATTGACGAACAACATCTTTGGGCTTAGTCAGGTTTGTATTGGCGCAATAAGCGGCCAGACGCTAACCAACTTTGCCTTTACCCCGCCCTCTACCGCCGTTCAATATGCCCTGGATGCGGTAGTATTGATTCTACTGGTCCCCCTTCTGTTCGAGCTCGCACTGGTTCCCAAGAAATCACGATTCGTGTTCTCGATCGCTGTGAGCAACGCGCTCCTGATTGTCCCGATTCTTGCATTCGCTGTATTGCCGGATAACAAATACTATCTCCTTCCTCTCTACACGCTTCTGCTTGCATCTAGCACCGATAGAGCCTCGCTGGGCATTGCAACAGTCTTCCCGATAATCGCCCTTGCAAATCCTTACGGGTATCTGACGGAACTTCTTCCAGTCCTCGAGATGCAACTCTTGGCCGTCAATTGGATTCTCCAAAGGAACAGGCTCCGGGTGAAACTGGACCCATCACTCGGTCTGCATGGTGATTTTGAGTTAGATGAAAAGTCAGACACGCGTGCGCACTTGGAAGAGGATTGAAAGCGGGTCCAGGTACAGTCTTGTTGGTTCAAAGTTATCTAGTTTTCGAATCCAGAATACAAATCCGCCAGGGTCGAGGTCTGCGTGCCTGGTGCGGCTGCCACCATGTCCGTTCGCTCCTCTTGAGAAATCGCATTTAAGCGGTGAGGATCAAGGTGTTAAGACCTGATAACTCTAGGACGTTGAAGAAACCGAGAGTACAACTGTCTGAGTAGAGCCGCCGACAAAGACTATCGACAGGATTAACGCATAGCTTGTTCCCGCAGTGAACGTCGTTGTGGCGACGACTCCCGCAGTCCCGGAAGCAAGCGCGTTTACCGGGAGAGGGTTGGCGGCTGAGATTGCAGAACCCTGATACAGGAAAGTAAGAGATGGTGTACTGCAATTCACAGTGTTGAAAGGCGGGTTAGCACAGGTGGCTGAGATACTGCTTATTGGCTTAGAACCCTCATTTCTCAGGTTGACTGTCAGGATTCCGGATACGCCCGTGAATCCAGGAATAGTCATCTGACCTCCTCCTGTCACCAAGGAAGAGGGTCCTCCAGAAGAGAGATTTGGTAGCAATCCTCTTGCGAAGGAGTATAGAACCACCGAGGCGGCGACCGTCAAAACGATTAGCAGAAGAACCGCAATGACCTCCGAGATTCCACGCCCTCTTGAAGACTGACTAAGAATACGCATCGCAATACTGGAGTATGGTTCATGCAGATGCTTATTAATGTAACACGGCTAGTGAAAAACAGCTATTGTGCCGGAAGAACGAGTGCCTGGGAAAGTGTCGTGCCATCTGAGAAGGTAGCGATGACTGTGATGGTATAGACTGTTCCCTGTGAGAAGGAGGTTCCGGGGGCCGATTCCAATGTGGCAGAGCCGGTACCCGTCTGGCCCGTAGTCAAGGGGTGCACCGACGAAACAGGCGAACCGTTCTGGGTCAGGACAAGCTTGCCGCATCCCGCACTCGCGAACTGGGAAGAAGGACAGCTCAATGAGACGCCTACAATGGAAGCCTGGCTCGTATCTCTGATCACCATCACAACGTTACCAGTGTTACCTTGATTGCCGGACAGCGCGAAAGCACCAGAGACAGCCATGGTCGCGGTCCCGCCAGAAACGAACTTGAACACGCCGTCGAAATAGGCGAAGATGACCACAATCACCACTATCGTGATTACGAAGGCGAGCAATAGCGTCAGAGTACCGCCAATCCTCGTTCCTTCTCGGGTAGCCAAGATACTGACGCAAGACAAAACGTCTCATGACTTTATAAGATGATGGTATACGAGGAAGGTCGAATGCCAGAAGGGCCTATCATAGACGTAACCAAGGTTTCAGACAAGGGACAGGTCGTAATACCCAAGGAGATAAGAGACAAGCTCCAATTGACGCCCGGAACAAAGCTCATTGTTGTGGCAACAGATGAGGCGATCGTTCTACAACGGCTGGAGGCAGTGACTGGCAAGATGAGGATAAGGGACATCATGGACATAGCAAGGTCGCTCACGGACCGGCTCAAAGTAGGCAAGAGCTGAGTCTTTCGGATGTTCCTAAGGAAACTGTCTTTCGCAACCGGTCCATCATGCGTTCCGCTGGGACTTCACTAGGATACAGGCGGGGACGGTTGAAATGGACGGTCTGACCGTGAATATCAACCCTCTGGGGATGGTGCAGAGCCTTCTCTGCAATTTCTTCTCTGAAAAGAGGCCTATCTTGCGGGTGATGCGAGATAGTTTGTGGAATCTATCTGCTGTATCTCGTAGTGAAAAGCCACTAGTGTTTCCCTAGACCTGTTGAGACCACTTGCATTGAGGGCCTCAAAGATCACTCTGGGTCCGCGGCCGAGCGTAGATTTCATCCCTTCCAGGATTTCAGGTTCGGCGCCTTCAGCGTCAATCTTGATCATGTCTGGTATCTGTCCGTTCAGGAGGGAATCTACGGACCGGGTCTGAACAACTATCCCCGATTCTGATATGTGACCCACCCCAGAACGGTTCGGCGTATCGAAATGCGAGATTCCGTTCTCCTTCCATGCGGCGACGTTGTGAACTGTGTACTTACCTGGCGAGCAGTTATTTTCGAGATTCTCCTTCAAACACGAGGCCACGGTAGGATTGGGCTCCACCGATATGACCCTGTTACCGCCTTTGCACGCAAGTACGGAGTAAAAACCTAGGTTCGCGCCCACATCAACGAAGACTCCATCTTCCAGACTGCGGATCATCTCCCTCACCGGCATTTCCCATCGAGGCTTGAATTGATAGGCACTCGCTACGTCTGGGCAATGGAATAATCCGTACGGAGTCTTCAATCTATAATCCAAAGGTCGCGAATAAGGAACAAAGCCTCCGAGGACTCTTAATCTGTCCCTCCCGCTCAGCCCATACTTCATCCCGTAAGCGAGCGAGAAGAGGCGCCACGTTCCCGTGTTGGAGGCGTTGAGGTTCATGGAATCTTCCCTGGTGGCCGGTCAGGGAACCATGGATACAGAATCATAGAATGATCAGGCATAAATCAACAACTATCCATGGTCGGTGTAGTCTACCGCCAGAGGACTTTTTGTCTTGTTGAGCGTAACCCACAAGGCGTACTTGCCGAACTGTCTGTTCCTAAAGTCCTTCCACGCCCAGAGCTTGGCGAGCGTCTCGATCGCCATCGCAGGAAGGATCCAGGGCAGCCTCCTCTTCGACTCGTTAAAGGTCGCGAACAGGCTCATCGCCGCTACGGCGAACACCGCGCTGGGTGCTCCGCTGTCCTTCTGGACCAGGTGGCCGAAGTTCATCCTGATCCGTCGATCGAGGATCGCGTGCAAGCTCGAGGAGGCATCGAAATAGACGACGGCATCCTTGACGTAGACGGTCCTGAGTCCCTGTGATCTTAGGTGTGACCACACAGCTTCGTCGTCGTTGGTCCCTTCTCCGATATTCATCAGATCGAGCTTGAACGTAAACATGACAGCGCCGAGGTAGGCGTCTCCGTCGCGTCGCATCTGATACTCCTTTCCATTCGAGAGCACCGCCCAGATCACATCATCAATCAGATAGGCAAGACGACTCCCGGCCTTCATCGGGATCTGGCGCCCAGAGGCGCCCCCGATATCGTCCCTCTCAAGAGGCGCGACGAGCTTCTCGATGCTCTCATCGTCGGGGACTGTATCTGCGCCCAGATCGAGGACCACCGAGTAGCCGTGCTGTATCGCGAACCTTACCCCATCCCTGAGGGCTTCCTTCTTCCCAAGCCTTTTCGCATGTCTCACAAGGTTGACACCGGCGGCCAGGGCGGCCGCGGCCGTCCCATCAAGGCTGCCATCGTCTATGACAAGTACATCGTAAGCGGCGACCTTCTTGAGCAGTTGGGGCAGGTTGGGCGCTTCGTTGTAAGCACAGATGACGATGAGACAGCTCAGGTGGTTTAATCGGTCGGCGGTCGTCCATCCCAGACGCTTCACTGGTTCAGTCTCGGCTCTCGTCGCTGCAAAATCCTCTCTTTCGACGAGTACAGTAAGGCTCCGCAGCAGTCCACCGGAATCATGGGTCAAGTCGTTCGACATCACATGGTAGATTAGCCGGTATTATAATACATATTCTAAGACGATACCATGAGTGCGACTGGCGAACTTTGACCCAGGGAACGCCAGCACAATATCGAGATCTGGTCTTTCTCTGCCCCATTGTGCGCAACAGCGGGCATGAGATTGGCTCTTTCTTTGTGGTGAGATAGCGACTGCGAGGATACTCTCTTCAG
Organism: Nitrososphaerota archaeon; assembly: GCA_027886825.1. Classification (GTDB taxonomy): domain Archaea; phylum Thermoproteota; class Nitrososphaeria; order Nitrososphaerales; family Gagatemarchaeaceae; genus Gagatemarchaeum. The sequence goes on from JAPCJS010000047.1 coordinate 6,830, forward strand.
CCAACCCATTTTAAGTGGCTCGCACCAGCCAGGAAACGAATCCCCAAGTGTTCATAGGTCCTGCACTGACGGGCAGTCAGCGGCTCTCGCTCGAAGTGGTCACCGTCTTCGTCCTGATCGGGATCATAATCATCGGCTACTTCCTTTCCACATTCATCATGGGCGCAGGATACGAACCCATCCCACGGAAGATACTAGACAGGATGATAGAGCTCTCCGGCCCGACAAAAGACAGGAGGGTCTACGACCTCGGATCCGGCTTTGGGAGGATAATATTACGGGTGGCGCAGGTTACCGGAGCCACCTGTACCGGGGTCGAGGTGGACCCGCTGAAGGTATGGTGGACCCGGAGGGTGATCCGGAGTAAAGGGCTCCAAGGACAGGTCGATGTCGTAAAGTCGAACCTGCTCACGGCGGACATATCAAAGGCCGACTTTGTCTACGCGTTCCTGTGGGACGGGATCATGCAGAAGCTGGGGGACAAGGCCATCAAGGAGATGAAGCCAGGCAGCATGATCGTTTCATATTATCACAAGATCCTCGGCTGGGAGCCTGAGAAGCAGGACACCAAGAGCAAAATCTACCTGTACAAGATACCTGAAAAAAGCCTGGAAAGCCTATAAGAGTCTCGCGGGACTTTATTCTGATTGATTTGGTAACAGACAAGACACTCAGATTCCAGGGAAAGAACAAAGACCTGGACCAGCTCGCACAACAGATCGAACGGCAGCTGCAGACGGAAGGTTACAAGACGCAATCGAAGAAAGCACCGCTCGGAAACATCATCCAAGCGCAGAAGGCAGGGATACTTCGCGACCTCATCTCGGCCGACAGAGCGTTCACCATCCTGATAGCGGGACAGCCCAACGATTTTACTGTGCACATCGGGATCGGTAAGTGGGTGCAGAATCTCGCCGTGACCGCGGTAGAGGTGCTGCTCCTGAGCGTCCTATTCCTGGCCGTAGATGTTCCAGAGATGCTCTGGACCGTGCACGTCGAGGACGGCCTGGCCAAGGAGATCACCCAAATAGTAGGTTAGGCGAAGAATCAAAGCGCCCGGACCCGAGAGGACCGAAGAGCGGGCGAGTTCGGGCGCCCTTCTGGATGATTTCTTCGGGCAGATTCATGTATTTTCTCGCAAAGATTCATTAGAGGGTGGTAGAGCGGCAAGGACTTATGACGGCCATACTTCCGCCCGGCGTCTCCCTCACGTTCGTCACCGCGCTCCTTGTCCCGCTGATAATCGGATTTCTGGTAGGGATCATCGCAAAGTACGCCATCAAGATCGGAGTCGCGATCGCGATCATAATCATAATCCTCATCGCGGTGGGATTCGTCTCGCCCAACCAGATAGTCCAGCCGCTGGTGCAGTTCTTCGAGAAGTCAGGACCTAGCCTCGCCCCCAAGGTGGCCCAGGTCGCGGGATACCTCCCCTACTCGTCGATAACGTTCATCGTGGGCTTCGTGATCGGCTTCTTCATCAAGGGCTAGAGCAGCCACTCTTTCGGCGGCGGGGTCACGCCTGCGCAGTGCACCTCTCCGGACACCCTTCTGATGAAGGAAGGACACGCGAAGCAGACCATGAAATTGACCTCTGCCTTGACGACCGGGCAGTCGACTGCCTCCTTCTTCATCTTCGATATGAGCTTGGGGCTCGCGCCGCCCTTGAGCTCTGCGCTAACGATCTTCGGGACCTTGTGCGGCTTGGGGGATTGGTAGATCTTCACAACATACTTTGTTTCCAGAGACAAACTGAGGACCGGCTATCGGGGAGGGATAAAAAACTTGGGGAAAACCGGCCCGCGACCCTCCTGACGGGCGCCAGTCGCGTTGGTCGTGTTTTGGCATCACACAAAGAGCGAAGGTGCCCATCAGGCCGCTCGAGATTCGTCCAGGTATGTCATCAAGGGTCCCTTGAAAGAAGGCTGTGTGCTCAGTCTCTCCGAACGACCTGCCTCACGTTCACGCAGAGCGTGCCGGCTTCGTCGTAGAGCGAGCAGACCGCCTCGAACTTCGAGCCCTTCTTTATCAGCTCCCGCGGCCCGCCATAGTTCTCGGGGAGCAGCTTCGCCCTCCACTTCTCGTCGACCCAGACGATCGCGTGCCCTGCGACCAGTCTCTCGACCTCTATGCTCATCCTCTGGGCCCCCGGAATGGCCCTTGCTGGGATGGAGGACTTACCCTTCGAACTCGCAATGTGTTTGGCCTTTGCGAGCCTGCCCAGGGCAAGTCTTACCACCTCCGGCGAGTAGCCCTCCTCATCGAATTCCCTGTAGAGGGCCTCATCACTCACGCCTATGTCGCCCATCTCCAGGATCCGCAGATAGACCTGCTTCGCAGCCCTCACCATCTCCTTCCGGACCTCGGCGGCGCTCTCCCTCTCGGCCGCAGCGGAGATCTGGACTCCCTCCCGGTCCTCCTCCGCGACGGGCTTGCCGGGCAGCCTCGCCATATCATCCGCAGTCATAGGCATTGGGAGCGGCCTCTCCTTTGTCCGGAGTACCGGCTTGAGGAGCTCGTTCAGGTTGGTGGTTATCTCCCTCATCCTCTCGACCCTGAGGGCCGACGCCTGGACGTAGAACGTGTCGCTGCTGCCGTTCGCCACAAGTATCACCACGTTGCCGGCGGTCTTCCTGCCCGTCCTCCCCCTCCTCTGGATGTGCCTGATCTCGGAGGGGACAGGCTCGTAGAAGACGACCATGTCTACCTCGGGTATGTCCAGCCCCTCCTCGGCTATCGAGGTGGCGACCAGCGTGTTGAGATAGCCCTTCCTAAAGTCCCCGATCAGGGACGCCTGCTTCTCCTGCGAGAGCCCGGGGTCTCCTAGCTTCTTCGCCTGCCCCACGAACCGCTCTGCCCTCACACCCTTCACCGAGTTGAGCGTCTCCACGAGGTGGGTCGCGGTATCCCTATACTGTGTGAACACGAGTATCCTCGAGTGCTCGTTCGCGGCGAGCAGCTGACCCATCACCTTTGCTAGCGTCCCTACCTTGGGGTGGTCAGGGAGTGACCCACCCTCCAGCAAGCTGCGGACCTCGGCGTATGCGGGCTCCTTCAGCAGGGCTGAGCGGCTCCTCTTCTCGTCGCCCTCCATCCTCTCCATGAACGCCTTCAGAGTGTGCGGGCCCTGCGCCTCGAGCAGCTCGAGCATGTGCAGGATCGTGAGAGCGGACGCCTGCCTGGCGATCACGCCGTAGATGGGGGCCGTCTCCTCTTCCATGCTCAGCTCGGCGCTGTACCTCAGCTCGGCGCCGAGCTCTATCAGCTGCATCCTCGTTACGCCGTCGAACCGTCCCTTGAGGTAGCCCCTCCCCTTCAGCCACCGCGTCCTCTCGTCGAGCATTCGGTTGAGGAGGTCGATCGCCCGCTGGTACGCCGCCGGCAGCTCCACCGTCTTCCAGTCGACTGCGATCGGGTGGATGTACGGCGTCACGTCAGGGTCCTCGTCGCTCCTGTACTCGACGTGCTCGATGAAGAGGGACTCGCAGACCATCTTCACCCTCTGCACGTCTGCCCCAGGCGACGCTGTCATCCCCAGTATCAGGGGGTACCCGGACGTCTTGACGTACTGGCTTGCTATCTCCGTGTACGCGTACTCCTTCACCGACCTGTGACACTCGTCGAAGACGAGGAGGCCGAAGTCTTTCAGAGTCAGCTTCTTCGAGAGGAGGTCGTTCCTCACCACCTCGGGGGTCGCGAAGACCAGCCTCGATCTGCCGTTCCATGTGATCTCCCTAAAGTCTGCCGGCGTCTTGCCGGTCAGGAGCACGAACTCCTCGTCGGGCAGCCTCATTACCTTGCGGAAGGAGGACATGTGCTGCATGCACAGGGGCCGCGTCGGGGCCATCACCAGAACCCTCTTGTCCCTGTAGGTGTAGAGGAGGTCCGCCACGACCAGAGCGGAGATGACCGTCTTTCCAAGGGCGGTGGGGAGGACCACCAGCGAGTTCCTGTCCTTGGCAGCCTCGGATATGGCACGCTGGTATTCCCTGTCCTCGACGGTCCGGTCGTAGATCAGGGGACGAGAGACGTACATGTCATGACATGCTCGACGGCTATATCTGCAGCACTTCGTCCCCGGCCTTCGACGAAGACCTCTTGACCTGGGCTGGGTTCACGGCCTCGACCGACTTCAGCAGGGACTGGAGTCGCTCCTGCTGGAAGAGCCCGCTGTACTCCACGAACTCAGCGGCCGACCTCAGGACCAGACCCCTCTTCTTCGTGGGGGTGCCCGATTCGTCCGTCGGGTTCAGCTCGACCGCTAGTCTGGGCGGGCTCGTCCTGTAGGCAGGCATCCTGAGGATGAACACACCGGGAACGGAGGTCTTCATTCGGGCCCAGTCCGAGCCCGTCTTGAGGAAGGAGGATAGCTTGTCTTCGGACATGAGATGCACGTCTCAGGGTACGAATAATTAAGCGTGCAAAATCGTCGGTTCACCCCGAGACGTGTCGCCTCCAGACGTTCACCTTCCAGGCCGGCCTGAGGCACTACACTGGATCGATCGACGAAAGGAAAGGTAGTCGTTGTCCCCCTCGACGTTAAACCCATAAATAGTCAGAGCGACTTTTTAGGGTTGTTCCGATGACACGCGACCTACGGGATGTAGTTAACAAGATAATCGTCACTGTAAGCGATGATGAGCCGACCAACGATGAGATCGCCGGGCTCGCCTCCGATCTCGCAGCGTTCTTCGATGCATCGGTTGTCCTGGTCTACCTCGGCAAGATGCCCCTCACCGTCCCCCCGGGGGAGGGTCCGATCGGGCAGACCGTCGTCGTCGCCGCGGCCGTGAACGTGATCGAGGAGAACGGGAGAAACACGCTCGACAGGATGGCCGAGGTCATGATCGCGCATGGCGTACAGGTAAGCTCCCGGCTGGTCATGAGCGACAGCCACCAGGCCATCAAAACCATCATCGAACAGGAGAAATGTGATCTGCTGATAATCCCGCACTGGGAGTCAGGCACCACTCAGAGACTGCTGAGGGTCTTCTCACCCAGCATCCTGGAGGACGCGACGTGCCCCGTGCTCATCCTCAAAGGGAACAGGTGGCTGAGCGAATCGAAGGCCGAACGCGCAAGCCTCTCGAAGGGCTCTCCTTAGACCTGAGCGATCGCTGCAGGGGACGGCGATTCCGGCTGCCTGGGGTCGATCGCCGTGTCATCGGGGACTGAATCCGGAGTCCCCTTTCTCGACTCCTGGACGATCACAAGCGCGATGATCGCAAGGGGCACGAGTATCAACATCTGCTGGATCCCATACTTTCTTCGGTAGACGTCTTGGTGAGCGAGTTCGAAGGCGACCTCCTGCTGGGCGCTCTCCTTCATGCTTATGGAGAGAGAGTAGGCCAGGAGCGGGATGTAGTTAAGGCCCAGGAAGAGCAGATAGACGCCGACCGCGGTCGTGAACGGCGTCCGGTGATGGGCGAAGAGAAGGAAGACGATCCCCAGGATGAAGAGGAAGAAGACCCCGAAACCGAACTCTAGCATGATGGTCCGCTGCCCGCGGTACACGATATCGAGCGCGGCCAGCCTCCTGATGTTGATGAACCGCTCCCTTTTCACGCTGGCGACGCCGCCGGTGCAAATTTATTTAACGGTGACGGCACCTCCGCTTCCCAGTCCCGATGGAGCGGCGGGGCAGGCTTTTGTAAGCGTATCTCGTACGACCCGCCAGGTTGCAGCCGCGGCTACTCCTGTTCTGCGGGATCCCCGGGAGCGGAAAGACGACCATCGCGACGATCGTCGCCGAGAGGCTGTCCCGCGCCGTGCTCGTGCAGACGGACGGCGTGAGGGCTATGATCGCGCATCCGAGGTACAACGGCGGTGAGTCGAGGTTCGTCTACGGAGCCGTGGTCGCCATAGCCGGAGAGGCCCTGAGATCTCGATACGACACAATCCTCGACGGGACCTTCCCGAAAGAGGAGTTTAGGAGGGAGGCCCTCTCCGCGCTCTCTCGATTCTCGGCCTCCCAGCTGGTGGTCCATGTCACCTGCGACCCAGAGCTGGCCCTGCAGAGGAACGCGGCCAGGAAGGAGGTCGTGCCGGAGGAGACACTGATCAGGATGTACCAGCACTTCGAGGCGCCCCGGAACGCGGTGACCCTGGACACAGGAAGGTTGGGACCAACAGATGCGGCCATGGAGCTTCTCTCGATACTCGAGCAGCGCACCCTATGATGGCCGCCCTGAGGTGCGCACCACATGGACGCGCATCAGGAGACATGTTTGTGGCCCTGGAGCGTCTTCGGCTGAGGCGAAAGCGTAACATTACAATCCTCTCCCCTCATCCCGGCCATCACATCTTCGTGGACAGCTCCGTTATGCTCGCTGCCAGAGCCTTGTCACCGGCCAGGTCGCAGTAGTAGGCCAGGATCTCGAGCTGCTTCCTGACCTCCTTTCCGACCTCACCCCTCTTCCTCTCCAGCTCAGCTTTGCCCTTGTTCGAGATTACGTACCTGCGGGTCGTGCCTGTCCCACCAGGGAGCTCCACGATCAGCTCCTTCTCGCGCAGCCCCTTGATCATGAAGTAGATCGAGCCGGGCCCGGGCTTCCAGACCCCCGCGCTAGACCGCCTGATCTGCTCCTGGAGCTCGGCCCCGGACATCGATGACTCGGAGAGGAACTGCAGCGCGATGAGCTGGAGCAGACCTCGGGGGACGCTGGCCATCCTGGTCCCTCTCCAACGAATCGAGAGGTTATATGCGAAGGGGTGCCTCTTCCTCGAGCCCACTCGCAGACGGACGAAGAGTCTGCTCCTTTATTACGACACCGTCGTCGCCCGGGCCAGCTTGGTCAACCATTGCATATCGCACGTCAAGGACGCCGACGGGCTCTGTTCCGCCGCGCTCACCATCGCCGCCAGGGGAGGGACATTTCGTCTCACGGACTATGACCAGCTGATCGACGAGCTAGACGGCATCCCCAAGGACGCGACCGAGCTGGTACTCTGCGACCTGGGCACCGACCCCTCCCGGTTCGAGGAGTTCAGGAATAAGATGGAGGAGCTGACCAGGAGGCTCAAGGTAACTTACATCGACCACCACTACCTCTCGGCAGAGATGAAGGGGGAGCTGGAGCGGCTCGGGATCCATCTCGTGCACGACGTGGACGAGTGCTCGAGCATGCTCACGTACTCCACGTTCAACCGCCTCCTTCCCGCAGAGTCGAGCTACCTGGCGATCTTCGGCGCCGTCACCGACTACATGGACTCGTCTCCGCTCGCAGGGAAGATGATGGAGAGATTCGACCGCCAGTTCGTGCTCCTGGAGAGCACACTACTCTCGTACGCGATTTCCAACCAGGCGCGCGAGATCAGGTACATCGAGATGCTGGTCGAGTCTCTGTCGAGGATGGAGATGCCGCACACCATCGAGGGGGTCAGTACGTTCGCTCTCAGGCAGGCGGAGACGGTACGAAAGCTGGCCGGCGAGGTGGGGAGGAAGGGCAGCACTCTGGGAAAGCTGGCTTACATGGAGACAGAGCAGAGCAGCACAGGGAACGTCGCGAAGCTGCTTCTCGGCGCGTTCAACGTCCAGGTCGGCGTCTCGTACCGCGCCAGGTCGGACGGGCGAGTGGAGATGAGCCTGAGGTGCACCTCGGAGTGCAAGGTCCACCTGGGCCAGACCATAAGCGAGATCGCCGGAAGACACGGGGGGAACGGAGGTGGCCACGCCAAGGCGGCCGGTGCCTCGATCCCAGCCCAGGAGCTCCTGCCCGTACTAAGGGAGTTTGAGGCGCGCCTGTAGTGGGCCAGAATCGGACCGGGAACCGGGCCA
>JAPCJS010000193.1 GCA_027886825.1 Nitrososphaerota archaeon
CTTGGAGCTGAGATTCCGTTATTCCCTCGTCGGCGAACAATCCCAGGGTAGCGTGCCTGATTACTTTGTATGTCGCTATGACTGTGTTGTAGGCCTCCTGATCTACTTCGGCCGTCTCCGTTCGCGCGGGCATAGGGTCTCAACGGTTGTTTTAGGTATAAATAGTTAGGCTATCTCTAGTTTAGACATATACAGTTTCACTACCGATAGTCAAGATTTAAATCGTTAAGCTCTTAACTGTTATGTAATGTCCCGGCAACCCAAGATGAATGGAATGCCCAAAGACGGGATGCGTGCCGTAGCAATAGACCGCTTCGTCGGTCCTGAGATCCTATCTGTTAGCATTGTCCCTGTGCCGGAACCGAAGCCAAGTCAGATCTTGATCCGGGTCGAATCTGCAGGCCTGGGGATATGGGATGTCGCAGAATGCCAAGGGATCATTGCTAGGATGCAAGGAATCAACCCCGACTTCCCCTGGGTGCTAGGTTCAGAAGGCGCAGGCAAGGTCGTTGCGGTCGGAGATCAGGTCAGCGAGTTCCGAAGAGGTGATTCAGTTTACGGGCTCAACTGGGGAACAAACCCAAAACGGGGATTCTTCGCCGAGTACACGGCGCTTGACGCGGCGTGGGCTTCACCGATTCCCTCAAACCTGTCGACTGAGCAGGCGGGCGCTCTGATGATAGACGGTGCGACCGGTTTGCGCGGGCTCGATGAGATCCTCGGCCTGAAACAGGGTGAGAAGCTGATGGTCTTCGGCGCCAGTGGCGGCATCGGGCACCTCGCCGTCCAGCTCGCCACCCGGATGGGCGCTCACGTGTTTGCGATTGCCTCAGGTGAGGATGGCGTGGCCCTGGCTCAACGGCTCGGCGCCGAGGGTGCCGTGGAAGGACACCATGGAGACATAGTAGCCTCCGCTCGCGAATTCGCCCCAGAAGGTTTCGATGCAGCCCTGTTCACAGCCGGTGGCGACGCGGCCGACCGTGCGCTCACCACCATGCGAGACGGAGGACGCGCAGCAACCCCAGGTGGACCGCAGGTCGCCCTCAAGGTCCCTTCCACCGTCCGGCTGCTAAGCTACAATGATCGTGAATATTGGAAGAAGGGGTTGGACCTCGAGTTGATCGGCAAACTCAACGAACTGGTCGACGCCGGCCCGTTCGAGGTGCACCTGGGTAAAACATTCCCGCTCGATCAGGTGGTGGATGCCCATCAAGCTCTGAGTTCACACTACCTAGGCAGGTTAGCTCTCCTACCCGGGACGATGCCCGCTCAAGAATCAGCAAGCGGTGCTTGATCGCGGGAGCTTGCGCGAAGCTCTCGAAACTAAGAAAAAATAAGAGAGGTCTAGCAGCGCTAACCGAAGACCGCGAGAACCGCGTCGTCCGCCAGAGCGACCGTATAGCCCGCCATCCCCCGGATGGCCCGTACGACCAACAGGATGGGCAGCGACTCCTTCGCGCCCTCCTTCCTCAGGGACGAGAGATACACCGCCTCGTAGAGCTTCCTGACCTCATCCATCCTGTCTATCACGGAGCTTGCGAGCCCGAGGTCCTTCTTCATGAACGCCTCGAAGGCCCGCTCCTGCATCTGCGACGTCTCCTTCGCCATCTTCTCGATCGTGGCCACCGTGACCGCGTCGGGCCTCTTCTCGATCTCGCGGACGTGCTGGGCCACCCTCATCGCGTAGTAGGCGATTCTGCCGAGTTCCTTTATCGCCATGACCCTCCCCACCAGCTCCTCGATGTTGTGCACCTTCATCTCGTCCCTGAGCTTCCGGGACCGTACGACCTGGATCGCGAGGCGCATCAGCAGGCGGTAGAGGCGGGTGGACTGGTACCCCCTCTCGTAGGCGTCCTGCGCCAGCATCCTGTCCTGCGTCGCGAGCGCCTTTATTGCATCGGCCAGCACGGCGAGCGAGGTTGCTGAGAATTTCTCCATCGACCTGTCAAGGTCGAACTTCAGCGGGTCCACCAAGTTCTGCAGGACGACCTTGTCCGAGTACTCCTCTGCGATCTCAACCCCAACCAGGTTCTCCACCGCCTCCCTTATCCAGCGCTTCTGCTCCGGCAGTATCTTCTCCTTCGAGATCACCTCGGTGATGTCGTGGCCCTGGATGTACGAGGCCGTGATGCTCAGCTCGAGCATCTTCTGGTCGAGGCTCCCGTCGAGTTGGAGTGGTCTGGACTGTGGCGGCACCCTCGTATTGCTAACGGGACTCACAACGATATCCCCCTCCTCCAGGTCCATGTAGACGAGCCCGCCCTTCTTGAGACCCAGCTTTGAGACCCATTCCTTGGGTATGGTCACGATGAAGGTGCCGGCTTTGGTCGTCTGGAGCTTGCGGACTTCCATTGAAACGTCCGATCGGCGCGCTCGCCTGTTACTTTAGTCTTTCGGAAAAATACGTATTGTACGCATATGACATACGTCATACGTTGTAGGTCGAGAAATTACGTATGACTTTTATACGCCCATTTTGGACGTTTTATCTATCATGGAGCCAGAGAACACTGCCGAGGAAATCGCAGACATCGCCTCTCTGGGCGGGTTCGCGCCTGCTGCTACGTTCGTCACCGGCCTAGGGACCTTTATTGGAGTTCACGATCATGTCTGATGAGATCGCTGCGGTAGAACTCGAGTGGAACCAGAAGAGATGGGACGGGGTCAAGCGCCCCTACTCTGCGGAGGACGTCGTCCGACTGAGGGGGTCCCTCAGGATCGAGCACACGCTGGCGCGCGCCGGTGCGGAGAAGATGTGGAGAGGTCTTCAGACCAGCGGCGGCTGCATCTCCGCCCTGGGCGCGATGACCGGCAACCAGGCGGTGCAGGCCGTACAATCAGGGCTCAAGGCGATCTACGTGAGCGGATGGCAGGTGGCCGCGGACGCCAACCTGGCGGGACAGACCTATCCTGACCAGAGCCTCTATCCCCACGACTCGGTCCCCTCACTGGTGCGTCGGATCAACCACGCGCTCGAGCGCGCGGACCAGATCGAGAGGTCGCAGGGGAAGAGCTCGACCGACTGGTACGTCCCGATAGTCGCAGACGGCGAGGCGGGTTTCGGGGGCCCGCTCAACGTTTTCGAGCTGACCAAGTCGATGATCGACGCCGGAGCCGCATGCGTCCACTACGAGGACCAGCTCTCGTCGGAGAAGAAGTGCGGGCACATGGGCGGAAAGGTCCTCGTCCCCACCTCACAGTTCATCCGTTCTCTGGTTGCAGCCCGTTTCGCGGCCGACATCACGGGGACACCTACGCTGATAATCGCGCGGACCGACGCGGAGGCGGCGAGCCTTGTCACGACCGACATCGACGCTCGCGACAGGCGTTTCATCACCGGCGAAAGGACCCCCGAGGGCTTCTACAAGGTGCGGAACGGCCTCGAGGCCGCGATCGCCAGAGGGATGGCGTATGCTCCATACTCGGACATGCTCTGGTTCGAGACGGCGACACCCGACATGGAGGAGGCGGTTGAATTCGCAAGGGAGATCCACCACGTCTATCCGGGCAAGCTGCTGGCGTACAACTGCTCTCCCTCCTTCAACTGGGAGAAGAACCTGACGCCCGAGTCGATCAGCTCCTTCAGGGAGGAGCTCGCTTCGCTGGGCTATCGCTTCCAGTTCATTACCCTCGCAGGTTTCCACGCGCTCAACCACTCGATGTACAAACTCGCCAAGGGGTACGCGAACGAAGGGATGCCCGCGTACGTCCGGCTTCAGAAGGAGGAGTTCGAGGACGAGCGCAGGGGATACGCGGCGGTCAAGCACCAGGCGTTCGTGGGTACGAGCTACTTCGACGACGTGGCCTCCGTCATCAGCGCAGGCGCAGCTTCTACCCTGGCGATGAAGGGCTCGACGGAAGAAGAGCAGTTCGCCTGAGGGTCCCGGATCTGATACGCACTGCAGTGTGCGCCCGGGATTTTCCTGTTACCAGAGTGCAGAGGAGCTTGAATCTCCGCTCTCCTAGTAGAGCCCGGTGAGGCGGCTCAGCCCGTTTTTATATCACCAGC
>JAPCJS010000159.1 GCA_027886825.1 Nitrososphaerota archaeon
CGCAGGAATTATCTTCCTTGCCAGGATGATCATGAACGCGATTGTAATGTCAGCGACCGCGTCGGCATTTCTTCCGGGAGCCGAGACGACGGGTATCTTCATCCGGGTGGCCGTCTCTGCGTCTATGTTGACGGGTCCTCCCCTCGCGCAGAACACGGCCTTGAGGTTAGGCGAGGCCTTCAGCACCTCTTCGGTTACCGGAGCCGTATGTACGACCAGGACGTCGTCCCCATCCAGAAGGCCCGCCAGCTCTTTGGGGCTTCCTGAATACTCCCTTATCGACCTCTCGGAGTCATTCTGGGGCGCCTGCTGCCCGAACCCACTGAGCTTTGCATAGCGGACCGCATTCGTCTTTCCGAGCTCCGCAAAGGCCTTCTCAAAGTACTCCTTTGGCACGTATGCGTCGTAGACTACAAGGATTTTCGAGGCTCTTCCCACCTCCGCTTGGCCCTGACCATTTATATGCAGTGCGGGCCTATTTCTCTTGTCTTGCCCGAGGGCGCCGCCTCAACGCGACCCTGGTCGAAGCGCTTTCGTGAGGAGCGGTCTCGAATATCGCTAAATACAATCTGATGGCTGCGGTAGTGATGGCATCGGCCCGGAGGGTCAACGTGGGCATCGTTGGAGTCGGCGGGATGGGCCACGTGCACGCTGAGAATCTGGCAAGATACATACCGAGCACAAACCTGGTGGCCATCGCCGACGTCAACTTGGACAGGACGAAGACCATGGCGTCGCGGCTGGCTGTGACCGAGGTATACTCAGACTACAAGGAGCTTCTCAGGAACCCCGCCGTGGAAGCGGTCGTGGTAGCCGTTCCGACGTTCTGGAAGCAGGAGCTGATCATCTCGGCGCTGGAGGCGGGAAAACACGTCTTCACGGAAAAGCCGCTCGCCCTGAGCCTAGGTCAGGCGGACGAGATAGTGAGGGCGGCGGAGAAGTCGGGCAAGACGTTCCAGGTCGGCTACATGAGAAGATTCGACCCTAGCTACATGCGAGCCAAGGAGGCGATCGACGCCGGCGAGGTCGGGCGCATCCTGATGGTAACTGCGCGCTCGCGCGAGCTGCTGATCGGCAGGAAGGTGAAGGATCTCCCTTTCAAGTTGCGGGGCTGGTTCGCGGACCCCAGTCTCGGCGGCACTTCCCTCCTGGACGTGGCGAGCCACGATTACGACGTGATCAGGTGGCTGAGCGGCAGCGAAGTGAGCCGAGTCTACGCGGAGGCGGTGAACCTCGTCTACGACTACGAGGGTGCAGGCGAGGGAGAGAACTACGATAACGCAATCGTAACGATGAGCCTCTCGAACGGGGCGATAGGCTACGCGGAGATGGGCATCTACAACGTCTACGGCTACGACACGGCGGCGGAGGTGCTCGGAACAGAGGGCTCCGTCGTCGTCCAAGCAGGCAGCAAGACGAGTGCCCAGGTCCTCAAGGAAAAGAGCGTCAGCAACGAGTATCAGAATTTCTCCGACGTGAGGTTCGCGCAGGCATATCGTGACGAACTCGTGGACTTCGCTGACTGCGTAATCCGAGATAGGGAGCCCAGGGTGACCGCCCGTGACGGCAGGGCGGCCGTGGCGATAGCCCTTGCCGCGGTGACATCGGCCAAAGAATCGAAGGCGGTCACGCTGACCTCTGGATAGCGTCGAATCAAGCTTAAATCCGGTTCAGGGGCACCGCTGCACCGCTAGTCATGCCCAAGACCTTAGGTGTCGGGTTCGTCGGCGCAGGTTCAATCTCAGACCTGCACGCTCCGGGATACAATGAGAAGAGCAATTCGAAGATAATCGCGTACACGGACGTGAACGCGGAGCTCGCGGCGGTGAAAGCAAAGAAGTTCGGGGCAGAGACCTCCTACCCGACCGTCGAGCAGCTGCTGAAGGATGACAGGATCGATGTCGTAGACATCTGCATCCCGACGGCGTATCACGCCAAGGTCGCGGTCCAGGCTGCCGAAGCAGGGAAGCACATCTTCGTAGAGAAGCCCATGGCGCGTACCGTGAAAGAGTGTGACGAGATGAACGCGGCCACCAAGAAGGCAGGGGTCAAACTCATGGTAGACCACGATCTCATCTTCTTCCCGCCCTTCGTTCAGTGCAAGAAGCTCATCACCGAGGGAGGAGTCGGAAGGCTGATCCGGATGCGGGCGGCCCACATGGCAGGCCATCGCTACGGGGGTTGGCGCAACGATCCCAACATCACGGGCGGCGGGCTCCTCATCGAGGGCCTCGTTCATCCCCTGTATCTCTCGAGATGGTTCCTGGGAGAGCTCGAGGAGGTCTCGGCAATGACCGGTAGGACCGACGATATCCCCAAGGCCGAGGACGTGGTGACGATCATGCTGCGGTCGAAGGATTCATGGGGCACCATCGACGCAAACCTCAACGGACCGCCCCCGCTGTGGGATGATCACCTCGAGTTCGTCGGCACCAAGGGCATGCTGATCGCCAACGGCGCGGAGACGCAGATCATCCGTGGGCCTCCTCTGATGCACTATCACGACGGTCTGTGGACGATGTACAGGGAACAGACGTACGAAAGCTGGCCCTTCCCGAACGAGATCGAGTGGAGCTATCCCAAGGCATTCGTTTACGCAGAGAGAGAATTCCTTTCCAGCATAACGGAGGACAGGGAACCCAGGGTGACGGGCGCCGACGGAAGAAGGATAATCCAGATCGTCGAGGCGTGCTACGAGTCCGCCAGCACGGGCAGAACCATAAAGGTCTCGTAGGCCTTTCGTTCGTCATCCCCGGAGCCGGCCACAGTTGGCTAGCGCGCATTGAACTCTTCTCTCAGGTAGGGAAGAATCTTGGCGCCGGCCAACTCGAGGAACTTTCTGTTATCCGGGTTCAGGTTTGCGATCTCGATCCACGAGAATCCCAGCTTGGCGAGCGACCCCATCCTCGAGATGAGTTTTTCAGGGTTGTCGATGACCATAATCCGCTCTGCTATCTTGGACCGGTCCAGCAACCTACCGTAGCCATCGATCTCGCGCGGGTCGTGGACGCCATACTTTGATACGGCAGGGAAGAATGCACCCGCAATGGCACCCGCGGCATCGAGAGCCTTTTCGTAGTCTTCGTCGTACGAGAATATGAGCTCCACGATGCGCTCGGACTTTTCGGGGCTTCCGCCAGCCTCCTTGAGTCCCCTTTCGTAGGCGGGGATCAGCAGATTCCTGAGGTAGTCGTCAGGGAGACTGCCGGTTATCCATCCGTCCCCTATGGCTCCGGCGAGCTGCGTGGCCTTCGGTCCGAATCCAGAGACGTATATCGGGACCTTGGACTTGGGTTTGGTGTAGAGCTTGGCCCCGTCCAGTTTGTAGTAGTCGCCCTTGAAGGAGACGTGATCGCCTTCCCAGAGCATGCGTATCACCTCGACGGCTTCCTTGAGGCGTTCGAGCCTTTCCCTACCACGGGGCCAGCTGTACCCTACCGGCACCTCGTTCAGTGCTTCGCCGGTACCCACTCCCAGGAAGATGCGACCCTCGTAGATCGTTCCGAGCGTTGCGAACGCCTGTGCGACTATGGCGGGGTTGTACCGCAGCATGGGACAAGTCACAGCCGTCCCAATAGGGAGCAGCTTGGTTCTCTCGGCGATCGAAGCGATCAGCGTCCAGGCAAAGGGCGTCCCCTGGGCGATGCTCCACGGGTGGAAGTGGTCAGGGATGAAGATGCCGTCGAAACCGGCCTTCTCTGCGGCGACCGACTCGCTCAGTACCCGATCGGGTGGGGCAAAATCTGCAAGCGGGTGGAACCCATACTTCGGCTGGAGATTTCTCTCGCTCAAGCACCAGACCAAGTCAGTTGGAGAGTTAAGTTAGTTGCGGACCTGGCGGAGACGGTGGGGGGACACACGTCCCTGACAAGCACGGCCCTGCAACTGAGGGCGCCTTGCATATGAGGACTAGAGAGACGGAATGACGTCTCTCGCAAAGGCATCCATCGTGGAGAAGGTGGGATAGTCTATGAAGTAGAGCTGGAACAGCTGCACGCCAGCGTCGATGAACTCGGCGACGCGATCGGTGACCTCCTTCTGGGTCCCCATGATGTACTTGCTCTTCCAGTCTGCGAGGGAACTCTCAGGAACCTTCACGTTGTACTTGAGTTGCTGCAAAAGCTCCGCCATCGAGGCGTTACCCCAATTCTTGGTCGCTTCCAGGTCCTCAGGCCTGTCGGTGATCAACACGTACGTCTCCCGAGACTTCTGGATATGGTCGTAGTCAGTCCCCTGCTTGGTGCAGTGGTCCCTGAGGACCTCGAGCTTCTTTCTGTAGCCCTCCGGGTCAGCATCGCCAATGTTCCAGCCGTCTGCGTACTTTGCAGCCATCTTCATTGTCAGTTTCTCGCCGCCTCCACCGATCCAGATGTTGGGGTGCGGTTTCTGGATCGGCTTGGGTGTGCAGATGGCATCCTCGACGCTGTAGTACTGTCCCTTGTAGGTGAAACTGTCATTCTCCCACATTCCCTTTACGATCTTGATTGTGTCTACCATCCTGCCGATCCTTTCCTTTGCCACGTTGGACCATGGAAGGCCATACGCAATCTGCTCGGTGCGCATCCATCCAGCCCCTATGCCTAGCTCCAGCCTGCCCTCGGAGATAATGTCAATGGTAGCTGCCGTCTTCGCGAGCATTCCGGGCGTTCGGTGAGTCGGACATGTGACAAGTGTTCCTAGGTGCATGCGTTCGGTTATCTGCGTCAGCGCCGCCATTAGGGTCCACGCTTCGTAGTTCTCATTGTTGTGGCCGAGCATGACGTGATCGGGGATCCAGAGTGAATCGTACCCCAGTCGCTCGCTCTGAACGACTGCGTTCTTGATCAGCTTGTAATCGAGGTGGTGGTCCCACGGACCGGCTCCGGTCCATGCGGGTATGCAGAATCCGAACTTGGCCTTGGTCACTTGACTCGGCGAACAGCCTGCAAGTCGTTAGATAAATATTTAGGTCGTGGCTGGAAAAAAACAAGATAATCCTTGAGAATTCTTCCGGTTGCCTTTATCCGCGCATGTGTTTTTATCGCCGACTCACTGGGCTGGTTGCAGGCGTAAAATCGAGTTGGCAATTACAAGGGTCGGGATCATAGGTACAGGGGGCATCGCAGAATTCCAGGGCTTCGCTTACGCCAAGGTCAAGAATGCGAAGATCGAGGCGGTCTGCGACCTAAACACGGCCCTCGCCGAGAAGAGAGCGAAGGAGTGGGGCTGCACCAAGGTCTACACCGACTATCACCAGATGCTCAACGACCCAGAGATCGACGCGGTGGAGATCCTCCTGCCGCACCAGCTGCACAAGCAGGTGGTGATAGACGCAGCGGAGGCCGGGAAACACATCTCCGTGATGAAGCCGATGGCTCTCAACGCGGCCGACTCGAAGGAGATGATCGCCGCCGCGCGAAAGGCGAGCGTCATCCTTAACGTCTCCGAGTGCTATCTCTTCTACGAACCCATCTCCCGGGCGATACAGATGATCAAGTCTGGGGAGCTGGGAGCCCCGATGATGATACGGATGGAACGCGTCCCCTTCTACGCAGGA
>JAPCJS010000048.1 GCA_027886825.1 Nitrososphaerota archaeon
CTTCGCAAAGGTCCCCAGGGACCTCTATCTGCCGGAGGTCGCACTTGCGCGATTCGCCGCCATAGTCCTGAGCGGGAGCGTGAGGCTCAGCCGCGTGGAGCTGGGAGACAAGATGGCGCTCTTCGGGCTCGGGATAATAGGACAGACCGCAGCCCAGCTCTTCTCGCTCGCCGGCGCCGACGTCATCGCATTCGACCCTGTCGCGAACAGGAGGACGCTCGCCGAGAAGGTCGGCGCCTGCCTGGGGGTATACGATCCCGTCGCCGAGAACGCGAAGAGCGTGATATCAAGGTATCAGCCGAAGGGGGCCGATGTTGTTGTGGATGCCACCGGAAGGAGCGAGACCATTATGGCGAACTTCGGACTCACGAGGAGGAAGGGGAAGATAGTGCTCCTGGGCACTCCCTTCACCTCGTTCAACGCGGACGTGACCCAGCTGTTCAGATACATCCACCTCAACTGGATAACCGTCATCGGCGCCCTCGAACGAGACCGTGTGGTCATCCCGTCGGATGACGAGACGCACTCGTACGTGGAAGACGTCGCGTATGTACTTGACCTTATTCGCCGCGGGAAGCTGAACACGAAGGACCTCATGAGTCACGTGCTCCCTCCCAGCGAGTTCAAGCAGGGCTACGAGGGTCTCCTCGGAAAGAAGGACGAGTACTCCGCGGTGGTCATCGACTGGGGTCGCGACTGAGAGGCGCCCAGAGGGCGCGTCCGCCTTTTCCCGTCCGGGACTCAGCCGAGTGACCGGACGCGTCATTGTTCTCGTGCGGCTCTGGCGCAGGCACCCCGACGCGATCATCGTTGGAGGATGCTCTTTCTCAGCTTCCGCGATCGATTACACAGCGAGTCTCGTCTCGGCCCATTCGAACGTCTTGGCGAGACCCTCTGAGAGGCTCGTAGTCGGGGCCCAGTCGAGGGTCTTCTTGACCCTCTCAAGGTTCGGCATCCTGTTCAGCGCCCCCGTGGGCTTGGACTCGTCGAAATCGAGAGGGATCTCCTTCTTTGAGAGGGAGACTATCTGCCGGGCGAGCTCGCGGACCGTCACCTCCTCCGTCGAGCCCACGTTGACCGTGATGCTCCCCCGCTTCTCGGCGTGGACCCAGAGCCTCATGAGTGCATCTATCGCATCGTCAATGTACACGAAGCACCTCCTCTGGCTCCCGTCGCCCCAGATCACAAAACCCTCCCTAGGGAATCTTACGGCCTTCCTGATCAGCGAGGCAATGACCTGGCTTCTGTCCGGCCTCAGGTAGATGTTCGTACCATATGCGTGGAAGATTCGCGCGATCCCAAAGACAGTGTCGGGCATCAGGGTGAGCTGCTTCTCGCCCATGTACTTTGACCACCCATACCCTCCCTCGGGGTTCAGGTGCCTCTCAGTGTCCTCTTCCCTGAACTGTACATGTGAGCCAGCCTGCTCGTCGAAGGGGTAGACCGAGACGCTCGAAGCATAGATGACGCTGCTGACGTTGTTCTCCAGGCAGGCCCGGAAGACGTTGGCGTCTATCACCAGGTTGGCCTGCAGGGCCGCTAGCTCTCTCGCGTCGGACCCGTGAAGATATGCTACGCTCCCTACCTCTGCCGCAAAATGAAAGACGGTCTCGGCTCCGCGGAGTGACTCTTTCGCGAACCTGTACTCCTTGAGGTCCCCGGTCAGGCACTCCTGCATGATGTCCAGGCCGCTAAGGTTCTGGATCGATCCGGACGAGAAATCGTCCACGATCGAGACCTCGTGGCCATCGTCAAGAAGGCGCCTCGCGAGATTGCTCCCGAGGAAACCTGCGCCGCCAGTGACAGTTACTCTGGACATGCCAACACCACCAGCCCGACCCCCTCAGGCCGCTCTCCTATCTCCGCCGATCTCCTCCAGGGTCCATCTTGCCGTCGATCTTATCGTTTCGGCCGGTGAGACCTTTGGCTTCCAGCCCAGCGCCTGGATTCTCTTGATCGAGAGATAGACCACAGGGTTGTCGCCGATCCATCCGCGGACGCCACCCGTGTATCTCTTCCTGACGTTTGAGAGCCCCATCTCCTCAATGACTATGTCTGCCACATCGTCTACGGTCGTCTGTTCCTGGAGGCCGAGGTTGAATATGTTGACAGGCTCTGAGCTCTTCTCGTAGCCGACCATTATCCCATCGATGCAGTCGCTGACGGAGAGGTAGTCCTTGCTCTGCTTACCGTCTCCCAGTATCTCCAGCTCTGACGGGTTTTTCAGAAGCTTGTGCTCAAAGTCCCAGATGGCACCCCTCCTGCACCTCTCCCCAAGGACGGTCCCGAACCTGAACGCCCAGAACTTCATTGGCGTGAGCTGGACAAACGCCGAGGCGTATGCCTCGGCCGCGAGCTTCGCCGCACCATAGAGCGACGTCTGGACCCCCGAGTAGTCCTCCGGTGTCGGTACGACCTCGGCCTCCCCGTAGAGCGCAGAGGTCGACGCGAAGACCAGGTCGGATATCTTGTTCGCCGACATACTCTCGAGGACGTTGAGCGTCCCGATCACGTTATGATCGAGGTCGGCCCTGTGGTCACCTAGGCTCACGCGCATCAGGGCGTGGGCGGCCAGGTGGAAGACGGCATCACAACCCACCGAGGCGCTGACTACCGTTTGAAGGTGGCGGATGTCGCCCTCCCTGATCTGCAATCTCGGGTTGCCCTTCTGATGTTCCAGGTTAGAACGACGGCCGGTCAGGAGGTTGTCAAGGACCACCACCTCCCATCCGTCTCTGAGCAACCGATCGACCAGGTGGCTGCCGATAAATCCAAGGCCACCGGTGACTAGGGCTCTTCTCATCGAAGCAGACCTTATTCCAGACCGATTATTATTATGATAGAGCCAGGACATCCGAGATACGGGGATGGCTCAGACCGGTCGTGCCTTTGCGGCAGCGAGGAAGTCCTGCCAGGCCTTGTCAAACTCTGCGATCGTCTCTTCGCTCCTCTTGCTGAACGGCATCTGCCTGAGTATCTTCGAAGGGATCGTCATCACGTGCGCGCCAGCGGCCATGGCCGTCGCCACGTCCTCGGGGGTCCTGATGCTCCCGACGATGAGCTTAGCAGGGATGCCTTGTTCCTTCGCGGTCGCGACGTAGTCCCTGATTATCTGCACCGGGTCCTCTCCTGACTCCTTCGACCGGTTGTAGAAGAGCGAGACGTAGGTGGCGCCCGCCTTCGCGGCGAGCATCAGCTGGTTGTAGGTCATCATCACGGTCATGTTCGTCTTGATGCCTGACCTTGCGAGCTGGTTCACGACCTGCAGTCCTCTGCCATCACCGAACATCGCCACCTTCACGACGACGTTGCCGTGCCATGAGGCGTATTCCCTACCCTCCACGATAAGCTCGGGGACTGTGCTCTTCGTTGTCTCCACGCTCACGGGACCGTTGACGAGGTTGCAGATGTCCATCACTCGCTTCTTGAAGTCTACTCCTCCCTCGGACAGGAATATCTTCTGATTGGTGGTCACTCCGTCGGCGATCCCCCACTTCGTGAACTCTTCGATCTCTGACAGGGAAGCGGTATCAAGAAAGATTTGTACCAACCGCGTGCACTTATCGCCCGGGTTTGATCCACGGGACTATGTTAAGCTCTCGGTGACCTGGGCTGTGGGGCCGTGTTCTCCGCTATTCCGTGACGCTGGGCTCAGTACTTCGTCTTTCTGGGCTGCTTGGCGTTGATCGAGACCATCTCCCGCAGCTGCTCGCAGATCAGGTGCGTGAGCACGAGGTGCATCCCCTCGACGTGGGGCGTCGAGTCGGCCGGCACGACGATGCACGCGTCCGATGCGGTCTTCAGCATGCCCCCGTCGAACCCGGAGAGCCCAATGACCTTCCCGCCGTTGTCCTTCGCGTACTTGACCGCCTTGAGCAGATTCTGGGACCATGGTCCCGCCTTGTCGCTCCCGGAGCCGCCGTGGACGCTGATCGCGACGAGCACGTCCCCCTTCCTGAGAAAGTTGCGGAGCTGTTCGTAGTAGACGTCGCTCCACCCGTTGTCGTTCGTCAGCGCGCTAACAAGAGGAATGTTGTCGACGAGGGAGAACGCCCTGAACTTCCTACCCGCCGCGTCTGAGACCCATTTGTTTAGATCGCAGACGAGATGCGTGGCCGTCGAGGCCGACCCACCGTTCCCGATGGCGAATACCTGTCTGTCGTTCTTCCACGCGCGGTAGAGGATGTCGATCGCGTCATCGATGGCCCTCCTGTCCAGCTTCGATGCTATGCCCGAGACCTCTTCGAGGTATTCATGTGTGCGCGGCAAGTTCAGCTGACCGCTCCTCTGACGCTTTCTTAATTAGCTTTGTCAGCCGGACGGGACGGTCCAGGTCGGTCGCAGCTCTGGATTCCAGAAGTCGAGCATCGGTTATATCCTAGGCAGAAAGGCGGCAAATCGGAGCGCAACGGGTCCTTTTGATTGTCTCGAGGACGCCATTCAGACTGCCCCTCGGCGGGGGAGGAACCGACCTTCCGGCCTACTACACCAAGTACGGCGGTTTCTTCTTATCCGGAGCGGTCGACAAGTACATGCACATCGTGCTGAACGACCGCTTCGAGCCTGGCATCAGGGTCAGCTACTCCCAGACCGAGATAGTCGAATCGCCTGACGCCATACACCACCCCTCGGTCAGAGAGGCGCTGAGACTCCTGAAATTCAAGGACCGGATCGAGATAGTCTCCCTTGCGGACGTCCCGGCCGCCACCGGCCTCGGCTCTTCCGGGAGCTTCACTGTCGGACTCCTGAACGCCCTGTACGCGCACCAGAAGATAGTGAAGACGCCCGAGCAGATCGCGGAGGAGTCCTGCGACATCGCCCTGAACAGACTTCACGAGCCCTCCGGAAAGCAGGATGAATACGCGGCAAGTCTGGGCGGCCTGCGCTCCTACGAGATCGACAGACGCGGAAAGGTCACGGCGAAGGAGCTCAGGATCGCCAACGACACGCTCGCTGAGCTCGAGTACGGGATCATGATGTTCTACACGGGGATCAAGAGGAGCGCCAGTGAAATACTCGGCAAGCAGCAGAAGAAGGTCGCGACCAACGATAGCGACGCGGTCGAAAAGATGCACCGGATAAAGGCGATAGGGCTGGAGAGCAAAAAATCCCTCGAGACCGGAGACTTGAGAAGGTTCGGCGAACTCCTGCACGAGCACTGGTCAGTCAAGCGGGGCGTCACCAGGGGTATGACGACCGAGAGCATCGACTCCTGGTACTCGATAGCCCGGAAGAACGGGGCGATAGGTGGGAAGGTAGTCGGGGCGGGCGGAGGAGGGTTCCTGATGGTATACTGCGAGGAAGGGAGGCACAAGGTAAGGACCGCTCTCACGAACGCGGGACTGGTCGAGTACCGGTTCAGGTTCGATTTTGAGGGCAGCAAGGTAATCTACAACATCTAGGTAGAAGACGCCGGGTCGCGCGGACGGGCCTCGCAGCCGAGCGCTGATCTCCAGACGCGACTCTAGGTGTACGAGTCGATGATCTCTGCGCATCTTCCGATCCCGTTGTACTTCTTTGACACCACCCTCACCTTCTCTATGCTGTCCCTGTACCTCGAGTCGCTGAGGCATCTGTCTACAGACTCAACAAGGTTCTGGGAGGTCAGTTTTTCAGACCTGATCTCGATACCCAGACCGAGCCTGCTGAACTTGCCAGCGTTCCCGATCTGCTCGGAGTGGTTGTGTATCGGGATGAGAACCGCCGGCTTGCCCGCGTCGATGCACTGTCCTATGGTCCTGTGGCCCGCCCGCGCCACCACCAGGCTGGAGAGCATGAAGAGCTCGTCCTTGATCGGACACCAGTCGTAGATCCAGGCCCCGTTCGCGAGCCTCTTTGGTACCCCGGAACCGCTCGGATAACCCATCGAGATGATAATGTTGTACCTCTTCGCCAGCGCGTCGGTTGACTGGAGGACGGTATCCCTGAACATCCTCTTGGTGGCGTCTGGTCCGCTTATCTGGAAGAAGGCGAGCGGTCTGCCGTCGATGCCGAGCGCCCTTCTCGCCGTCTCGAGCCTCTCGTCGCTGAGACCCATCTCAGGCGAGGTGAAGCCCACGTACCGCACTATCCTCGAGACGTCGGTCCCCGCAAGGTTGGCCTCCCCGATCGTATAGGGCGGAGGGAGGTCCGTCATCAGGACCTCGTCGCTCAGCGACCAGAGAAGGCCAAGAACGTCGCCGGCGAACCTCTCGTATATGCGACCCACGCCCTTGCCGCTGAACCTCGGGGGGAAGCTGACCTTGAACTGGTTCAGCATCGTGACGACAGGATAGGACTTCTCTCTGGCAGCCAGGACGGGCGAAAGCCTGGAGTCGGAGACCACCACCCTGGGGTCGAACCTGACTATGCTCTTCCGCTCGAAGGCTATCTGCTTGAGGAAGGAGTTGAACATGTATGGGAAGCGCGGGATGAAATCCTTCGAGGAAAAACTGCCCTCCTCGGTCCACTTGACATCGAAGGAGGGGCTCTTCAGGACGTTATCTTCCTGCCCGTGCTTCTTGAGATAGTTCAGCGCCTGGTCGGAGCATGAGTAACGGAACTCATCCCCCTCTCTCCTGACCCGTTCTGTTATGTCGAGGATTCGACTGACATGACCGAGTCCGGAGCCGAAGACAGCGAAGTAAACTCTGCGTGAGACCATTTTGATTCTCTTCTGGTAGCTTACTCCTAAGTCGGCCCAATCCGGGTCGGGAACCTGTATATCTCTCTTGGCTTGTCGCGGGAATCTGCGACCTCCGCAACCGCGACCGGTATCGCTTCAATCCAGAGATGACCGACGGAACCGAGTTCAGAATCGGCGGTGCTGAATCAATCCGTCGTAGCTCGGACCCCGATAGGACGAGTTTTTGAGAATTTGGATGGAAAAATCCGCCCAGAATGCCACCAGATATCCAAAGACTTACATAACGAGTCGAGAGGGCGCAACTGAGTCGACGAAGGTATCGGATGATTGACAATCCAAATCTGGTTCCTTATTGACGCGATAACGCTGGTTCTTAGCATTCCGGTGTTGGCGATTGCTTATTATTGGTTGATCCTCTTGGGCACCTCGATAAGGTATCCGAGGGACCTGGGCGCGAGCGAGGCGCACCTCTCGGCATACCCCATGGTATCGATACTCATCGCCTCGTACAACGAGAAGTACGTCATCGAACGCTCGCTCGACGCGATGAAGAACCTGGACTACCCAAAGGACAAGATCCAGGTGGTCGTCGCGGACGACTCGAACGACCAGACCATAGAGATCATCGACGAGAAGGTTAGGGACCTGAGCCGGTCGGGGATCAGGGCGGTCGTCTCGAGGAGGCTGAGCAGGGAGAACTTCAAGTGTGGCGCCCTGAACAAGGCGATGGACCAGGTGGTGGGGGAGTACGTGCTCCTGCTCGATGCCGACTCGATAATCGCTCCGGACATCCTCAGCAAGGGCATAGAGGCGATTGAGGGTCATCCCCGAACGGGGTTCGTCTCCTTCCGCTACGGCCACTACAACCGCAACTACAATATGGTCACGAAGCTGTTCGCGCTCCAGCAGGACATCGGAGACACGCTCTCGAAGATGGGCGCCTACCGGATCGACGCACCTTTCTCCTTCCAGGGCGGGTTCACCCTCGTGCGGGCGAAGGATCTGAGGGACGTCGGGCAGTGGACGAACGGAAGGATTGCCGACGATACGGACGTCTCGATCAAGATGTACCTCGCTGGGAAGAGAGGGATCTACCTCAGCAACGTCAAGATCATGAGCGAGGATCCCTCGACGCTCGAAGCCTGGAAGAAGCAGGTGGCGCGGACCTCGCAGGGCTGGTGGAGGTGCATCGCAAAATACTGGAGCACCATCCTCCTCGCAAGAGGCATCTCGATCCGAAGGAAGCTCGGTCTGGTGCTCATGCTGATGAGCCCGTTCTCTAGTCTCAGCTGGATCATAGTGAGCTTCCTCTCGTCGCTCGCCGTCGTGTTCGGCGTGGTCTCACCCTCGACCTCTATCTTTAGCAGCCCGATCTACGTGGCGATAGTCGCCGTGCCTTTTGCCATCTCCCTGGCGTCGGGGATGTGGGCGCTGTGGGTGCAGGGCCTGATGACGTTACGCAACGTGATCCTGATCCCGATGCTCGGCTACGCCTCCGGCTGCATGCTGACCCTTGGCTCCATTGGCTTCTTCTATGGGATCTTCGATAGGATGGGCTTCTTCCTGTACCGGACACCAAAGTCCGGCTCGGGCAACGAGGGGACGAAGACAAAGTACTTCCGCAACCTCGCGAACGACCGCAACGCCATAGTAGAGGGTGTCCTCGCGGTTGCTGCATTGATACTGTCGGTCGCCGTGCTCTTCCACAGTGTGTGGTTCCTCTCGCTTTCGATGGCTGGTTTCGGGATATTCACACTGAAATCCATGAACCTGAGCAGGCACCTGCAACCTCGATCCCCCGAACCTTCTTCATCCTAGGGAAGGTGGCTTTTCGACGAGAAAGAGGCTGGGCCAGCTGTACGGGCCAGCTCTCGCACTACTGCTTGGTGGTTCGTGTGGGTGCCTTGCTGATCTTTGCTGAGTGCTTGTCCCCGAGATCGAGGATATCGTTGGCGAGCGACAGGCCCAGCTTCAGGCTGTCCGCAGTGGCCTCCCCGATGATCTTCGGAAGCTCCTGCATCCTGGCCTCCATCGGCTTTGAGCTGACGTCGAGTAACCTCTGAGCGACCGTGATGTTGACCGCGAACGACTTTGAGAGAGTCTCGGCTACCCTCTTCCTCATCTCTGGCTCGTTGAGCTGCAGCAGGACGGAGGATGAAATCTCCTGTAGCTGCCTTGTGTTGATAAAGGGGCTAGTTCTCATGATAAAGAGAAATCGAGCCGCGGTCCTATTTAAGCTAGTCAGCCGCGCCTCCGTCGTCCTCATTTCGTTCCTTGTCCTGCCCTCCGGAAGAACCTCCCGGAAAGGAAAGGCCGAAGGAGCAGCCGTCGCGTTCGGTGACCCCGACCATAGGGTGGAGTCCGAATGACGGCGAGGACTGTGCATTGGCCTGAATTCTCGCTTAAATAGCTCCGGCCGGCGAATCAGCGCGAACCTAGATGCAATCAAGCGACGTGAACAACGCCTTTCCGATAAGGCTGATACTCGTACCGGTCGACGGTTCCCAGTCGGCGGAGAAATCCGCTCGGGTCGCGCTCGACCTGGCGCTGAAGTATCGGGCCAGGATCGTGGCGCTGAGCATAGTGGCGTCTCCGGGATTCGCCCTTACGGGACCGGCTGGAGCGCCCGCCGATCTCACCGAGTACTACAAGGAGGGGACTACCGGGGCGAGGCAGGCGATCGATTCGATATTGAAGCTTGCAAAGGAGACCGGGGTAGATGCCAGGGGGGAGGTCCTCGAGCCTGTCTCGTCCACCGTCGGTGCGATCGTCGAGTTCGCAGAGAAAGAGGAGGTGGACCTGATAGTTATGGGAACACGAGGGCTAGGTGGATTCAAGAAGCTCCTTCTCGGGAGCGTCTCGAACGGCGTGGTCTCGCATGCGCCGTGCTCGGTCCTGATAGTCAGATAAGCCGACCTGGTGACTCAGCCTTCACGATGCGCCGCCATCTCGATCGGCAGATACCGGTCTAGAAGACATCCATCTCATCTTCTCTGGCTCAGCCAGTCCGCCACCTGCTCGGCATAGTAGGTGATTATGATGTCGGCTCCGGCCCTCTTGATGGCCGTGAGGATCTCGTAGGCGACCCCAGCCTCGTCGAGCCAGCCGTTCAACGCAGCGGCCCTGACCATCGAGTACTCGCCGCTGACGCTGTACGCCGCTATGGGCACATCGAAGCGGGCACGAGCCCTCGAGATCACGTCCAGATAGGCCAGAGCCGGCTTCACCATCACGATGTCAGCCCCCTCCTCGATGTCCTGCTCGATCTCCCTCAGGGCCTCCCTCGAGTTGGAGGGGTCCATCTGGTACGCCCTCCTGTCCCCGAAGGCAGGCTTCGAGTCTGCCGCCTCTCTGAAGGGTCCGTAGAACGAGGAGGCGTACTTTGCGGAGTATGACATGACGATCCTGTCGTCGAGGCCGGCGTCTTCAAGCTGGGTCCGAATCGCCCGGACCTGTCCGTCCATCATCGCGCTGGGAGCGACGACATCGGCGCCTGCCCTCGCATACTCAACGGCAGCCCGACCCAGAAGCGGGAGCGTCCGGTCATTGTCGACCGTCCCGCCACGCACGACGCCGCAGTGCCCGTGCGATGTGTACTCGCAGAGACAGACGTCCGCCATCACCACGGTTCCCGGCCGGTGCTTCTTTATCTCCCTGATCGCCGTGGGGATAACTCCCTCGGGCGAGTAGCCGGAGCTTCCGAGCTCGTCCTTCAAGAGCGGGAGGCCGAACAGGAGGATCGATCGGACCCCCGCCTTCGCGAGCCTCTCGACCTGCTCGGGAAGCCTGTCCACAGAGTAGCGGTTTACGCCTGGCATCGCGTCTATCGGTTCAACGATCCCGGTGCCCTCCTTGACGAAGATGGGCGCCACCAGGCTGGAGGGGTGTACGCGACTCTCTCTCACGAGAGCCCGGAGATCCTCCGATGACCTCAGCCTCCTGAGCCTCCTCTCCTTTTTCGACCTGTGTCCCTCTTCAGGCAAGGTGATTCACCGCCATGATCTCCCGGAGGAGAGAATCAAATGTGTTCTCATCGACGCACTGGATTATCCGTGTGAACCCATGGGCCCTGGCGGCCTCGGCTGTCACCGGCCCGAGACAAGCGGCCTCCTTCTCGACGAGCCCGGACATGACCGACTCTGGGAGCTGCGAGCAGATCCCCTCGACCGCCGATGGGCTCCCGAAGATCACCATGTCTGCTTCGCTAACCGGTTCGATCGCTTCCAGATCGAGGATAAGAGTCCTGTAGATGGCAACCTCGTCTACCTCAAACCCTCTTCGACGCATCACTTCCCCCAAGGTCCGGTCAGCGATCTCGGTGCGGAGGAGGAGCACCTTCCCCCCTCCGGGCAGCTCCTCCGCGAGCGCCCTGGTTGTGAAGCGGCCAGGCGTGAAATCGACCTTCCATCCGGCCTCGGCGAGCGCTGAGGCCGTCTTCGCCCCCACCGCGGCGATCTTCGTCTGACCATCCCTGGAGGCAATTGCGAGTGTGCGCGCCCTCTCCGCGAAGAACCTGGCTCCCGCGGCCGATGTGAAGAGCAGCCAGTCATAGCCGTCTATCTCCCTGAGCCTCTCGTCGACCTGTGACCAGTCCTCGGGAGGGGCGAGCGCGAGCACGTCCACGCTGATGGGCTCGAGCCCGATCGCTCGCAGCTTTCCAGCGAGCTCCAGGTTCCCTTCGTGGGTGCGGGTGATCAGGGCCTTCTTGGCCCTAGGCCTGTCTGTCAAGGATTTCTCGCACCCCTGAGCAGCTCGTCTCCCCCGTCTCTTAGCAGCTGCCGCGCAAGCTGGGTCCCGAGCCCCTCGGCGTTCGTGACCTCCGAAGTCGCCGACCCCTTCACGATCGTACCTCCGTCGGGGCTCAGGATTATCGCGCTGAGCTTGAGCGTCCCCGCATCGAGCGCCGCGCTCGCCCCTGCAGGCACGTCGCAGTCGCCGCCCAGCGCCCTGGCGAACGACCTTTCGCAGGTCGTCTCGGCCCTGACCCTCTCGTCATCTATGCCCGAGAGCAGGGATCCGACGTACTCGTCCTCCTCCCTCACCTCGACCGCGATCGCACCCTGGCAGGGCGCCGGGACCATCTCGTGCGGGGAGAAGTACTGGGAGATCCTTCGGGACTCCCCCAACCGCTCGAGACCGGCAGCCGCTATCACGATCGCATCCAGATTCTCCCTCTCGATCCTCAGCAGCCTCGTGTCGACGTTTCCGTGAAGATCGACCACAGATATGTCGTCTCTCATGGACCTGAGCTGGGCTTTCCTCCTGATGCTGCTGGTACCTATCACCGCTCCCCTCCTCAGAGTGGAGATCGTGCTTCCGTCCTTCTTCGCCACCAGCACGTCTCGGACGTCTCCCCTCGCGGGCGTGGCGCCTATGGCGAGACCCTCAGCAAGCTCGTTGGGAAGATCCTTCATGCTGTGGACGGCGAGGTCTATCGCTCCACCTATCAGCGCTATCTCGACCTCCTCGGTGAAAACTGCCTTTCCTTCGACCTCGGCGCGTCTCTCCAGAGGGAGCCGGTCGCCGGCCGTGTTCATCGGCACGACCTCGACCCGGATCGCAGGAAAGCGAGACCTGATCATGCCCGTGACGATATCGGTCTGCGCAATCGCCAGCCTGCTCTTGCGCGTCCCTATCCTGATGCCCTTCACTCTCTTCCCTCTCGGGATGATACCGAGTCTCCGAAGGGCGCGCCTACCGAGACGGAAGCTACGCCAGCAGCACCATCCTTCCTGGGCCGATGGTCCGCGTGGGGGTTGGGCTGCAAAGAATTGCGCGAAGCGACTCTCCGCATTTTATTTAACACTTATTCATTCGGTTCCAAGCATCAAGATTCTTCCGAGAATAATTGTGGCAAGAGGCTTTACTAATATTATCACGGGAATAACGCTCAGAAGATGTGCGCCCTCTACCCGTCCCGTAGCCTGGTGATCGCTTGACAGAGATACGCCCCAACCTGAAGACACGGCCGGAGGACTACTCCGGAGCCGAGAAGGCAAAGATGAGCACAAAGGGGCTGAGCCTTGTCATCAAGGACGTGAACAGCCCAGCTAATGTGACGCACCAGTTCATGGACCCGAGCTTCGAACAGATAAGCGACGTAGCGGAGACGCTGGCAAAATCCTACGGCATCTACACCGAGTTCAACCGGGCGGCGACGGGGGAGGAGAAGGACTGGATGTACATGCTCAGGATCACTGTCCCCGGAGGGGGCCCCATAACCCGCAGGCAGTGGGAGATCCTCGACGACGTAGCCGGAAGGTACACCGCATCGAGCACCTACACGGGCGAACCCGTTCCCTCCCTCCGGATGACGACGCGGCAGAACATCCAGCTTCACTGGGTGAAGAAGCTGGACGTGATAGAGTGCGTCCGCGAGATCGCAGAGTCGGGGTTCTACACGATAAACGGGTGCGGCGACAACGTGAGGAACGTCATGGGCTGCCCGGTCTCTAGGTTCTCCAGTGTCTTCGACTCGAACCGGTGGGCGCAGATGGCCGGCAAGTACTTCCGCCTTCCCATGGCTTCCTACATCGAGATATTCGGGATAGACCCGGCCTACCTCCGTCAGGCGGGGGCACCGGCGGTCGACGGGGACGACGACGGAGAGAGGTTCAAGTACGGTCCGAATCTCCTCAATCGGAAGTTCAAGATCGCCTTCTCCTCGATCAACCTCGAGGGCGACCGATACGTGGCGGACAACTGTGTGGAGCTCAGGACGAATGACCTCGGGATAGCGCCCATCCTCGAGGACGGCAAGGTAAGGCGCTTCCAGGTCTACGTCGGCGGCGGCCAGGGCGAAAAGCAGGGTTACCCCACGTTCGCCGCGATGGGACAGCCCTTAGGGATATTCGACGAGGCGCACCTGCTCAAGGGGCTCGACGCCGTGGTCAAGGTGCACCAGGAATGGGGGGACAGGCAGAACCGACACTGGGCGAGGATGAAGTACGTCGTCCTCAAGATGGGGATCGGCTGGTATCGGGAACAGGTTCGAGAGGTCTCGGGCCTAGATTTCGAGATGCCGATCGAGGACCTGGATTATGGAGCGAGGCACCTGCACCACGGATGGATGACGCAGGAGTCGAACGGGCTCTGGTCGTTCGGCGCGTTCATAGAGAACGGGAGGGTGATAGACGGACCCAACGGCAAGCTGAGGACGATGGTCCGTCACCTGATGGACACCTTTGACGTCGAGCTCCTCATAACACCCAACCAGGACCTCGTCTTCACAAACATCCCCGAGGGAGACAAGGGGAGGTTCGAGGCCGAGATGCAGCAGTTCGGATATGGTAGCAGAAACGGCCGGTCATACTCGAAACTGAGGGTGCTCTCGGGAGCCTGCGTCGGCAGGGATACGTGCAGACTCACCTACACCGATTCCGAGAAGTTCGAGCCGACCCTGATCGACGGACTGGAGGAGAGGTGGGGTGGTGTCCACGAGTCCATCGGAATGACGGGCTGCGAGAGGCAGTGCTTCAGGCCGGCCACGAAGACCCTCGGCTGGGTGGGCTCGGGCTACAACCTCTACATGCTGAAGATCGGCGGGACCGAGGATGGCCGGCACCAGGGCGGTCCACTCTTGGACCCCAACACGGGAGAGATGTACCTGCGCCTCGTGCCGAGGTCGGAGGTGCCCAAGGTCACCGAGGCGCTCTTCGAGTTCTACTTCGCGAACGCCACGCCGGACGAGCTCAGGGACGGGGGGATGGGTTATTTCTTCCGCAGGGTGGGCCCCGGACCCATCATCGCGTCGCTGAAGGCGAATCCGCAGACGACGAAGCTGACGGTGCGGACCGTCAAGAGCCCACTGGCTGGAGACCCGGGACTGGCGAACCCCTCTCTCACACCCGCGCGGAAACAGGACGGCAGTTGAGCACCGACCTAAAGGGCCTGAAGGTGGCAGTGACAGGCA